>DATKEY010000281.1:0-5672 GCA_035544475.1 Candidatus Dormiibacterota bacterium | reverse complement strand
CGTGATCATCGAGCGCCCCGACGGGACGAAGGAGCGGATCCTCTTCGCCTACTGATCGCGGAGGCGCACGACGTAGTCGCAGTGCTTCAGGAGCTGGTGGCACACGCCCTGCCAGCGGCCGTCGACGTACCAGTGCAGCCCGCCGCCGTCCAGCCCGAAGTGGTTGACGTGGAAGAACAGCCAGACCAGCACCGCTCCCCCGACAAGCCTCCTCACCATCGCCACCATCGCCGGCACCTCCCACCTGATCCCGGTTGATGCCTGCCGTGAGGATAATGTACGTGTTTTCCACGTACTATCTGCGTTACACAGACGTTACCTGCGCACGGAGGGGGAAGCTCGCCGGTTCGCCCGGGGTCAGACCGCGCTGATCACCCGGAAGGCCTCGGCGAGGCGGCCCTCGGCCATCCCGCCCTGGCGGGCGATCGCCGACCCCCAGTGGCGCATCGCGTCGGGGAGGTCCTCCCAGCCGCCGACCTGGCTGCGGTGGCACTGCAGCGCGGCGATCTTGCGATCGAACTGGTCGGTGACGTCCACCCAGGTGTCGGGCGTCGGGAAGGCCATCATCCAGATCTCCTCGACGGTGTGGGGCTCGAGCCCCTCGTCGAGCAGCTCCGGGTGGGCGAAGGGGTTGCGAGCGTCCGGGTAGACGGCGGCCATGGTCGCGACCCCGGCGGCGAGGTGGTCGGGATGGCTCGCGAAGATCCGTTGCCAGTTGCGCTCCGGCGAGGAGGCGACCACCCGCTGGGGGCGCACCCGGCGGATCACCCGGGCGATGTCGCGGCGCACCTCGAGGGTGCTCTCCAGCCGGCCGTCGGGATGGCCCAGGAAGGAGAGGTCGGTGACCCCGACGCAGGCGGCGGCGGCGGTCTGCTCCTCACGCCGCACCCTCGCCATCTCCGCGCGGCTCTGGGTGCGGTCGGAGCCGCCCGCGTCGCCGTCGGTGATGATGCAGTACGCGACGTCGACGCCCTCGCCGGTCCAGGTCGCGACCGATCCCGAGCAGCCGAAGTCGATGTCGTCGGGATGGGCGGCGACGACGAGGATCCGTTCGAGCGGGGAGGGAGGACGCTGGGCCACGGCTCCGGTTATTTGACCACGAACGCGCCGAACATCTGCGTCGGGTGGACGTCGCAGTGGAAGTGGTACGTGCCGGCGGTCAGCGCGGGGATGGTGTACGTCATCGTCTTCACGCCGGTGACGAGGTCGCCCTTGAAGAGGGTCTTGGCGTTCTTGTCCTCCATCGGGTCCGCGCTGTAGATCGCGAGGTTGTGCGCGGTCCCGGTGTCCTCGTTGTCGAAGGTGACGGTGATCGCCTGGCCGGCGGGGACCGCGATGCAGTCGACGTCGAATTTGACGTCCTTGGCCGTGAGCTTCACGGTGGTGCCGGACGGCGCGCACGAGGTGTTCATCGACCCGGAGGACATCGTGTCCGAGGAGCTCGAGCTGGTCGCCGCCGCCTGAGGCGGTGCGTTCGTCCCCCCACAGGCGGCGAGAAGCGCCGCGGCGCCGAGTCCGGCGATCCCGACCCACCGTGTCATGACGCGTCTCCCTCACACCCGTTCGACGCCGCCGGGGCGGCGCCGTCGAAGGGTACGCCGACCGTCCGGGCCGCCGCTGCCGCCCCGCCCTCGTCGCAGACGGTCCGGTAGTCGCAGCGGCGGCAGCGCCACGGGGACGGGTTGGGCGGGAAGCCGAGCTCGTTCCAGGCACGGGAGAGGTCGACGGCGCTGAGCGCGATGTGGGCGTGCGCCTTGCGCAGGGCGCCGCCCTCGAGCACCACCCGGGTGACCTCGGCGGTCTGCAGGTGGTGGAGCTCGACCGCGACCCGGTCGGCGCGGCTCCGCTGCGCGGCCGCCACCCCGTAGGCGCGTACCTGGAGGTCGCGGGCGGCGCTCTCGGCGCCCCGGGGCGGTCCGGTCTTGTAGTCGACGACGGTGGGCAGCCCGTCGTCGCGCTCGTCGAGACGGTCGAAGCGGCCGCGGACCTCGCCGGCGTCGACGCCGAGGGCGAACGGGCGCTCGACGTCGGCGATCCGCGCCTCGGTCCAGGCCGGGGTCATCGCATAGCGGCGCAGCGACTCCTCGCCGTAGGCGCGCAGCCCCCGGTGCGCGCCCTTGGGGCCGTGCGCCGCGGACCACGCGTCGTTCCAGAGCGCCACCAGCCGGTCGGCGTCGACCTCCTCCCCGCCGAGGCGCCGCCGGGCCGCCTGCTCGAGCACCGCGTGCACGAGCACCCCGTACCAGGTCTGCACCGAGGTGCGAGACGGCATCCGGTAGCGGCGGCGGTACTCGTAGCGGCGCGGGCACTCGCGGAAGTCGCGCAGGTCGGCGACCGAGACCTCGACGCTCACCGGGACCACGCTCCCCCGGGCCCGGGCGCGCGGCGCGAGCGCCGCCGGGACGCGGGGGAGCTCCACGGCCTCGGCCGCCGGTCCGGCGAGGGGGGCGAGGAAGCGGGTCGGTGACTCGTCGGCGTACGAGCGCGGATAGCGACGGGCGCGGGTGAGCAGCAGCCGGTCGCGCGCCCGGGTCGCGGCGACGTAGAACAGCCGCCGCTCCTCGTCGACGACGCCGTCGCCGGGCGGCGGCGGCTCGGGGACGAGCTCGTCGGGGAGGGTGAGCGGCGCGGGGAAGCCGCCCCGCCCCGGCCAGCGTGGCTCGACGCACCCGCTCACCACGACCACGGGCCACTCCAGGCCCTTGGCGCTGTGGGCGGTGAGCAGCACCACCCCGTCCTCGATGGGATCGATGGCGGCGACTTCGTCGGCGGCGCCGGAGTCGCGGAGCACCTCGAGGTAGCGCAGCGCCGCGCGCAGGCGCAGGTCCTCGCTCCAGTCGGCGAAGCCGTCGAGGAGCTCGCCGAACTTGTTGAGGTTGGCGCCCGCCTGGACGCGCTCGAGGTCCCGCGAGAGCTCGCCGACGCCGAGGAAGCCGCAGCGCTCCAGCGCGTCGAAGCACAGCTCGCGGACGTCGGCGGTGAGCGCCTGCGAATGCAGCGCGCAGATCTCCTCCGCGGCGCGTCGCGCGGTCGCCGCGTCGGCCTCGTCGAGCCCGTCGGCGGCTCCGTCGAGGAGCAGCTCACAGAGCGGGGTCTCACCCGCATCGCAGACGCGGACCAGGGTGACGCGGCCCCTGTTGCTGACAGACCAGGCAGGAAGTTGCAGGCAGCGGAGCAGCGCCTGGGAGTCGGCGGGGTCGTCGATGGCGCGCAGCAGCGCGAGCAGCGCCTTCACCTCGGGCTGGCGGAAGTACCCGCGGCCGCCGTGCACCTGGTAGGGGACGCCGCTCTCCTGGAGCGCGGTCATCGCCGCGCGCATGTCGTCGTGGCGGCGGAAGAGCCAGGCGATGTCCGCGCCGCGGGTACCGGCGTCGAGGAGGCGGCGGCACTCGGCGGCGACCGCGAGGGTCTCGCTGCGCTCGTCGGGGGCGTCCCACAGCTCGACCGCCGGTCCGTCGCCGCGGTTGGCGACGAGCTCCTTGTGGATGCGCGACTCCGGGAGCGCGGCGCCGATGAGCAGGCGGCAGGCGGCGACGATCTGCCGGGTGCTGCGGTAGTTGCGTCCGAGGGTGATCGTGCGGTGGCCGGGGTGGCGCCGGCGGAAGCGGTCGAGGTTGGCGAGGCTCGCCCCGCGGAACTTGTAGATCGCCTGGTCGTCGTCGGCGACGACGAGGACGTTGCCGTGGCCCTCGACGAGCGTCTCCACCAGCCGCGCCTGCGCGTAGTTCGTGTCCTGGTACTCATCGACCATGACGAAGCGCACGGCGTCGCCGGCGGCCCGGCGCACCGCGGGGTCCTCGCGCAGCAGCCGCTCGGCGATGAGGATGCAGTCGTCGTGGTCGAGCACCGCCTGGCGGCGGTAGCGCTCCTCGAGCCGGCGGTACAGCTCGGCGCACTCGGCGTGGCGCTCGAGCAGCGCCTGCTCGACCTCGTCGGTCGACACCAGCTGCCGCCGGCACGCCCACGCGGCGTACTCCTCGGGGGTGATGAGCTCCTGCTTCGCGGTCTCGATGAGATGGAGGAGCGGCCCGACGAGGTCGTGGGGACGCAGCGGGTTCCACAGGGTGCGCGGTCGCATCTCGGCGAGCACCGCCTCGAGGTGGAGCCAGCGCTCCGCCGCGTCGGCGATGTGGAACCCCGCCGGGACGCCGACGCGCCATCCCCACTGACGCAGCACCCGCCGCCCGAAGGAGTGGAAGTTGACGAGCGGCACCTCGTCGCCGAAGGGGCCGTGGAGCGCCTCGGCACGGCTGCGCATCTCCGCGGCGGCCTTCACCGTGTAGGTGAGCACGAGCTGCTCGGCTGGACCGATCCCGGCGGCGCAGAGCTCGAGGAAGCGCTCCACGATCACCCGCGTCTTCCCCGAGCCCGGGCCGGCGAGCACCAGGCAGGCCCCCTCGCGGTGGTCGACGGCCGCCTGCTGGTCGGGATCGAGGGGGACCGAGGGCACCGCGACCTATCCGGACGTCACCGTTCGAACGGCAGGGTGTGGAGGACCGTCGGATGGAAGCCGCGGAGCGGCTCGACGCCGTCGGGCGGCGGGACCGGGTTGCGGCGCAGGCACCAGGCGGGGTCGCGGTCGTCGCGCAGCGCCACCAGCTCGGGACGGCGCAGCTGGCCGCCGGAGAGCCGCCCGCTGTGCCGGACCGTGGCCACGAGCTCGGGCTGCAGCCAGCGCACGTCGCCCTCGGGGGCGATCGCCCGGGGGCACGGGGGGGCCGGCGCGGCGAGGTCGCCGAGGCGCTCGCACAGCCAGCGCTCGATCGAGGCGGGGAGCCGGACCGGGACCAGGCCGGCGTCGACGAGCCGGCCGCCGTGGTGCTCGCCGAGGAGCAGGGCGCGAACCCCCTCGCCGGGGCGCAGCACCGCCGCGGTGACGACGGTGTCGGCGCGGTCCTCGAGCGTGATCCGCAGCCGCTGCGGCGAGGCCACTCCGGCGCGATAGGGCGCGGACGCCTGTCGCGCCAGCAGCGCGGGGAGGCCCTGCGCGGTGGCGGCCTCGGCGAGGGCGCAGCCGTCACCGGCCACCCACTCGGGGACCTGGAGGTGGGGCTGCCCGACCACCGCGCCGTCGAGCGCGGCGATCCGCTCGGCGAACGGGCGCTGGAGCAGCGAGGTGCCGTCGAGATGGAGCAGGTCGGTGGCGATGAAGACCGCGGCCACCCCGGGCTCGCCGGCCCTGCGGCGGGAGAGCGCCTCGAGGTCCGGGCGGCCGCTGGGGTCGAGGACCGTCACCACCCCGTCGAGCACGGCGGTGTGCCCGCCGAGCGCGGCGGCGACCTCGCCGGCCACCTCGGGGAAGCGCTCGCCGATCTCGCGACGGCGCTCGTCGCGCAGCCGCGCCTCGCCGCCCGCGCCGGCGGCGAGGAGCACCCGGATCCCGTCCCAGTCGACGGAGAACCGCCAGTCCTCGGCGTCGAACGCCGCCCTGCACGGGACCGCCACCTCGAGGGCGACGTCGGCGGGCAGCGACGGCGGCGGGGGGATCGCCAGGGGGAGGGCGGCGGGGGCCGTCCTGGACTGGTGGGACGTGCGCCTCACGAGGCCTTGCGGCGGCGGGCGGGGGCCTCGGCCTCGTCCTTGTCGGCCGTCTTCCGCCTCGGGCTGCTCGGCTCGGGTTCGGGCGCGGCCGCCGCGGGCGTCTCCTCGCGGACGCGGCGCGCCGCGTCGAC
>DATKEY010000280.1:0-19389 GCA_035544475.1 Candidatus Dormiibacterota bacterium | reverse complement strand
GGCCTTGACCATGGCGTCGGCCGCCTCGATGGCGCCCACCAGGCCCCGGGTCTCCACCAGGCCGAGGGCGCCGACGGGGATGCCGTGGCCGTTGGACGTCGTCGGGCTCATCGCCTTCACCTCTTCGCTGGCGGGTCGCTGAGTGGGGGCCGGCGCCGGGGCGCTCCGGGCACGGGTGCGGGCCGTGCGCCGCGCCTGGCCGTCAGCCAGGCCGTCGCCGCCGTTCGCGCCCGTCCCACCGACCGCGACGTCGCGGACCGACCGGGAGCCTTCGTCCGGGTTCAAGAACACGCCCTGCTCGACCGTTGGGACCGGCCTGGACCGGTCGCGGCACCGCGGCCGCTCCGACAGTTGTAGCGATCGAGGGCAGGGCTGGCATTAGCCGCGGCGGATAGGATAGCCCCGTCGTCGGTTATCCCCGGTATCCCTGGCCGCGGCCCGGGGGCGCCCTCCATGATGGCCCGCAGCCGTCCCAGCCACCTGGATGGAGGATTCAGCGTGATCGAGGCCCGGGATACGTCGTTCCACGAGCCAACGTCCGATCCCGCGGCCGGTCCGCCCTGGGGGGAGACCAACTACTTCGGGTTCTACATCCCCGAGGTCCCCATGAACGGCGGGATCTACGCCCTGTTCCGCCCCGAGATCGGGGTGGTGCTCTCCACCGTCAACCTCAACAGCGGCCGGGTGGAGACCCCTCAGGACGCCGACTACTGGGACTCGCAGGTCCACCTCCCCATCCCCAGGGGGACCGACCTCGCCGACTTCCGGCTCTCCAACGGCCTGAGCATCCGGGCGGTCGACGCCCCGCTCTCCTACCAGGTCGACTACGACGACGGCGAGGGGACCGAGGTCCATTTCCGCTTCACCGGGCTGATGCCGCCGTTCGACATCCACGACCCGGAGCAGGACCCGATGGTCGCCGCCAGGAAGGAAGCGGGGAAGTGGGCCTGGGGCACCGCGTACAACGGGCACTTCGATCAGACCGGCCACGCCGTCGGCGAGGTCGTGCTCCGCGGCACGCGCTACCCGCTGAACTGCGTCACCACCATGGACCACAGCTGGGGGCCGCGTGGCGAGCGTCATGCCCACACGATGAGCTGGCTCCACGCGCACTTCTCGCCGCGGTTCGCGGTCCACGCGATCTTCGACTTCGACGCCGCCACCAACGGCTCGGAGCTGAGCCTCACCCACGGGTACGTCCTCGAGGACGGAGTGGTCCACGGGCTCAAGGCCGGCACCGGGCGCACGAGGCGCACCGGCCACTACGCGGACGAGATCTCCCTGCGCCTGGTGGACCGGCGTGACCGCACCTGGGAGCTGAGGGGGCGGGGGCTCACCGCATTCCCCTGGAACGCCTGGCCCAACGTCGTCGGCTACAACGTCCTCGCCCGTTGGGAGTGCGAGGGGATGACCGGCTACGGCGAGATCCAGGACTTCTTCGGGGTGCAGACGCTGTGCGAGCTGGCCAACCCCGTGGCTCCGAGCGCCGTCGAGGCGGTCCGGTGAGCGCTTATCCGTGCCGGATAGCCGAGGGCGCGGAGCTCTATCCGGGGCGCAGATGGACGCCCTCGTCCCGCTTCGCGAACATCGCCATCCATGTCGGCCGGTGGGCGCCTCCCGCCGGTCGCGCCGACGTCCGATCCGCAGTCTGACGAGAACCAACCCCGTCCGGGAACGCACACGATGGAGGAGGCCCATGTTGGAGACAGCCCAGGTCTTGGCACAGGGATACAACGTGTTCGAGACCGACAAGCGGCCGAGTGGAACCGTCAAGTACCTGGCTTCCCCGCAGGATGTGATCGCCCTGATCCAGTCCGGGAAGCTGAAGGAGCACATCCTTCTCGTGCGCGGCGGCACCACCACCTTCCTCGCGCCGGCTCTCAGCATGGGCGCCATCGGCGTGATCACGATGTCGGGTGCACCGGAGTCCCACCTCGGCATCCTCTCGCGTGAGTTCCAGACGCCGTGCGTGATGACCGTCCACCTTCCCGACGACGACTCCCGCTACGTGCCCGGTGAGACCGACGACTCGCACTTCGAGGCCATCCGCCAGGCTCTCGACGGCAAGCACGTCGTCCTCGCGTGCGACGACCACGACACGGGCAAGGTGCTGCTGAGCGAATAGACGACGGGCCGCCGGCAGCCCCCGCCCGAGAGTGGCAGGGGGCAATCGGGTCCCAACCATCTCGGGAGGAAGATCACGTGGCTGTCATGGAGCGGTCGGGTCAGGCCGAGTACACCAAGCGGTACGAGCCCGACGACGACGGTCTGCGTTACCAGGAGCTGGTCTACACCGGCAACTTCCACGGCATGGAGCCGGTGGTCGACGGCATCAAGGGCGACAAGCAGATGCGCGCCCGGGCCAAGAGCGGTGTGCTCGAGAAGGTGAGCCACGCCGACGTCCTGCGTGACCAGTTCACCCTCGACGAGCTCAACGACCTCAACAACTACCTGGCGTGGAACATCTGGGACGTCCTGGTGATGCGTGCCACCGAGGGCGTGTCGGGCATGATCCCGAGGCAGGAATACGAGATCCTCGCCTTCATGCACGAGTTCTACCGGTACCCGGAGATCATGCGCTACGTCACCGACCAGATCGGGGCGCAGGGCGTGATCGACATCGGTGCCAGCGCGCGCAAGGAGATCGGCACCAAGATCAACTGCGTGCACGACTGGTGCCTGGGAGCGGTCGCGTTCGGCATGGGCCGGTGCGGTCTGCTCGCCCTCGAGGTGATGGGCCCCGACGACTACGTCGAGGAGAGCAACATCATCCTCAAGTTCATGCAGCGCGTCCTCTGGGGCAAGCGCCAGGACGGCCTCATCCTCAACTCCCAGGATCGGTACCGCTGCCAGATCCACGAGCAGTCGGTCATCGACATGGTCATGAACCAGGTCGAGAACTTCGAGCCCGGCTCGGAGAAGGCTGCCCATTTCACCCAGTTCAACGCCACCGCCGAGCTGCTCGCCTTCTTCGACCACTACGACTGCCGCCTCGGCCTCGGCGACACCGGCCCCTACCCGCTACCCGACGGCCGGCTGCTGATCATCCGCGACCTCTTCACCAACGAGGACGTCTTCCACTGGAGCGACATCTGCGAGGGTCTTCCCCACGCGTACACGCTCGCGGTGGTTCTCGATCCGAACCTCATGGGGCTGCGCGAGATCCGGGTCAACGACATCTCGACGACCTTCACGCTGCCCAAGAACTACATCCCCTACATCACCGGCGGCGCGGTCTTCGCGCGCGACCAGTGGAGCACCCCGATGGGTGAGGTCCGCTCCCTGCCGATCGAGAGCCTCCAGCCCGAGATCGCGAAGATCCAGGACTCCACCTTCAAGATGTACAAGAAGACGGCGAAGATGTCCCGCCGTCAGCTGTGCACCAACGGCATCTACAGCTACTACATCGAGATGATCCTCCCGCACCTGCGCAGGGCGGGAGCCTACGACGACGTGTGCAACAAGTTCGACTTCTGGGAGATCGATCAGCGCGTCTCCCAGTACTACTACGAGATCACCAAGCGCAACTTCGTGCAGGTGGTGGTCCCGCAGAAGATCTTCTCCGGCTCCGGCTACCTGCCCTTCTCGCAGGACGCCGATCTGCGCGCCTCCAAGGGCCGCTGGCTGTAAAGGAACGGGTCGGGGCGCGGGCCGTGAGGTCCGCGCCCCCGGCCGACCGTTTCGCATTGGAGCGCCACCCACATGGCTGACCACGGCGTCGCCCTGGGACTGGTCGAGACCGTCGGCCTGGCGGCAGCCATCGAGGCCGCGGACGCGATGGTGAAGGCGGCCAACGTCTCACTCGTGACGCGTCAGCAGCCCGGCGGCGGTCTCATCACCATCATCGTGCGCGGCGACGTCGGCGCCACCAAGGCCGCCGTCGACGCCGGCGCGGCGGCCGCGAGCCGGGTCGGGCGGGTCGTGTCCGCCCACGTCATCCCACGGCCGCACGAGGACATCGGCGGCGTGTTGCGCCGCGCACCGGTCCGCTAGACCCAGGACCCACATGACCACGAGCGGGGGGGACGGTCGTCCCCCCCGCTTGTCGCATGGGGATAGTGTCGCGAACGGGAGATTGTCCGGACCCCCCATCGCCACCCCACCCGCCATCCGTGAACATGCGTGGAGTCCCATCCACCGGCCCAGAGAGTTGCGAGATGGAGAGCGAGGCGTACACCGAGGTCGTGCCCGATCAGGAGACGGACGGCGCTCCCCTCGACCGACCCCACTTCGAGGTCCTCAACAGCATCGTCCTCAAGAAGATGGCGAGCGCGGGCTCGGTCAGCTCGGCGACGGGGGTGCCCCTCGGCGAGGTCGAGGGGATGATGTCCGACCTCGAGCGGGCGGGCCTCATCGTCCTCGTCGGCGAGCAGGCGCTCGCGGGTGACAGCGCCCAGGTCCGGGTGGTGGAGTTCGCCGACGGCTGCTACGCCGGGCTGCGCGGCGACGAGACGGTCACCCGGCTCGCGGACCAGTTCGAGATCGTCAACAAGCGCTTTCTCGACGTCCTCGCCAACTGGCACCAGGTCGACGTCGGTGGTCGCCGTGTGACCAACGACCACGGCGACCCGGAGTACGACGCGAAGGTCATCACCCAGCTCGATCGCACCGTGCAGCGGCTCTGCGACATCCTCCGCGAGCTCTCCCAGCGTGAGCCGCGCTTCGACCGCTACGCGCGGCGTCTCGACAGCGCGATGCGCAAGGTCGACGAGGGCGACACCGCCTACGTGTCCACCCCCACCGTCGACTCCGTGCACAACGTGTGGTTCGAGTTCCACGAGGACCTGCTGCGCACCATGGGGAGGGCGCGCAAGGAGTGAGCGAGCTGCTCCACGTGGGCAACGGGGCGCGGTCGGGCGCGCTCGAGGCGGAGCGCTTCGTGCTCGCCTTCGGCGAGGCCGACCACCGCCAGGTGCGTCTGCTCGGAGGCAAGGGCGCGGGGCTCGCGCGGCTCACCGCCGAGGGGTTTCCCGCCCCGCCCGGGTTCATCATCACCACCGACGCCTGCCGAAGCGTCACCGCGACCGGCACCGTCCCCGCGGGGCTGTTCACCGAGGTGCTCGAGCACCTCACGACCCTGGAGCGGCACACCGGCAAGAGCTTCGGCGCGGGCCCGTCGCCTCTGCTGCTCTCGGTCCGCTCGGGGGCGCCGGTGTCGATGCCGGGGATGATGGACACCGTCCTCAACCTCGGCATCAACCGCGAGACCGCGGTGGCGATCGCCGAGGCGAGCGGCGATCGGCGCTTCATGGCCGACGTCCTCGTGCGCTTCCACCGCATGTACTCGGAGATCGTCCTCGGCGGCTCCGGGGAGGCCGTCGCCGAGGCGGCGCACGAGCTCGTCGAGCACGCCGGCCCGCGCGATGCGGCGGAGCTCCACGACGAGCTCTGGGCCGCGTGCCAGCGCGCGGTCCTCGACGAGGTCGGGGAGGAGGTGCCCGCCGAGCCGCGCGAGCAGCTCCGCGGCGCGATCGAGGCGGTCTTCCGCTCCTGGAACAACCGCCGGGCGGTGACCTATCGCGACTTCCACCGCATCCCCCACGACCTCGGCACCGCGGTCGTCGTGCAGTCGATGGTGTTCGGCAACCTCGGCAGCCCGTCGGGGTCGGGGGTGGTCTTCACCCGCAACCCGGTCACCGGCGATCCGCAGCTCTACGGCGAGTACCTCGAGGGTGGCCAGGGCGAGGACGTGGTGGCCGGCACCGCGACCCCGGAGCAGATCGCGTACGCGGCGCGGCGCCTGCCCGTGCTCTTCGACGAGCTTCGCTCGCAGTGCGGCCGGCTCGAGGCGCTGTACGGCGACGTCCTCGACATCGAGTTCACCGTCGAGCGCGGCCGGCTCTACCTGCTCCAGGTGCGCAGCGCCAAGCGCACCCCGGAGGCGGCGATCCGGATCGCCGCAGACTTCCTCCGCGAGGCGCGGCTGCCGCGGAGCGATGCGCTCGCGCCGGTGACCGCGGCGCAGATCCGCCAGCTCGAGCGTCCCCAGTTCGCCGACGGCGCGGTGTCCGCGGCACGGGCGGCGGGCCGGCTGCTCACCACCGGGGTCGGCGCGTCGCCCGGCCAGGTGAGCGGCACCCTGGTCCTCGACCCCGACCGGGCGGTGAAGCGGGTGGTCCACGGCGAGGAGGTCATCCTCGCGCGCCCGATCACCAGCCCCGTCGACCTCCACGGCATGATCGCCTCGCGGGGCATCGTCACCGCCACCGGCGGGGCCACCAGCCACGCCGCGGTGGTGGCGCGCGCGCTCGCCAAGCCGTGCGTCGTCGGCTGCGGCGAGGCGACGATCGAGCCCGACCAGGGCCGCCTGTCCGTCGGCGGACGGGTGATCGCCGAGGGGGAGACGATCTCGATCGACGGCCTCTCCGGCGAGGTGTTCGCGGGTGCGCTGCCGATGACCGCGCCGGCGGCCGCCAACCCCGACCTCAGCCTCCTCCTCGGCGAGGCCGACCGGCTCGCCGGCTGCCGCATCATGGGCCGGGTCACCACCCCCGAGCACGTCGCGACCGTCCTCGATCGCGGCGCCACCGGGGTGGTGACGAGCGTCGACGACGTGCTCGCGACCACCGGCCACCTCAACGAGCTCATCGACTCCCTGCTCGCGCAGCGCGACCTCGACACCCTCGACCTCACCCGGATGGAGGCGGGGATCGCCGAGGTCTTCGAGCCGATCCTGCGTGCCGCCGGCGCCGCCGAGGTCGGGGTGCGTGCCATCGACTTCCAGGCGGACGAGGCGCGCGAGCTGATGCAGCAGACCCAGCTGCTCACCTTCTATCCGCAGCTCTCGGTGCCGGTGGGCATGCCCGCGCTGCTCCGGGCGCAGCTCGCCGGGCTCATCACCGCGGCGAAGCGCAGCGGCGGCGGCGGCCGCGTCCATCTCGCGGTGCGCCATGTCTCCGATCCGCGCGAGGCCCGGGCGCTGCGCGAGCTCAGCCGCCAGGCGGAGGGCCGCGTCCAGGTCGGCACCTACCTCACCAGCCCGCGCGGCGCGCTGCTCTCGGCGGGCATCGCCGAGGAGAGCGACGTCATCTGGCTCGAGGTCCGGGTGATGCAGGCCGCGATGTTCGGCATCCCGCCCCGGCAGCTCCTCACCCAGCGGCCGCTCGACGACTACGTCAAGCGCGGGCTCATCGACACCGACCCGCGCCACGCCATCGACCCCACCCTCCACGGGATCCTCACGGCGGTGGCCACCGCCGCCGCCGAGCATCCCCGCTGCGAGGTCGGGATGCGCCTCTCCGGCCCGGTGTCGGAGGAGATCGCCGCCACCCTGTACCGGATCGGCTTCCGCCTCTTCGCCGTCGACGGCGACGAGGTCAGACCGGCACGGCTGGCGTTCGGCAAGGCGCCCAGCACCGAGCCCGCGGCCTCCGGCGTCGCCTGACACTCTCCCTCGCCCGAGCCGGCGCGGACACCCGTCCGCGCCGGCTCAAGCGTCACGCAGCCGCCAGATCAGGACGCCGCCCATCTGCCGGGGCGGCCCGTTCAGCAGGGAGCTGACGAAGCGGACCATGCCCTCGCGGTGGGGCATCGGGCCGACGAGGACGGCCTCCACCTGCCAGCCGGCGAGCTCGTCGAGCAGCCGGGTGCGGAGCTCCGGGGTGAGCCGGGGCAGGTCGTGTCCCTTCTGGATCGCGATCATCGCCGCGGCGGTCGCCGAGGGCCGGGGCCCGTCGGCGCGGACCCCGTTGGGGCGGACTCCGATGAAGTAGCCCTCGGGCATGCGGAAGCGCATCCCCGCCTCGGCCTGCCAGAGCATCGATGCCGCGGTCGGCCCGTCGTGGGCGAAGGGGGCGACGAGCGCCACCGAGCCCTGGGGGAGCGAGGCGACCCCGGAGCCGCTGAAGAACGCGGGCACCGGCACCGGCGACGAGGGGAAGGGGAGGCGGGGGAGGAGGGTGACCGCGGAGACCGCGAGCAGGGCCCCGACCGCGAGCGCGCGTGGGCGCCGCCGCTCCGCGGCGAGGACCTCGGCGACGACGGCGGCGGCGAGCAGCCCGACGAGCAGGTCGACGTACACGAAGAGGCGCACCGGCAGCGCGCTGCCGAGCGCCGGGGTCGCCTCGATGAGCCGCCATGGGAGGGGGATGCGGCTGACGTGGCCGGCGACGTGGAGCTGCGGGCCGAGTGAGAGCAGGGTCAGGCAGGCCGCCGTGGGCAGCGCCCAGCGCACGACGGGGCGGCCTCGCAGCCACACCGCGGCGAGGGCGACGACGGCGAGCAGGCCGATGCCCAGGTAGGATCCGTTCTCCACCTCGTTGCCGGAGAAGCGGGTCGAGACCCGCGTCGCCGGGCCCGGCGCGACCTGCTGGAAGTCGGTCGGGACGGCGAGGTTGGCGACGTCGGTGACGTACACGTCCCCGCCGGGGACGGTCGCGGTGATGCGGTCGGGCCCGGCGAGCTGGACCGCGAGCGGCGCCGCCGCGAGCACGGCGAAGGCCGCCGCCGCCCAGCCGAGCGCGCGGATCGCGTGGGCGGAGCGGGCGCGCACCTGCGAGCGGGCGAGCACCGCGAGCACAGCGGTGCCGGCCGCCCCGGCGATCAGTGCGAGCGCAACACCCTCCTCGTACACGAGCAGCTGCACGGCGAGCAGGACGCCGAGGACGATGCCGGCGGTGTGCGGACGCCATCGCTGCACCACGAGGATCTCGTGGAGGCTGATGAGGAGCAGCGGGGGCAGCAGCGCGAAGGTGATCTTCGCGTGTCCGTGCGCGTGGGAGAGCAGGTACGGGGAGAACCCGTACACCAGCCCGCCCACACCCGCCGCGAGTGGCCGGCCGGCGAGCCGGCGGATCGCGAGGTATGCGCACCATGCGGAGAGCACCACCTCGCCGGCGAGGAGCACGTTGTACGCGACCACCAGGCCGGCGGTCGCCGACACCGGCCAGAGGACGATCCCGAGTGCGGGGGCGAGCGAGTTCCACATGAGGTTCACGCCACGGGGGACGTTGATGTAGCCCGTGAGCAGCGGATCGACGCCGTGGCTGACCGCCCACGGGGTCCAGCGCAGGAACCACATCGTCTGCTGCGCGTCGCCGTTGTAGCCGATGATCCGGGTCTGAGGCGCGCGCAGCGCGGGGAGGAAGAGCAGGCACCCGACACCGCTGTAGACGATCAGGGCGAGCAGGTCGGGCCGGCGATCGGCAAACCTCGCGGGGGCCATGCGGGCACCGAGGATACGAAAGGAGCCGCCCCCTCGTGGGGACGGCTCCTTCGATGAACCTGTGATGAATGCGCCGTGGGGCGCCCCGGACTCAGCCGTTCGCGGCGCCGCCGTTGGCACCGGCGGCACCGCCGCCGCCGAAGCCACGACCGCCGAAGCCGCCGAAGCCGCCCCGGCCGCCGGTGAAGCAGCCGGACGGGCCGGCCGGGACGATCGAGAGGGCGGTGGCGTTCACCGTGCCGCTCGAGTCCTTCTGCCCGGTGGCCTGGATGCAGTCACCGACCGCGAGGGCGCTCGCCGAGGCGACGTTCGACTCCGACACGGTCACGGTGGTGGGCACGGTGATGGTCTGGGCCGCCCCGGTGGCCGGTTGCAGGGTGACGGAGGTGCCGCTCACGGTGGTCACCTTGCCGGCGGCGAAGGACGGGATGGGCTGACCGGGCGCCGGGGTGCGCCGCGGGGCGCCGCTCGGGGGCGTGCCGTTGGGGGCGCCGTTCGCGCCGCCGGGGCGGTTGCCGAAGCCGGCGTTGCACGCGCCGTTCACCGGCTGGCTGAGGCGGACGCCCGAGGCGACCAGGGTGCCGCTCGCGTCCTTGGTGCCGGTCGCGATCACACAGCTTCCCGGCACCACGTCGGCGAGGACGCCCGTCTTCGTCTGGGTGATGGTGGTCGAGTTCGTGTAGTTGACGTTGACGTCGGTACCGTCGGTGGCGCTGAGGACCAGGCTGGTGCCGTTGATCTGCGCGAGGGTGCCGGCGGCGCCTCGCCGTGCGAAACCGCCGGGGCCGTTGTTGCCGGAGCGGTTCGCGGTGTTGCTGTTCGACGAGGACGAGTTGTTCGAGCTCGCCGCGGTCCCGCTGCCACAGGCGGCGAGGGCGAGCACCACCGCCGTACCACCGGCGGTGATGACGAGGCGCTTCATGCTGGGATCTCCTGAGAGTGAGATTGCGGATGCACGGGGGAGGAAGGGTTCACTTGGAGCGGAGCGCCTCGATGGGCGCGAGGCGGGCGGCGCGGGCCGCGGGGTAGACACCGAACACCAGTCCGGTGGCGGCGGCGACGCCGACGGCGATGAGCACCGGCGTGGCGGTGATCGTCACCCCGATGGTGGTGAAGTGGGGGATCAGCCGGCCGGCGAGGAGCGCAGCGCCGATACCGAGCACACCACCGATGATCGAGAGCGATGCGGCCTCGATGAGGAACTGCCGGAGCAGGTCGCCGGGGGTGGCGCCGAGGGCCTTGCGCAGGCCGATCTCTCCGGTGCGCTCGGTGACCGAGACCAGCATGATGTTCATCACCCCGATGCCGCCGACGAGCAGCGAGATCGCCGCGACGCTCGCGAGCAGGATGGTGAGGGTGGTGGTCACCGACTGGGCGGTGCTGAGGAACGAGCTCTGCGCCTGGATGGTGAAGTCGGCACCGGCCGCGCTGGTGACGCCGTGAGTGACCATCAGCAGCTGGTCGGCCTCCTGGTACGCGGAGCCGATCGTGCTCGAGCTCGTCGAGCTGACGAGGATCCGCTGCACGCTGTTCGGGCTCCCGCCGGTGAGCAGGTCCTGGGCGGTGGTGATCGGCACCACCCCGAGGTCGTCGCCGTTCTGGAAGCCCTGGCCGCCGACCGTGTTGAGGATGCCGGCGACGGTGAAGGGGACCTTGCCGACGGTCACGGAGTCGCCGACGGCGACCCCGAGGTCGGTGGCGGTGGTGCTGCCGAGGACGATCTTCTGCGCGTGGTCGGTGACGTCCTGGGCGGTGAAGAAGGAGCCGGCGAGCATGGTCCGGGCGTTGGCGACGAGCCAGGCGGCCGTGCTGCCGCTCACCGTGGTGCTCCAGTTGGTGGCGCTGCTCACCATCGTCTCGCGCGCCTGCACCACCGGGGCGACCGCCTGGATGTCGGGGGCGTTGGCCTTGTCGGCGAGCCCGTTGGCATCGGCCATCGTCAGCGTGCTGGCGCTGCCCGCGCCGCCGAAGATGCCGCCGGCGCTCGTGCTGCCGGGAGTGATCGTCAGCAGGTTGGTGCCGAGGGCGGCGATCTGGGCGTTGACCTGGTCGGACGACGCCTGGCCGATGCCGACGGTGCAGATGACCGCGGCGACGCCGAAGAGGATGCCGAGGGTGGTGAGGATCGACCGCAGCCGGTGTCCGAGGAGGCCGCGCAGCCCGGTCAGGAACGTGTGCCTCAGGTTCATTGCACCGCCTCCGCAATGCGACCGTCGCTGGTGTGCACCACCCGCTTCGCCACCGCGGCGACGTTGGGATCGTGGGTGATGAGGATCACGGTGCGACCGGCCTCGTTGAGCTGACGGAGGATCGCGAGGATGTCGCGGCTCGAGCCCGAGTCGAGGTTGCCGGTGGGCTCGTCGGCGAGGACGAGGTCGGGATCGGTCACGAGCGCGCGGGCGATGGCGACGCGCTGCTGCTGGCCGCCGCTCAGCTGGTTGGGACGGTGGCCGACGCGGTTCGCCAGGCCCACCTGCTCGAGCACCGTCAGCGCCATCCCCTTGCGGTCGCGGGCGCTGCGGTAGAGGAGGGGGAGCTCGACGTTGCGCCAGGCGGAGAGGTCGTTGAGCAGCTGGAACTGCTGGAAGACGAAGCCGATGCGGCGGTTGCGGATCCGGGCCAGCGCGTAGGCGTCCATCCGGGAGACGTCCTCGCCGGCGAAGAGGTAGCGGCCGGAGGTCGGGACGTCGAGGCACCCGAGGATGTTCATGAGCGTCGACTTGCCCGAGCCCGAGGGTCCGACCACCGCGACGAAGTCGCCCTCGTTGACGGTGAGGCTGACGCCGTCGAGCGCACGCACCTCGGCGTCGCCGCTGCCGTAGATCTTGGAGACGTTGTCGAGACGCAGGACCTCGCCCATGATCAGCCTCCGAGCGCGCGCCCGATGGCGCCGGCACCGCCGCGTCCGCCGGCGCCGAAGAGGCCGCCGCCGGTGGTGTTGGTGGTGGAGGAGGGCACGGTGCTGCTGACCGTCGCCACGATCACGGTGTCCCCGGCGTTCAGCCCGGAGACGATCTGGGTGCGGAGCGCGTCGGAGGCGCCGGTGGTCACCTGGACGGTCTGCGGCTTGCCGTTCACGAGGGTCTGCACCGTCGAGCCGCGCACCGCGCTCGTCGGCACGGTGAGCACGCCGACGACCTGGTTGACCACCACGGTGATCGAGGCCGAGACGCCCCCGTGCAGCGAGGGGTTGCTGCCGTCGAGGACGACCGTGACCGGGAACGTCGCGACCCCGGAGGTCACCGTGGCCTCGGGGGCCACCTGAGTGACCTTGCCGGTGACGGCCTGGGTCGCGCCCGCGGGGGTGACGAGCGCGCGCTGTCCGACGGCGATCTCGTTCACCTGGGTGTCGCTCACCGTGCCGGTGACCTGGAAGGCACCGGGGGTGAGCACCGAGATCTGCGGGCTGCTCGAGGAGCTCGAGCTGCTCGACGAGCTGCCGGAGCTGCCCGAGACGGACTGCCCGACCGAGATGTTCACGACGCCGACGATGCCGCCGGCGGGGGCGGTCATCGTGCCGTTGTTCAGCGCGGTCTGGGCGTTGTTGACGCTGATCTGGTCGATCTGCACCTGGCTCTGGTCCATCTGGATCTGCTGGCTGGTCGTGCCCTGCTCGAGAGCGGCGAGCGCGTCCTGGGCGTTGGTGAGCTGCACCTGCGCGGAGCTGACCTGGGACTGCGCCTGGTCGTCGCTCTGCTGTGCCTGCGCCGCGGTCTCCTGACCCTGCGCGACCTTCTGCGCGTTGATCGCCTTGGTGTCGTTGAACGCGGTCTGCGCGCTCGCGAGCGACGCCTGCGCGCTGCGCACCGAGGCCTGGGACTGCGAGAGGCTCGAAGCGGTGGGGCCGGCCTCGTCGAGGGAGAGCTTGGCCTGGGCGCTGGAGAGCGTCGCCTGCGCCTGGGTGAGCGCGGCCGAGAGCGAGGTGGTGTCGATGGCGGCGAGCACCTGTCCGGCGGTCACCGACTGCCCGGGCTGGACGTTCACCGCGGTGACCCTGCCGGCGCTGCCGAAGTTGAGGTCGCTCTCGCCGAGCGGGGCGAGGTTGCCGGTGAGCGAGAGGCTCTGGGTGACGGTGCCGAGGGTGGCGGTCGCGGTGCGGTACTGGGTCGACGCGGAGGATCCCTGCCGCGCCCACACCACCGCGCCTCCGGCCGCGACCACGGCGAGGGCTGCGCCCGCGGCGATGCCGCGACGGCGGGTGAGGCCCTTCAGGGTCATGGCTTCCTCCAGGGTGCCGGGCGCCGTGGGGTCGCCCGTTCTTCGTGGTTGTCGCGGCCATGGTCGTGGCCGCTGCCTTTCACTTCGATGACCGCGAACCGCCGTCACCGATCCGTCGCAGCGTCAGTACTGCAGACGGGGATCGTCGTAGTGCTTGAACTCGATCACGTTGTTCGACGGGTCGACGAGGAAGACGGTGCGGTGCTGCTCGGCGGTGCCTTCGAAGCGCTCCGACACCCCCTCCCCGAGGGTGGGGAGCTCGCGGTAGTGGATGAGCCGCACCAGGCGGTCGAAGTCCGCGCCGTCGGCGAAGCTGACACCGAAGTGCCGCGGATAGGCGTGCGGCTCGTCGGGCACCTGGTCGGAGAGGTGGCAGACGAGCTGGTCGCCGAAGAAGTCGAAGGTCACCCGGTCCGGGTACCGGCGGGCGAGCCGGGCGCCGAGCCCGCCGACGTAGAAGCCGATCGCCTCGTCGAGGTCGCGTGCGGGCACCGCGATATGGCAGCAGTCGTGCATGTTGCGCATCGCGGTCAGGCCGCCTGCACGACCCGGAGGCGTCCCGCCAGCGCGGCCGCGGGGGTCCGCGCCGGCGCGGCCGGGGTCAGCTCCATCAGCGTGTCCGCGCGCAGACCGAGGCGCAGTGTCTCCAGCCCGACGACGTCGGCGGTGGCGATGTTGCCCAGGTTGACGTCCGCGCCGAGCGCCTTGACGAGGTCGACCTGCAACCCCTTCGTCGGAGCCTCGAAGAGGAGCCGCGCCGGGTCGACGGACTCGAGGATGGCGCCGAGGATGTCGGAGCGCAGGCTGCCGTCGGCGCGGGCCATCCCGACCCGACCGCTCTCGCGGGTCTCGCAGGTGACGAGCGTGGCGCCGGCCTCGAGGTCCTCCTCGATCGCCGCCACCCAGTCCGCCGGGGTCAGCCGGTCCGAGCGGTCGGCCTGCTTGAAGCCGACCTCGGAGACGACGGTGAACTCGCCGGCGAGGAGCCGGACGTATCCGGCCTTGTCGTGCTGGTCGAGCGGGATCGTCCCGTTCGAGACCTCGACATGGGTGGCGCGGTGGATGCGGAGCAGGTCGACGAACTCGCCCAGGCGGCCGCTCCAGAGGTAGTGCTCGAAGAGGGTGCCGCCGAAGTAGAAGCCGATCCGCGCGGCGCGGAGCACCTCGAGCTTGGCGGGGAGGTCGCGGGTCACCAGGGCGGTGCCCCAGCCGAACTTGACGAGGTCGATGAGCTCGCCGTGGCTGTCGATGACGTCGGTGAAGGCGCCGGTGGGGAGGCCCGGGTCGATCACCATGGTGATCCCGCGGGTGCGCGGACGTCCCGGTCGGGTCGATGCGGCGGTGATCATGCTCGGAGGCCTCTCGTGGACGGCGGACACGGCCCGCAACGTACGAGGGCGCTCCTTTCAGATCTATGACAGGCGACCCGGCCGCCTCCCGGGTCAGCCCGCCCCGAGCTCTGAGGCCCCTAGGACGGCGTCCGCCCGGCTCCGATCCCGTCGTCGGGGTCGAGCTCGAGGAGGAAACGGAGGCAGCGCGAGGCCTCCTCCTCGTCGCCGAGCCGCCCCGAGGTGACCATCAGCAGCTGGAGCGAGCGGAGGAAGCCGCGGTTCGAGGGCCGTGCCCAGCGCACCATCCCCACCCCGGCCCAGCCGTTGGCGCGGAGCCGGTCGAGGCCGCGGTGATAGCCGGTGCGGGCGCACGCGTAGGCCGTCACGGCGTCGCCCTCGGCGAGGACCCGCGCGCCCAGTCGCGCCCAGGCGTCGAGGACGGCGGGCCAGCGCGCCGCGACCTGGCGGAGCGCCTCGACCCCGCCGTCCGCGAGGGCGGAGTCGAGGGCCGCGAGGGCGGCCGCATCCTCGTCGGGGAGGATGGTCTCGTGCCGCGGCGGCGGGTCCGGGGGCCGGCTCGCGGAGATGGGGATCGGGCGGAGCGGCGGGTCGGGGCTCACCGTGCGAGGGTACCGCTCAGGCGCGCAGGCGCACCTCGACGTTCCCGTTGCGGACCCGGGTCTCGAAGGCCGGCTGCGGGGCGGTCGCCGGGCCCCGCGCCACCGAGCCGTCGCAGAGCCGGAAGCGGCTGCCGTGCCACGGACAGGTGACCTGCAGGTCCGCGTCGACGGTTCCCTCGTCGAGCGGCGCGCCGGCGTGGGTGCAGCGGTTGGCGATGGCGTGGACGGTGCCGTTGCTGCGGTACAGGAGGATGTCGTACCGGTCCGCCACCGCGCACACCGGCCGCCCGTCGGCGAGGTCCTCGTCGCGCGCGACGCGGGTCCAGTGGCCGGGAGCCTCCTCGAAGAGGGTGTGGTCGACGCCGATCCCGCGCGCGAAGGTGAGGTGCCCGCCGAGATATCCGCCCGCCGCCGCGAGGCCGAAGCCCAGCACGCGCATCCCGCGGGCGACGCGGCGCGCACCGGCCACGCCGGCGGCGAGCGAGGTCGCATAGAGCGAGACCGCCGCCACCCCCGACGCAGCGTGGACGACGCCGATGCGGCGGTCCGCATCGTTGGTGTCGGACCAGTCGGCGAAGCCGCTGACCAGCGCCGGCACCGCGCTCACCGCCCCCGCGGCGGCGAGCAGCTCGGCGCCGCGGCGCCCGGACTCGCCGCCGAGGGTGTCGAGGGCGACGGCACAGCTCCAGCAGCCGATCGGCAGGTCGCTGAGCACCGGGTGGAGGGGGTGGCCGAGCCAGGTGCCGCTGACGAGATTCTTCCGCCGGTCGCCGGCGAGCGCACGGTGGACGAGGCCGCCGAGGCGGACGGCCACGGTGTCGAGCGCCTCCAGCCCGCCCAGCCGGTGAACCGCACGACGGAGCACGGACCCGCCCTCTCAGCCGGCGTCGAGGCGGGTGAAGGACATCGGCTCGCCGATCTCGGTGGCGACCGCCTCGAGCTCCTCGAGCGTGGTGCGGGCGATCCGCACCCCGTCGCGCCGCGCCGCCTCGGCGGCGAGCCAGGCCTGCTCACCGGGGAGGTGCACGCGGTCGACACCGCGCGCGGGGGCCGCGGCGCGCATCGTCGCGGCGAACTCCTCGACCCGGTCGAGGTAGGCCTCGCGGTCCGTGAACGCGGTCACGTCGATGGCGGCGAGGAAGTGGCCGCAGCGCCACTCGTCGTGGTGGTCGGCGCCCATCACCAGTGCCTTCGAGACCTCGAAGGAGAAGCGCGCCCCGGCGAGCGCTCCGCAGAGGATCTCGTTGGCGACGATGAGCGACGACCCCTTCGGTCCGCCGATCGGGAGCAGCGCTCCCTGGAGCGCGAGCTTCGCGTCGGTCGTCTCGGCGCCGTCGGGACCGATGCCCCAGCCCACGGGGATCGGCTCGCCGCGCTCGGCGGCGATGCGGATCTTCTCCTTCACCCCGGTGAGCGCGGTGTCGACGACGATCGGCGGCGAGGTCCGCGTCGGGAACGCCCAGGCGATCGGGTCGTTGCTCACCATCGGCTCGCGCCCGCCCCAGATGACCGTGTGCGGCGGTCCGTCGGTGGTGGCGTGGCCGATCATCTGCGCGTCGAGCGCCTGCATCGCGTAGAACGCGGCCATCCCGAAGTGGTTGGAGTTGCGCACCGCGACCGCGCCGATCCCGTTCTCGGCCGCGAGCTCCATCGCGGTCCGCATCGCCGCGCGCGCCGAGACGAAGCCGAGCCCGTTGTCGGCGTCGAGGACCGCGACCGCGCCGCGGCGGCGCACCAGCTCCAGGCGCGGGCGGGGGTTGAGCAGGCCGCGCCGCAGGCCGCGCAGGTAGCGGGCGGCGAAGCGCACCCCGTGGCTGTCGAGGCCCCGCAGGTCGGAGAGGACGAGGATCTCGGCGATCCCCTCCGCCTCGGAGCGCTCGACCCCGGTGACCTCGAAGAGTCGCGCGACCGCGGCCTCGAGGAGGCGGTGGTCGACGGCGGGGGCGTCGATCGGCGGGGCGTCAGGGGCGGGCACTGGCGACGTCCCGTGCGGGCTGCACCGAGATCCCGGCGCGGCTCTCGAAGAGCTTGACGAGCGAGGTGAAGTGCTCCTCGCCGCTGCCGATGGCGACGGCCTCCCCGTAGAGGCGGGCGATCACCGGTGCGACGACCGCGGCGTAGTGCTCCTGGGCGGCGAGGTCGAGGATGAGCCCGATGTCCTTCGCCGCCAGGCTCGTCTTGAACCCGGGGCGGTAGTCGCCCGCGAGCACGCCGGGCCAGTCGTGGATGAAGTGCGCAGAACGCCCGCCCGACGTCGAGAGGATGTCGAAGAGGCGCTGCGGCTCCATCCCGCACTTGACCCCGAGGACGAACGCCTCGGCGGCGGCGGCGATGTTGCTCAGCGACATGAGGTTGTTCACGAGCTTCACCGTCTTCGCGGTGCCGATCCCGCCGCCGGTGTGGTGGATGGTGCGCGACAGCGTCTCGAGGAGGGGACGGCAGGACTCGAGCAGCGCCTCGTCACCCCCGACCATGAAGACGAGCTGGCCCTGCGCGGCCTGCGGCGGCTCGCCGGAGAGGGTGACGTCGAGCGCGCGCACGCCCCGCGCCTGCGCCTCGCGGCCGACCTGCTCCATGGTGTGCGGGTCGATCGTGCTCGTCTCGATGAGGACGGTGCCGGAGGGCATCGCGTCGAGGACCCCGTCCTCGCCGAGGCAGGCGGCGAGCACGCTCGCCGGGTTGGGGAGCGAGGAGATCAGCCGGGGCACCGCCGCGGCGAGCTCGCGCGCCGACCCGGTGACCCGCACGCCGGCGCCGCGCGCCTGCTCGCAGGCCTCCGCGGAGAGGTCGTACCCGGACACCTCCCACCCGCTCTCGAGCAGGCGGCGGGCCATGCCGCCCCCGATGTTCCCCAGCCCCAGCAGCCCGACCTGGTCAACCATGCCCGCTCGCCTCCGCTGTGCCCGGCAGAGCTCGCATGAGAGCCGATCGCGCTCGGAGAGTCATCCGGCGTCGTGGATGGATTTCCTCCGGGACGGCTATCCGGGAGGGACAGCCCGGCTCACGGCCACCCGGCCGTTCCAGACGTGGAGCACCCCGCGGCCGTCGTCCTCGACCTCCGCGAGGGTCATCCCGCCGGGCAGCGCAGGCAGGCGCGCGGCGGCCCCGGGGTCGTTGAGCACGTGGGCGGCGAGCGTCGACGCGGCCGCCGGGGTGGCGACGAGCACGGCGGCTGCGCCGAGCCCCTCCGTGGCCGCCCGCCGAAGGCACTCGAGCGGTTCGCCATCCACCGCCCGTGGGGTCGCCGTCACTCCGGCGGCGCACAGTTCGGCGACGTGCTCGGCCGGCGCCGGGTTCCCCGGCTCGGTGACGCAGAGGATCGCCACCCGGCAGGTCTCACGACGGTCCTCGCTCTCGTCGCGGCCGTCGATCCGTCCGCCGGTCGCCCGTCCGAGGTCGAGGTCGGCGTTGTGGAGGAGGAGCGCCCCGCGGCCGTCGCCATCGACCTCGACGAGCGTCGTCGACGCGTTCGCGTAGGTGAAGCGGAAGTACTCCGCGACGTCGATGGCGGTCGCGTGGCACAGCAGGCCCTGGATCGCCCACCCGTGGGTGACGACCGCGAGCGTCCTGCCCGCCCACGTCGTGGCGAGCTCGGCGAGGGCGGGGGCGAGCCGCGCGGTCATCGTCCGTGCCGACTCCCCGCCCGGGAAGGAGAGGTCGGCGGGCACGTGGTACGAGAGCCTCGCCAACCGGCCGTGGAAGGCGACGCCCGGCCAGGAGACGAAGCGTGGGTCGACCTTCGAGACGTGGGCGAAGCTGAAGCCGTCGTAGTCGCCGAGGTCGACCTCGCGAAGCCGCGGGTCGACGAGCCGCGGCTGCCCGCCGCGCGCGACGATCCCCGCCGTCTCCACGGCGCGCGCCAGGTCGGAGGAGATCACCGCGTCGACCCCGGCACCGTCGAGCGCGGTCGCGATGCGCTCCGCCTGGGCGCGTCCGGCAGGGGTGAGCGGGGCGTCGGAGTAGTTGAGGATCCGGCCCCTCTCATCGGGCATCGCCGCCGCGCCATGGCGGATCAGGAGGAGACGGCAGCGGCTCGCTATCGCTCCGGTACCTCGAT
>DATKEY010000279.1:0-18435 GCA_035544475.1 Candidatus Dormiibacterota bacterium | reverse complement strand
GGAGAACGTCTACGAGCGGCTCTTCGTCTCCCACCTCCTCAAGGACGAGTCGAGCGGGCGGGTGACCGGCGCGGTCGCGTTCAGCGTGCGCGAGCACAAGGTGTACGTCTTCCGCTGCAAGGCGGCGGTCTGCAGCGCCGGCGGGGCCACCGGCGTCTTCCGGCCGCATGCGGTGGGGGAGGGCCTCGGCCGCATCTGGTACGCCCCGTGGAACACGGGCACCGCGTACTCGCTGCCGATCCGCGCCGGCGCCAAGATGACCCAGATGGAGCACCGGCTCGTCGTCACTCGCTTCAAGGACGGCTACGGCCCGGTCGGGATGTGGTTCCTGCTCTTCAAGGGCAAGGTGAAGAACGCCTACGGCGAGCTCTACGAGGACACCCAGCAGAAGGCGATCGCCCCCTTCGCGCCCTACGATCAGGTGCGCCCCATCCCCACGCCGCTGCGCAACCACCAGATGCTCACCGACCGCGCAGAGGGCCGTGGACCGCACTACATGCGCACCGACGAGGCGCTCCAGGCGCTCACCATGGGCCTCGATCCCAAGGCCGTCCGCGAGATCGAGAGCGACGCCTGGGAGGACTTCCTCGACATGACGATGTCCCAGGCGCTGCTCTGGGCGTCGAACAACATCGACCCCGCGAAGATCCCGAGCGAGCTCGACCTCACCGAGCCGTACCTGATGGGCTCGCACTCGTCGGCGACCGGCGCCTGGGTGAGCGGGCCCGAGGACCTCGCCTGCGACGGCTACTACTGGGGCTACAACCGGATGACCACGGTGCCCGGGCTCTTCGCCGCCGGTGACGGCGTCGGCGCCTCGGCCCACAAGTTCAGCTCCGGCTCGTACACCGAGGGACGCCTCGCGGCCAAGGGCGCGGTGAGCTTCATCGCCGACAACATGGACACGCCGGCGGCGAACGGCGACCACGTCCAGGAGATCGTCGACGAGCTCTTCACGCCCTACCGCGTCTTCGAGGAGGCGCAGGGAAGGACGAGCAGGCCCGATATCAACCCGGACTACTTCTATCCGAAGCAGGGCCTGCACCGGCTCCAGAAGATCATGGACGAGTACTGCGCGGGGACCGGGTCCAACTACCTCACCAACGAGCCGACCCTGAACCGCGGCCTCGAGCTCATGGACGTCTTCAAGCAGGACATGGCCCAGGTCGCCGCGCGCGACCGCCACGAGCTGCTGCGCTGCTGGGAGCTGCGCGACCGGATCTGGTGCGGCGAGGCGCACATGCGCCACATCCTCCACCGCAAGGAGACCCGCTGGCCCGGCTACTACTACCGCGGCGACTTCCCCGGGATCGACGACGAGAACTGGAAGGTCTTCGTCAACTCGAGGTACGACGCGGGCTCCGGCGAGTGGGAGCTGACCACGCATCCGTGCCACACGCTGGTGCCATGACGAGCGTCGCCGAGGCGGGACAGGACGCCATCCTGGTCATCGGCGGCGGGATCGCCGGGATCACCGCCGCCCTCGAGGCCGCCGAGGCGGGCATGTCCGTCTACCTGGTCGAGCGCAATCCCAACCTCGGCGGCAGGGTGGCGCAGCTGGCGCGGTACTTCCCGAAGCTCTGCCCGCCGAGCTGCGGGCTGGAGATCAACTACCAGCGGCTCCGCGACAACCGCGCCATCCGGGTGTTCACGACCAGCGAGGTGGAGTCGATCGGCGGCGGCCCCGGCGCCTACACGGCGACGGTGCGTGTGGGACCCCGCTACGTCACCGACCGCTGCACGATGTGCAACGCCTGCGCCGAGGTCTGCCCGGTCGACCGTCCGAGCGCCTTCGACTACGGGATGACGACGACGAGGACCGCCTACCTGCCGCTCGAGAATCCCTTCCCGGCGCGCTACGCGATCGACCCGGCCACCTGTCTCTTCGACGAGTGCGCGAAGTGCGTGGACGCCTGCCAGTACGGCGCCATCGACCTCCACATGCAGCCCGAGACCGTGGAGCTGCGGGTCGGGGCGGTGATCGTCGCCACCGGGTGGCGCCCCTACGACGCGCAGGCGATCACCAACCTCGCCTTCGGCCACAGTCCCGACGTGATCACCAACGTGATGATGGAGCGGATGGCCGCGGAGACCGGCCCCACCGGCGGGCGCATCGTGCGTCCCTCCGACGGGGAGCCGGTGCGCAGCGTCGCCTTCATCCAGTGTGCGGGGTCGCGCGACCGGCTCCACCTCGGCTACTGCTCGACGATCTGCTGCCTGGCATCGCTCAAGGAGGCGAGCCTGGTGCTCGAGCGCAACCCCGACGCTCAGGTTCACGTGTTCTACATCGACCTGCGCACCCCGGGCACCTACGAGGCCTTCGCCCAGCGGGTGCTCGCCGACGGGCGGGTCCGGGCGGTCAAGGGCAAGGTCGCCGACATCCTCACCGACCCACAGACCGGGCGGCTCGTCGTGGTCGCCGACGACATGGTCGGCGGCTCGATGAGCCGCACCCCGGTGGATCTCGTGGTCCTCGCCACGGGGATGGCTCCGAGCCTCGGCGACGGCCCCCCCGCCGGGGTCGACATCGACGAGGAGGGCTTCGTGGTCGAGGGCACCGACACCGAGGGCATCCTCGTCGCCGGCTGTGCCCGCGCGCCCGTCGACGTCGCCACCACGACCGTCGACGCGACCGCCGCCGCGATGCGCGCCATCGCCATGGTGCGGCGCAGTCCGGTGAGGGCATAGCCGTGGCGAAGCGCACCGGCGTCTACGTCTGCGAGGGCTGCGGCATCGGCGACTGCGTGAGCACCGCCGCGCTCCAGGAGCTCGCCACCGGCGAGCCGGGGGTCGTCGTCACCCGCACCTCGAAGGCGTTCTGCCTCGAGGACTCCGCGCGGATCGCCGAGGACATCGGCGCCGAGAATCTCGACGCGGTGGTGATCGCCGCGTGCTCGCCGCGGGTGAACCGCCAGGTCTTCGACTTCCGGCCCGCACAGGTCCGCAGGGTGAACCTCCGCGAGCATGTCGCCTGGAGCCACGCCCCGCAGGAGGAGGCGACCGAGGAGCTCGCCGCCGACCTGCTCCGCATGGGGATCGCGGCCGCGCAGCACATGCGTCCGCCGGTCGCGAACATCCAGGAGTGCGCGCGCAGCGTGCTCGTCGTCGGCGCGGGGCCGGCCGGGCTCAGCGCCGCGCTCAGCGCCGCCGAGGGCGGCTTCGCGGTCACCCTCGTCGAACGCGAGTCGCAGGCGGGAGGCTTCGCGCGCCGGTTGGCCCGCACCTTCCCACGCCGCCGTCCGTACGCCCTCGAGGAGGTCGACGTCGACGGGCTGGTGGGGCGGGTCGTCGACCATCCCGGCGTGACCCTGCTCACCTCGACCCACGTCACCTCGGTGGAGGGGCAGCCCGGTCGCTTCACCGCCACCCTTGCCGGCCCGGACGGCGAGTCGCGCATCGAGGTGGGCTCGGTGATCATGGCCACCGGCTTCGAGCCGGTACCTGCGGCACACTTCGCCGACTACGGCCTCGGCGTCCTCCCCGACGTCGTCAGCAGCCTCGACATGGAGGACCTGTGCCGCCGTGACGCGCTGACGCGGCCGTCCGACGGCAGGCCGGTGCGACGCGTCGCGATCCTCGCCTGCGACGGTCCGCGCGACTCCGCGAACCTCCCCTACAGCGGCGTCGTGACGAGCATGACCGCGCTCAAGCAGGCCATGCTGGTGCGCGAGCGTGACCCGGAGTCCCAGGTCTACATCGTCTACGAGGACATGCAGACGCCCGGCCGGGAGGAGCTCTACTACCGCCACGTCCAGGAGGACCACGGCGTCTTCTTCGTCCGCGGCGACGTGCGCTCGGTGGTCGCGGGCAACGGCGGGGGCGGCCTCGTGGTCACCGCCGAGCACTCGGTGCTCGCGCGGGACGTGAGCCTCGAGGTCGACCTCGTGGTCGTGTCCGTCGGCATGGTCCCGCGGTCGGCGCTGCCGGAGGCCGGCACGATGGCGCCCCTGCACTACCTCCAGGGCGCTGCGATGCCCACCGGCAAGGCGGGCTTCGCGGACTCGAACTTCCTCTGCTTCCCCTATGAGACGCGGCGCACCGGCATCTACACGGCCGGCTGCGTGCATCGCAACCAGGACATCGCCCAGAGCCGCCGCGACGGCGCCGCCGCCGCGCTCAAGGCGCTCCAGGTGGTGGAGCGGTCGTCGGCCGGCGAGGCGGTGCATCCCCGCGTCGGCGAGCTGGGCTTCCCCCTGTTCTTCATGCAGAAGTGCACCGCCTGCGGACGCTGCACCCAGGAGTGCCCCTTCGGCGCCCTCGAGCTCGACGCCCAGCGCCACCCGGTGATCAACTCCAATCGCTGCCGGCGCTGCGGCATCTGCATGGGCGCATGCCCTGTGCAGGTGATCTCCTTCCCCGACTACTCCGTCGACCAGCTCTCCGCGATGACCAAGGTGGTGAGCCTGCCCGAGGACGACGACGAGAGGATGCGCATCCTCGTCCTCGCCTGCGAGAACGACGCCTACCCCGCCCTCGACATGGTCGGGATCAACCGGCTGCGCACCCCGGCGACGCTGCGGGTGGTGCCGGTGCGCTGCCTCGGCTCGGTGAACTCGGTGGTCGTCAACGACGCGGTGCAGCGCGGCTTCGACGGGGTGGCATTGCTCGGCTGCCGGTCGGGCGACGACTACCAGTGCCACTTCATCCAGGGCAGCCAGCTGCTCGGCACCCGCATGGACAACGTGCGCGAGACCCTCGGCCGGCTCGCCCTCGAACCCGAGCGCGTCCAGGTCATCGAGACGTCGATCGTCGACGCCCGCCGCCTGCCGGGGGTGCTCGAGGCCTTCGCCGAGGAGATCGTCGCCCTCGGTCCCAACCCGATGAAGGGCTTCTAGACGATGACGACCACCCCCATCGCGCTGCGGCCGGACGGCGTCTTCCTCCGCGACCTCGTCGAGCGTGCCGGCGACTCCTTCATGCGCTGCTATCAGTGCGGCACCTGCTCGGTGGTCTGCCCCTTCAGCTTCGCGGGCACGAGCCTCCCCCGCCAGGAGATGGTGCTCGCCCAGTGGGGGCTGCGCGACGAGCTGCTGAACAGCCCCAACCTGTGGCTCTGCACCACCTGCGGCAACTGCGCACGGCTGTGCCCGCGCGAGGTCGACATCCCGGGCACGATCCGCGCCGCACGCGAGCTCCACCTGCTCGAGCGCGGAACCACCCCTGAGCTCACCACCGCCTTCGAGAACACCACGCGTCACGGCAACCCGCTCGGGCTCCCCGCCCGCCGGCGCGCCGAGTGGACCGCGGGCGCCGGGGTCGAGGTCCCGCTGATGTCCAAGCTGGGCCGCCCCGTCGACGTGCTGCTCTGGGCGGAGTGCTACTGGTCCTACCATCCCCGCGGCAACACCGCCGCACAGGCGACGGCGCGCATCCTCGCGGCGCTGGGGGTCGACTTCGCCATCCTCGGTCCCGAGGAACGGTGCGTCGCCGACTCCCAGCGGCTCGCCGGCGAGACCGGCATCTTCGAGGAGGCGGCGGAGCGCAACCTCGAGACCCTCGGGAAGTACGAGGTCTCCCTCCTGGTCACGCCCGATCCGCACGCGTACAACGCCTTTCGCAACCTGTACCCGTCGCTCGGGGAGACCCCCCCGGTGCAGCACTACACCCAGTTCCTCGCCGAGCGCGTCGCCGCGCTCGGCCTGAAGCCGGTCCCCGAGCGCCGGGTCACCTTCCACGATCCCTGCTACCTCGGCCGCCACAACGGCGAGTTCGAGGCGCCCCGCCGCCTGCTGGAGGCGATCCCCGGCATCCACCTCACCGAGATGGCCCACTGCCGGGCGAACGGCTACTGCTGCGGCGGCGGTGGCGGAGGGATGTGGAACAGCTCCTTCGTCAAGGAGCACGCCGAGGAGCGGCTCGCGGAGGTCCGCGTCCGCGAGGCGGTGGGCACAGGCGCGGAGGTGCTCGCGGTGTGCTGTCCCTTCGAGGTCTCCCTCTTCGAGGACGCGGTGAAGAGCACCGGCAACGAGGGGAGACTGCTCGTCCGCGACATCGCCGAGCTGCTCGACGAATCGCTCGGCACCGCGGTCTGACACCGCCGGAACGTTTACGGGATCGGCCGCTGGGTTTGGCCGGGGCTTAACGGATTCGGCGGTCCACCCTGTCTAGGATGAGTCCCGACTCCCGGAACACGTCCACGCCGATGGCGCACGCGCGTTGCGCGTCGGGACCAGCCGCCGGACGCCCGGGGCGACCCGAGAGGAGGAGGTCCGTGTCCATGACCGCCGTGAAGACCCTGCGTGAGCTGACCCCGTCCGAGCTCGACCTCGTCGCCGGAGGCAAGGGCGAGGGCGGGGACAAGCCCGGTCACACCGAGCACGGGAGGGAGGATTCCAGCCCGGGCAGGGGCAAGGGCAAGTAGGAGCCGCGGCGGCGCCCGACGGCGTCGCGTCATCGACCGAGAGGGAACGGGGTGTCGCTGTGGATGGCACGCTCCTCGGGGAGTCTGGCTGGGGGCCCGTGCGGGGCTGCCGCACGGCGACCCCCGTCCCTCTCCCGATCGATCTTCCGCCCCGAGGCGCTCGAGCACCACACGGGGGACGGGTTGCACACCGAGCCCCTGCACCTGGGAACTCGGTGGGGACGACGTGCGCCGCTCGCACTCCTCTGCCTCGCCGCGCTCGCCACAGCGATCGGGATGATCGTGCGAGTCGACGAGCGGGCATCCGGCCCGTCGCTCTCCGGTCCGGACGGCGGCTCGATCGCGGCGGTGCTCCCGGCCGCAGCGGGTCCGCGGCTCGTCGACGGCGGGAGGCTCGACGTCGACCTGCCCGGGGGCCGGCGCATCAGCCTGAGCGTCGCCCCCGGCGACCTCCAGCCCATCAGCACGGAGACCGCAGCGCGGCGTTTCGGACGCGACGCCGCCGGCGGGCTGGTGGCCACCGCCACCGCGCTCGTCCTCGTCGAGCGGCGTCTCGCCACCTCGTTGCCCGCCGCCGAGAGAGGACCGGGCCGCGCCGGCGTCGTCCTGGACCGCGTGGCGCTGCTGCCGATGGTGCTCTCCGGGCTCTTCGACCGGGGACCGGGCGGATGAGGCGGCGGGTCCCGTACGTGCAGCAGATGGAGACGAGCGACTGCGGGGCCGCGTGCCTCGCGATGGTCCTCGCGTACCACGGGCGCCACCTGTCGCTCGGCGAGGCGCGTGCCGCCACCGGTCGAGGTGGGCGCGGCGTCAGCGCCAGGGCGATCATCGACGCCGCCCGGCGTCAGGGACTGCGCGGGCGCGGGGTGCAGGCCGACGTCGACGACCTTCGGCTGCTGCCGCGCGGGGCCATCCTCCACTGGCGTTTCGACCACTTCGTGGTGCTCGAGCGGGTGCGGCGGACGAGCATCGACGTCGTCGACCCCGCCGCCGGTCGGCGGCGCGTCCCCCTCGATGCGGTGCGCCGCTTCTACACGGGTGTCGCGCTGCTGCTCGAGCCCGGCGAGGGTTTCACCACCGCGCCCCGGCGCCCGGGCGGGGGCGTGTGGCGCTACCTGCGACCCCTGCTCGCCCAGCGCGCGCAGATGGGCTGGATGCTGGTCACCACCGCGCTGCTCCGCCTCCTCGCGATGGCGGTCCCGCTGGTCACCGCCCTGCTCGTCGACCGCGTCCTGCCGAGGGGCGACGGACGGCTGCTGGGGATCCTCGTCCTCGCGCTGCTCATGCTCGTCGCCTACGACTTCCTCGCCGAGCTGACCCGTGCGCACGTGCTGCTGCGGCTGCGCACCGTCCTCCAGGTGCAGGTGACACGTGGGTTCCTCGACCACCTCGTCGAGCTGCCGTACGGCTTCTTCGTCAACCGCTCGGCCGGCGACCTGCTGATGCGCCTCGAGAGCACGGGAACCGTCCGCGAGATGCTCACCACCGGCGCGCTCACCGCGGTCCTCGACGGCGCGATGGTCAGCCTCTACCTCGTCCTCCTCGTCGCGCTGAGCCCGCCGATCGCTGCGCTCGCCGCCGGGCTCGGGGCGCTGCAGGTGGGCGCCGTCGCCGTCTCCTGGCGTCGCAGCCGCCGGCTCGCGTCCGAGAGCCTGGAGGCGACCGCGAAGGTGCGTGGCTACCAGTACGAGCTGCTCGCCGGGATGGAGACGGTGAAGGCCACCGGGACCGAGCACCGTGCCGTCGAGCACTGGTCGAACCTGTACGTCCGTGAGGTCAACGCGTCGCTGGCGCGCGGACGGCAGAGCGCGCTCGTCGGGGCGTTCATGTCCACGCTCGACAGTGCCTCGCCGCTCCTCGTCCTCGTCGCCGGGGCCTACGGCGTGAACGGAGGCCGGCTCTCGCTCGGCACCATGCTCGGCGCCGTCGCTCTGGCCAACGGCTTCCTGCGACCGATCGGCTCGCTCGCCGAAACCGGGCTGCGACTGCAGACGGTGGGCAGCCACATCGAGCGCATCGGCGACGTTCTCGACACCCCGACGGAGCAGGAGGGCCGACGCGTCTCCGATTCGGGCGCGCTGCGCGGCCGGATCGAGGCCCACGATCTCACCTTCGCGTACGGGCCGGACTCCGCTGCGGCCGTCGACGGCGTCTCTCTGCTCGTCGAGCCCGGGATGTACGTGGCGGTGGTGGGGCCGTCCGGGTCCGGAAAGTCGACGCTCGCCAACCTTCTCATCGGGCTGTCACCGCCCGACCGCGGGGCGGTGCTGCTCGACGGCCACGACCTCGCCGGGCTCGACCTCCGTTCGGTGCGCGGACAGGTCGGCATCGTCACCCAGCACCCCTACCTGTTCGGCACCAGCATCCGCGAGAACATCTCGCTCACCAGCCCGGGCGCGAGCCTCGACGAGGTGATCGCCGCCGCCCGGCTCGCGTGCCTCCACGAGGACGTCGAGGCGATGCCGATGCGATACGACACGATCCTCGCCGACGGGGGCGCCTCGCTCTCCGGCGGTCAGCGCCAGCGGATCGCGCTCGCGCGCGCCCTGGTGCGGCGGCCGCCCATCCTGCTTCTCGACGAGGCGACGAGCGCGCTCGACACGGCAACCGAGCGGGCGATCCACGAGAACCTCGCGCAGCTGCGATGCACGACGGTCGCCGTCGCCCACCGGCTGAGCACGGTGGCGCACGCGGACATGATCGTGGTCATGGAGGCGGGCCGGATCGTCGAGCGCGGGACCCACCGATCCCTGATGGCCGCAGGCGGCCGGTATCGCAGCCAGGTCGACCTGCAGTCGCTCGAGGTCCTGTCCGCATGACCCTGACGCGCCGTGAGGGTGGGCGCCGACTGCAGTCACAGCGACACGGAAACAACAAAAACAACGGCCCATCTCGAACTTGCGCGGTCTGGGACTGCGCACTACTCTTGTCCCCACTTCCCGGCAGATCAGTCAGAGCGTCGAACGCCCGTGGACTGCGCCCGCCGTCCAGCCGTCGGACACCGGGAACAGGTTGAGAGGAGGAGGAACCCCTTCCATGGCGTTCGAGATGCTGCCTGAGCTGACCCCGTCCGAGCTCGAGCTCGTCGCCGGTGGCGACGACGAGGACAACAACGACGAGGACCACGGCGACGAGGGTGGAGACCACGGTGACCACGGCGGAGATCACCACGAGGGTGACCACGGCGACCACGGCGACCACCACGGCGACCACGGCGACCACGGCCGCCACTAGGCGGATGTAGGGCCGCTCGCGGTCCCGCAGATCGCGGGCCGCACGGCCCTGGCGGGGGGAGGGAGAATCCCCGGTGACGGCATCGCGGCAGGGAGCCTGGCTGGAGGCTCCGGCGCCGCGAACCGGCGTGCTCCCGACCCCCGCCTTCGCGCGCCGCGGTGCGCGGCGCCGTTCAGGAAGGAAGAACCTCGATGCGCGGGCCATCCCGACTCTTCCGTCAGGAGGCGCTGGAGCACCATGCGGGAGGGCAGCGGTGGGGTGAGGAGCTGTACCTCGGCCCGGCCTGGGCCCGCCGCGCGCCCGTCGTGCTGGCGGCCCTCGTCGTCCCCCTGGTCGTCGCCGGCCTGACCGTCCACGTCGACGACTCCGCCAGCGGACGCTTCCTTCCCGGCTCCGACGGGGCGAGCGTCGCGGTGGTGCTTCCCGCATCGGCGCGCTCTGCGCTCGCCCAGGGCACCCGGCTCGACCTGAGCGTCGGCGGGGGACGGCGGATCGAGCTGCGCGTTCCCGCCGCCGACGTCTCCGCGATCACCGCCGAGGACGCCCGGAGCCGCTTCGGGCCTGACTCGATCGCCGGGCTGCTGGCGACGTCGAGCCCGCTCGTGGTCGTCCAGGCCGGCCTCGGCGAGACCCTGCCGAAGAGCGAGCGCGCGCCGGGCGCGGCGAGCGTCCTGCTCGGCTCCCGGGCGCTCATGCCGATGCTGCTCTCGGGGCTCTTCGACCGCGGATCCGGCGGATGAGACGGCGCATCCCCCACGTCCGGCAGATGGAGCGGAGCGACTGCGGCGCCGCCTGCCTGGCCATGGTTCTCGCCCACCATGGCTGCAACGTGCCGCTCACCGAGGTGCGCGCGGTCATCGGTGGCGGTCGGGGGGTCCATGCCCGGGCGATCCTCGACGCCGCGGGCTGCTTCGGGCTGCGCGGTCGCGGGGTGAAGGCCGAGGTCGAGCAGCTCGCGATGCTGCCCCGGGGATCGATCCTGCACTGGAGGTTCAACCACTTCCTGGTGCTCGACCGGGTGAGGCGGAGGGGCATCGACGTGCTCGACCCCGCCTCGGGTCCGCGGCGGATCCCGATGGCGCTCGTCCGCAGGTACTACACCGGCGTGGCCCTGCTCCTCGAGCCCACCGAGGACCTCGTACCGACGCCCAGGCGGCGAGCCGGCAGCCTCTGGCGGTACGTGCGACCGCTGCTCGCCCAGCGCGTCGACATGGGCTGGATGCTGCTGACCTCGGCGTTGATCCGCGTCCTGGCGATGGCGGTGCCGCTCTTCACCGCGGTGCTCGTCGACCGGGTGCTGCCGACGGGCGACCGCCGGCTCCTCGTCGTTCTCGCACTCGCGCTCCTCGTCGTGGTCGGCTACGACTTCCTCACCGACCTGACCCGCTCGTTCGTGCTGCTGCGGCTCCGCACCGTCCTCCAGGTCGAGGTCACCCGCGGCTTCCTCGACCACCTCGTCGAGCTTCCGTACCGCTTCTTCGTCAACCGCTCGGCCGGCGACCTGCTGATGCGCATGGAGAGCACGTCGGTCGTGCGCGAGATGCTCACCACGGGAGCGCTCTCCTCGGTGCTCGACGCGGCGATGGTCAGCCTCTACCTCGTCCTCCTCGTGGTGCTCAGCCCGCCGATCGCCGCGCTCGTGGTCGTGCTCGCCGTGCTCGAGGCCGCGGTGGTCGTCGTCTCCTGGCGGCGCAGCCGCCGGCTCATGTCCGAGAGCCTCGAGGCGACCGCACGGATGCGCAGCTACCAGTACGAGCTGCTCGCAGGGATGGAGAGCCTGAAGGCCGCCGGGGCCGAGCACCGCGCCGTCGAGCACTGGGCGGACCTCTTCATCCACCAGGTCAACGTGTCCCGTCGGCGTGGCCGGCTCGGCGCGGTCGTCGGCGCGATCATGGGCGCGCTCGACTCGGGCTCGCCACTCCTCGTGCTCGTCGTCGGCGCGGTCAGCGTGGAGAACGGGCACTTCTCGCTCGGCACCATGCTCGGTGTCGTCGCCCTCGCCAACGGGTTCCTGCGCCCGATCAGCTCGCTCGCCGGCACCGGCATCCGCCTGCAGGCGGTGGGCTCGTACATGGAGCGGATCAGCGACGTCCTCGACACCCCGCAGGAGTCGGAGGGCCGCACGCTGACGGCCGCGAGCGGGCTGCGCGGGCACATCGTGGCGTCGCACGTCACCTTCCGCTACACGCCGCTCGCCATCCCGGCGGTCGACGATGTCAGCGTGACCGTCGAGCCGGGACGGTACGTCGCGATCGTCGGACGCTCCGGTTCGGGGAAGTCGACACTCGCCAACCTCCTCCTCGGCCTGGCGAACCCCACCGCCGGCACCGTCACGCTCGACGGCGACGACCTGGCGCTCCTCGACCCGCGCTCGGTGCGCGGGCAGGTCGGGATCGTCACCCAGCACGCCTATCTCTTCGGAACCAGCATCCGCGAGAACATCACCCTCGCCAAGCCGGGCGCGACCCTCGACGAGGTGATCGCCGCCGCCCGGCTCGCCTGCATCCACGGCGACGTCGACGCCATGCCGATGCGCTACGAGACCGTCCTCGCCGACCGCGGCGCGTCGCTCAGCGGCGGTCAGCGGCAGCGCATCGCGCTCGCCCGGGCGCTGGTGCGTCAGCCCTCGCTCCTACTCCTCGACGAGGCCACGAGCGCCCTCGACACGGCGACCGAGCGGGAGATCCACGCCAACCTCGCCGCGCTGCACTGCACCACGATCGCGGTCGCGCACCGGCTGAGCACCGTCGCCCACGCCGACCTCATCCTCGTCATGGACGGCGGGCGCGTCGTCGAGCGCGGCACCCACGAGGAGCTGATGGCGCTCGACGGTCTCTACCGCCGCCAGGTCGAGCTGCAGACCGAGACGCTGAGCCGGCCGCCGGAGGTGCGCCTGACCGGGACCCGCGCCCGCGTCAGCCGTCGCCGTCCTGGACGAGGCGGAGCAGGTGGTACAGGAGCACGAGCTGGGTGAGCGCCAGCGGCTCACTGCGGCCGTTGTCGAGCTGTCCGAGGGTCGTCGGCAGCGGCTCGTCCTCGCCGAGCAGCCCCCAGATGTGGTGCTCGATCTCGGTGCTGTGCTCCTTCGGGGCGTGGCCGTGGACGTGGAGGGCGTCGACCGGCTTGCCGTCCTCGTCGCGCACCAGCTTGAGGTGGATGGCCCGGCGGTTGTCGTCGGTGAGCACGGTGCTGAGGTCGGGATGGCGGATCGTCGGACGCAGCAGCACGGTGGCGCTCAGCGGGTGGTCGTTGCCGCCGGTGGCGGGCCGTCCCGGGTGGGTGTGGCCGTTGGCGCCGTTGGCGTTGTGGAAGAGGGGCGCGAACTGCACGACGACGTCGGCGTGGCTGCGCTGGGGCCGGATGTACTGCGCCGACTCCGGCTCGCGACGGGTGAGCTCGGCGAGCACCTGGCCGACGCTGTAGCCCCGCTTGCGGCAGTCGCGGTCGATCTTCCACCCCTGCCGGATGTCCTCGGGCGGGTCCATGTACACGGTGACGTCGAAGCACGCCCGCGACAGCCGGGTGGACAGCGGCAGCAGCCCCTCGACGATGACGATGTCGCCGGGCTCGATGAGCTCGGGCCTGCCGAAGGAGCCGGTGCGGTGGTTGTAGACCGGCTTGAGGATCGGCTGGCCGGTGGCGAGCAGCTGGAGGTGCTGCTCCATGATGTCGATGTGGTTGCACTCGGGGTGCAGCGGGGTGAAGGGAAGGTGGCGCCGCTCCTCGCGATCGTATCGGTGATAGTCGTCGGCGCAGACCGCGGTGACCCGCACGTGGCGGAGCGCCTCGACCAGGCCGGCGGTGAGCGTCGTCTTCCCCGAGGCGCTGTCCCCGGCGATCGCGAGCATCACGGGCCGCCGGGTGCGCGCCGCCGTCACCCCGCGGGCGCGTCGCATGGCCATCAGCTTCTCGGGCATGCGACGACGTTAGCGAAGCCTGCCCTCGCGGGCCTCCCCCCACGGGGGGAATCGTGCGGGGAAGGCGCGCCGCGCCGAGTTCGGGCGGCGTAGAGTGCAGAGGAGCCGCCACCCTGGCGGCGCGTCAGGGGAGTCGTGATGTCGGGTGCGGCGGAGCAGCCGGCGCCGTTGGAGGCGGTGGTCGAGGCCCAGGCACAGGGACCGCGGCCGACGCTGCGGGTGCTGCTCGTCGACGACCACCAGATGGTCGTCGACGGGCTGCGGGCGATGCTCGCCAACTATCCGGCCCGGGTCGAGGTCGTCGGCGACTGCAGCACCCTCGAGGCGGTGCTCGGCCGGCTGCGCAGCGATCCCCCCGACGTCGTCCTCCTCGACGTCCGCCTGCGCGGCCAGAGCGGCCTCGACATCTGCTCCGAGGTGGTGCGGGTGCGCCCCCAGACGCGGGTCGTCTTCCTGACCGTCTACGACGACGAGCAGTACCTCTTCCAGGCGCTGCGGCTCGGGGCGGCGGGCTTCCTGCTCAAGCGGGTCACCGGAGGGGAGCTCGTCGACCACCTCGAGCGGGCCCGCGACGGGGAGATCGTCATCGACCCCTCGATGGCGGGGAGGGTCGCGCTCGCCGCCGCCCGGCTGCAGAGCGGCGAGTTCTGGCCGGGAGCGCATCTCGGGCTCAGCCAGCGCGAGAGCGAGGTCCTCCAGCTCATGGTCGGCGGTCTGAGCAACCGCGCCATCGCCCAGCGGCTCTTCGTCGGCGAGGAGACGGTGAAGAGCCACACCCGGTCGATCTACCGCAAGCTCGAGGTGGGCGAGCGCGCCCAGGCGGTCGCCGTCGCCCTTCGCGAGGGCCTGTTCCACTGAGCACCGAGGTGGTGCGCGAGCTCCCCTCCCCCGAGCCCAGAGAGGAGAACGAGCTCCTCCGCCGGATCATCGCCACCTTCTCCGCGGGGCTCGACCTCGACGGAACCGTGCGCCGCCTCGCCCAGCTGATGATCGAGGTGACCGCCGCCGACGTCTGCTTCGTCCACGTCCTCGACGAGACCGGCCGCCGGCTCGTGCTCGCCGGGGGGACGCCGCCGTTCGACGAGCTCGCCGGCACGATCGAGCTCGCCGTCGGCGAGGGGGTGGCGGGATGGGTCGCGCTCCACGGCGAGCCCGCGGTCGTCGAGGACAAGTGGAGCGATCCGCGGTATCGCTACTTCCCCGAGCTTCGCGGCGAGAACTACGCCTCGCTCCTGTCGGTGCCGATGATCAGCCGGCCCGGCCACCTCGTCGGGGTCCTGAACGTCCACTCCGAGAGCCGGCGCCATTTCTCGCCGGACAAGGTGAGCCTGGTCGGGCACGTCGCCAACCTCATGGCCGGCGCCGTCGAGAACGCCCGGCTCTACACCCGCCTCGCCGAGCGCGAGGAGGCGGTCGAACGCTTCGCCCAACACACCCTGCAGCTCCAGGAGGCCGAGCGGCAGCGCCTCGCCGCAGAGATCCACGATGGGATCAGCCAGCGGATCGTGAGCCTCCACTACCACCTCTGCGCCGCCGCCGACGCGCTGCCGCCGGCGAGCACCCAGGTCGCAGGGCAGCTCGTGGCCGCCCGCGACCTCGCCGCCGCCGCCCTCGACGAGGCGCGCTCGGCGATCGGCGGGCTGCGCCCGCCTCTGCTCGACGATCTCGGTCTCGGTGCCTGCCTGCGCGGGCTCGCCCGCGATCTCCCGCCGTCGATCAACGCGGAGGTCGAGGTCGACGAGTGCGACCTCGAGGCCCACGTCGAGACCGCGATCTATCGCATGGCCCAGGAGGCGCTGCAGAACGTCGTCAAGCACTCCGGTGCCTCGCGCGTGCGCATCGAGCTGCGCGTCCTGCGCAACGTCGTCCAGGTGCTCGTCGTCGACGACGGCTGCGGCTTCGCGCCCGAGGCGCTCGCCGGCGCGACCGGGGGGACCCGCTACGGGGTCACCGGGATGCGCGCCCGTGCCGACCTCGTGGGAGCGGAGCTGCGCATCGACTCCAAGCCGCGCAAGGGGACACGGGTGAGCATCACGGTTCCCCTCGGCGACGCGCCCCGTCCCTGACCGCCCCGGCCGCGGCCGCGAGCACCGCCTGCCCGCCCGCCGCGGGGCCGTCGGCATGCCCGAAGACCGCGGTGCCGGCGACGAGCACGTTGGCCCCGGCCTCGACGCACGCGCGCGCGTTCGAGGCGTCGACCCCGCCGTCGACCTCGACCTCGGTGTCGAGGCCCTGCCGGTCGATCTCGGCGCGCACGCGCTCGACCTTGCGCAGAGTGCGGGGGATGAGCTTCTGGCCGCCGTAGCCGGGGTTGATCGTCATCACGAGGGCGAGGTCGCAGACCTCGAGGACGTCGTCGAGATTGGCGGCCGGCGTGCTCGGGTCGATCGCCGCCCCGCTGCGGCAGTCGAGGGCACGGATGGCGGTGAGGGTGCGATGGAGGTGCGGGCACACCTCGTAGTGCACGGTGATCGCATCTGCGCCCGCCCGGGCGAAGGTCTCGAGGTGGCGGTCGGGCTCGACGATCATCAGGTGGAGCTCGAGGGGCAGCGATGTGTGCTTCCGGATCGACCGCACCGTGTCGGTGCCGAAGGTGAAATTGGGGACGAAGACACCGTCCATGACGTCGACGTGGAGCCGCTCGGCGCCGCTCCCCTCGAGCGCCCTGACGGCGGCGGCGAGCTCGCTGAAGTCGGCGGCGAGCAGGCTGGGAGCGAGGTGGATGGCGTCCCTGCACGGGGTCCAGCGCGGCATGCGCCGATGATCACAGACCGCGCCGGTCACTCGCGGGGGATCCTCGGGAGGAACTCCCTCCCCTTGCGCGCGCAGCCGTTCGTCCCCGGGAGGACCTCCAGCGCGCTTCCCGGCGGCGGCAGCAGGCGGTAGAAGCCTTCGAGGGGGACGAGCCCCAGCACGACCGCGGCGGCGCGGATGACGCCCTCGTGGGTGACCGCGACCACCGGGCCCGCCCCCTCGACCCAGCGCTCGTCGAGGAAGTCCGCCAGCCGCTCGAGGAGCGATGACACCGGCTCGCCCCCCGGAGGGGTGCCGCCGAGGACGTCGCCGTAGTGGCGCTCGTGGGCCGCGGGGTCGGAGGTGCGCACGTCCTCGTGGCTGCGCCCCTCCCAGCTCCCGAAGGAGAGCTCGCGCAGCCGGTCGTCAGCCCGGCAGGGCACCTCCGCCGCGCTTGCGATCGCCTCCGCCGTCGCCCGGGCGCGGCTCAGCGGGCTGTGCCACACCGCCTCCAGCCCCTCGTCGCGCAGCGCCGTGGCGATCCCCTCGGCCTGAGCCAGCCCCCTGTCGGAGAGGGGCACGTCGACGTGTCCCTGGTAGAGGCGCACCGGGTCGGTCCACGGCGTCGCCCCGTGCCGGACCAGGAGCAGCGGCGGTCTCACCCGCTTGACGGTAGCGGCTGGAGCCGCGCCCGTCCTCACCCCTGCGCGTGATCCTGTGCGGGAGGTCTGCGCCCCCCGTGCGGCTCCGGGCATCGGCGCGACGCCCGGAGCCGCCCCCCCGGGGCGTGACCACGAACCCCCCGGTGTCGAGCAGGTGCTCGACGAAGAGCTGCGCGGTGGCGGCGAGCGGCTCATCGCCCCGGGCGACGAGGTGCCAGGCGCGTCGCAGGGGCGTCCCCGGGGCCCGCACCTCGACGAGCGAGCCGCGGGCGAGCTCGTCGCCGATGGCGTCGAGGGAGAGCAGGGTCACGCCCAGGCCGACGACGAGCGCCTCGCGGATCGCGCCGTTCGACCCGAGCGTGAGCGTCGGCGGGTGGAGGCCGGTGGCGGCGAGGTACTCCTCGGTGGTGGCGCGGGTTCCGGAGCCGGGCTCACGGAGCAGCCAGGTGACGCGGGAGAGCTCCTCCGGACGCGGCGAGCGGGGGAGGAGCCCCGGGGGTGCCACCAGGACCAGGGCGTTGGGCCGCTCGGCGAGGCTGCGCAGCGGCGACGGGTCGGGCGGCCGGCCGGCGATGACGAGGTCGGCCTCGTGGTGCTCGAGGAGGGAGAACACCCGTGGTCGGTTGGCGACCTCGAGGCTGATCTCCGCCGCCGGGTGGCGCTCACGGAAGCCGGCGATGAGGCGGGGGAGGAGCTGCTCGCCGGCGGTCGTGACCGCCGCGAGCCGCACCCGGCCACGCTCGGGCTCGGCGGCGCCGGTCGTCGCGACCGCGGCCTCCTCGAGCAGGCCGATCACTCGCCGGGCGTAGCCGGCGAGCACGTCTCCGGCGGTCGTGAGGCGCAGCCCGCGTCCGTCGCGGGTCACCAGCCGCACGCCGAGCTCCTTCTGGAGGGCGGCGATCTGCGAGGACACCGCCGGCTGGGTCACGAAGAGGCGCTCGGCGGCGGCGCGCACCGAGCCGGTGGTCGCGACCTCGAGGAGGGACCTGAGCTGGCCGATTGTCATAAGGACAATATGATGGTTTGGCAGTAAATAAGCAATTGACGCTGCAGAGTGCGTGACGCATCCTGTCGCCATGACCACTCTGGAGACGAGCGAGATCACGACCGACGGTGCCCGCTCCCGCTGGGCGTCGGGGGTCATCCCCTACAAGACCATGGGGTACTGGGAGCCGGACTACGTCCCCAAGGCCTCCGACATCCTCTGCGCCTTCCGGATCACCCCGCAGGCGGGCGTCGACCCCGAGGAGGCGGCCGCGGCGGTCGCCGGCGAGTCCTCGACGGCGACCTGGACGGTGGTCTGGACCGACCGGCTCACCGCCCACGCGCACTACCAGGCGAAGGCGTACCGCGTCGATCCCGTCCCCGGCGCCGAGAACCAGTACATCGCCCTCATCGCCTACGACCTCGACCTCTTCGAGGAGGGGTCGATCGCCAACCTCACCTCGTCGATCATCGGCAACGTCTTCGGCTTCAAGGCGCTCAAGGCGCTGCGCCTCGAGGACATGCGCATCCCGCCGCACTACGT
>DATKEY010000278.1:0-18253 GCA_035544475.1 Candidatus Dormiibacterota bacterium | reverse complement strand
GCGATGAAGTCGTCGGTCATCTGCCGGGCGACGTTGTCCGAGACCTGGTGGGGCGGCGACTTCATGAAGTACGAGGACGGGCCCTCGAGCGCCCCGCTCAGCCCGGTGTCGAGGGCGAGCTTGCAGCAGCGCACCGCGTCGATCACGATGCCCGCGCTGTTCGGCGAGTCGTGGACCTCGAGCTTCAGCTCCACGTTGAGCGGCACGTCGCCGAAGGAGCGGCCCTCCAGCCGGATGTACGCCCACTTGCGGTCGCTCAGCCAGGGCACGTAGTCCGACGGACCGATGTGCACCGAGTCCTTGGCGATCGGGTGGTCGAGCTGCGAGACCACGCTGTTCGTCTTGCTGATCTTCTTGCTGATCAGCCGCTCCCGCTCCAGCATGTTGAGGAAGTCGGTGTTGCCGCCGAAGTTCAGCTGGTAGGTGTTCTCCAGCTTCACCCCGCGCTCCCGGAACAGCCGGGTCAGCACCCGGTGGATGATCGTCGCCCCCACCTGCGACTTGATGTCGTCGCCGATGATCGGCACCCCCCGCTGCTCGAAGCGCTTGCGCCAGTACTCCTCGCGGGCGATGAACACCGGCATGCAGTTCACCATCGCGCACCCCGCGGTCAGGATCTGCTCCGTGTACCACTTGGTCGCGGTCTCGCTGCCCACCGGCAGGTAGTTGACGACCACGTCGGTCCCGGTGTCCTTGAGGATGCCGACGATGTCCGCGGTCGACCCCGGCGCCTTGGTGATCACCTCGCTGAGGTACTTGCCGAGGCCGTCGTGGGTCATGCCGCGCTGGACGACGACGTCGCCGGGGGGGACGTCGGTGAACTTCACGGTGTTGTTCTGACCGCACCAGATCGCCTCGGAGAGCTCCTTGCCCACCTTGGTGGCGTCGATGTCGAAGGCGGCGGAGAACTCGATGTCGCTGACGTGATACCCGCCGAGGTCGACGTGCATCAGGCCGGGAACGAAGTCCTGTGGGTCCGCATGCCTGTAGTACTCCACCCCCTGCACGAACGAGGAGGCGCAGTTGCCGACGCCGACAACCGCCACCCGTACCTTCCTGCTCATCCCGTATGCCCCCCGTGAGTGATCGAAATCGTGGGCCGGACGATGGCGGGCCTCGCTGAACGCCGCCCCACTGTCGCGCTGAGCGCTCGCTGAAGGCGCGGAACGGTCGCCGGACGCCGAGCCCCGGCGCACGGCCTTAAGCGGCGCTTCAGCGCGCCGCACGGCGGCCCTTCACCGCTGGGCGCCAGCGTGGACGGCGTCATGTCGCACACGGGCATTCAGCAGGGGGACGGGGAGATGGAGTACCGCATTCTCGGTCCGATCGAGGTGCGCAGCGGTGACCGGGTGCTGACCCCGGCCGCGGCGCGGCAGCGCGCCCTTCTCGGTGTCCTCCTCCTCCACACCGGAGAGGCCGTGCCCGCGGGCGTGCTCGTCGACGCGATGTGGGGCGGGACTGTGCCCCGCCGCCCGGCGGCGGCGCTCCGAGCGCAGGTCGACGCCCTGCGCGAGGCGCTCGACCCGGGTCGCGCTCCCGGTGCGCCGAGCATCCTCATCGCGGACGGGGCCGGTGTCCGGCTGTGGGCCGACCCGGACACCGTCGACCTCTGCCGCTTCGAGCGTCTCACCGCCGAGGCACGCGGGCTGGCGGGCGCCGACCCGGTGCGCGCGTCGGCGCTGCTGCGCGAGGCGTGCTCGCTCTGGTCGGGCCCCGCCCTCACCGGCGCCGGCCTCGCGGGAGCGGCGCAGGGAGAGGCCGCGCGCCTCAACCGGCTTCGTGTCGAGGCGATCGCCGACCGCGTCCAGGCGGATCTCGAGATGGGCCGCCACGCCGCGCTCGTCCCCGAGCTCGAGGCGCTCGTCGCCGCCCACCCGCAGAGCGAGCGGCTGCTCGCGCTGCTGATGCTCGCCCTCCACCGCAGTGGCCGCCACGAGACCGCGCTCGCCGCCTGCGCGAACGCCCGGCTGCGGCTCGAGCCCGGCCCCGAGCTCGAGAGCCTCGAGCGGGCGATCCGCGACCGCGACCCCGAGCTCGACGGGCCCGCGATCCGCTCGTCGCTGACCGTCGTCGGGATGCCGGCGGCCGCCGGGCCGGCGCCGGACCAGGAGCACGAGGAGGAGGAGGGCGATGCGGACGGCGCCGCGCCCTCCCCCTCCCCCGCCACCCCGGCCGTCCGCCGCCGCCGGTCACCGGTGGCGCTCGCCGGGGCCGCCGTCCTCGTCGTCGCCGGCGCCGTGGGCGGCGCCGGCATCCACCACCTGCGCGCGAGCGCCGGGCAGGTCCCGGCCCACGTCTCCGGCAGCTTCCCCGACGCCCGCGAGCAGGCGATCGTCCGGCAGCTCGGGCCCGCGGTCACCGGCTGCCACCGCTACGCGGACCACTACGCACTGGCCCTCGCCGAGGTCGAGTGCGGGGTCCGCCCCGACCATCCCGGTGGCAGCGCGGTCGTGGTCCAGAGCTTCGCGAGCTACAACGACATGGAGGTCCACTTCCACCACGTCCTCGGGCTCACCGTCCAGTCCGAGACGGGCAGGCCGGTCGCGTCGGCCCGCCGGAGCCGCTGCGACGAGCCCGGCGCCGAGTTCTTCGCGCTCTCGAACTACCGGATGAGTGCGCAGGGGCAGGACCCCCGTGGCCACCTCCTCTGCTACCTCGACCACACCGGCGTGCCCCGGCTCGCCTGGACCGACATCCAGCGGCTGACCGTCTCCCAGGCGACCGGGACAGCGGGAGCTCGGAACACGACGTGCTCGGGTCTTCTCGACCTGTGGCGGTCGCTCACCGGGGGAGAGGAGATCACCCCCGGCGGGACGGCTCCCGCGCTGCCGGTCGCCACCGAGGCCCCCGCACCCACGGCGACGCTCGCCTCCGCGGTCACCCCGCCGCAGCCGCTCACGACCGCGACCCGGCAGGACACCCCGCCGACCCCGCCACCGACCCCCGCCGCGACGGCCCGCCCGGCGACCACCACGACCACTGCCGGCGCAGCGCCCTCGGGCGCCCACGGCCGCGGCTCGGACGGCTGGGACGGGCTGCGCAACCTCTTCGACCCCGACCACGACGGCGGCAGCGGTCACGAGCACCGCTGACGCCGGGCAGGACCGACCACCAAGGAGATCAGGGAATGACCATCAGGCCTCGTATCACCCGCCGCCTCGTCATGGTGGCCGCCCTCGCCGGGGCCGCGGCGCTCGGAGGCGCCGCGGTGGCGACGCTCCCGGCGATCCACCCCGCCCCCGCCGCCCGTCCCGCCGCGGCTCCGGCCGTCGCCGCGCCCGCCGCGGTGACCGCTCCGAGCGACGCGTCGATGCCCGCCCTCCCGGCCCCGCCCGCCCCGCCGCCGCTCCCGGCTCCGCCGGCGCCGGTCGACTCCCAGGCCGCGCCGGCGGCCCCCGCACCCGCAGGGAGCGACGAGGCCGGAGAGGCCCCCGAGGCGAGTGAGCCCGCCGAGGCGCCCGACACCAACGAGCCCGCCGAGGCGCCGGAGGCGGACCACGACGGCGACTGACCGGCGCACCCACTTCCTGCAGGAGGCGGTCTCGCACCACGCGGGACCGCCTCTCCTCTGTGCGCTCCCGCGGCCATCCCTAGACTGGCCGGATGAGCGGCGTCCCCGACACCCGCGAGCTGCGCCGCGCCGGGCTCGGCGCGCTGGGGTGGAGCGCCCTGCTCTGGCTGCCCGCCGGCCTGCTCGTCGCCGTCGGCGTCGTCGCGACCGGCCGGATCGGCAGCGGCTATCCGGAGGCGATCGCCGGCTTCATCGTCGACGAGGCCGGGGTCGGCTACTGCTTCGTCATCATGGCGATCGCCTGCGGGGTCGGCTACCCGATCGCCCAGGCGCGGCACCCGGTCCTGCCCGCGGGGCTCGTCGAATCGCAGATCTTCGCCGTGATCGTCTACGCGGCGATGCTCGTGGTCTCGCTGCCGCTCCAGGCGCTGCTCCTCCAGGGGATGGGGCTGCACCCCGACCGTGCCGTCCTCGCCGCCATCGTGGTGCCCCCGAAGGTCGCCGCCGCGGTCGTCGCGGCGAGCACCGTATACCCCTGGTATCTCACCCGCCGCGAGCGTGTCGGAGACCCGCCGGCCTGACGCCTCAGGACGGGGGGATCGCCGGCCGGTCCTCGACGGAGGTGACCCGCTCCGCCCGATCGGCGCGGCGGACCCGGTAGACGAGACGGGTGGAGCCGATCTGCACCTCGTCCCCGTGGCGGAGCGCCCGCCCCGACGTGATCCGCAGGCCGTTGACGTACGTGCCGTTGCTGCTTCCGAGGTCGGTGAGGCACCAGCCGCCGCCGACCCGGTCGAGCACCGCGTGGAGCCGTGAGGCCCGGTCGTCGCCCTCGAGGACGATGTCGTTGCCGTCGTGCCGCCCGACCGCGACCCGCCCGCCCTCGAGGGGGCAGAGCCGGTCGCCGGACGGCCCGCTCACCTCCATCCACTCCTCGGCTCCGGCGCGGTGGGTGGGGGCGGCCGGTCGGCCCGAGGTGGTCGGCCGCGCCGGGGCGGAGTCGGCACCGCGGCGCCAGTCGAGCGAGGGGTCCTGACGGAGGATCGCGCGCTCGAGCTGCTGCAGCTCGGTGCCCGGATCGATGCCGAGCTCCTCGGAGAGCAGCCGCCGGGCGGCCTGGTACGCGTCGAGCGCCTCCGCCTGCCGCCCGCAGCGGTAGAGGGCGAGCATGAGCTGGGCGCGCAGGCGCTCGCCGAGCGGATGGGCCGCGACCATCGCGCCGAGCTCGCCGACGAGGGCTGCATGCCGCCCGAGACGGAGATCGGCCTGGATGCGATCCTCGAGGGCGGCGAGGTGGAGCTCCTCGAGGCGGGTGATCTGCCCACGCGCGGGACCGAGGAGGACGACGTCGGCGAGGGTCGGCCCCCGTCGCAGGGCGAGCGCCTGCTTCAGGCGGGCGCTCGCGCCCTCGGGGTCGCGGGCGAGCATCTGGCGCGCCTCGTCGACGAGGCGCTCGAAGCGGAGCACGTCGACCGCGTCCGCATCGACGCTGATCAGGTACCCGGGGCTGCGGGTCACGAGCACCGCCGCCGAGCCGCCGCCCGCCCGCTGCGGCTCGAGGACCCGGCGCAGGCCGGCGACGTGGACCTGCACGGCGTTGGCGGCGGTGTCGGGCGGGCACTCACCCCAGAGCTCGTCGATGATCCGCTCGACCGCCACGACCCGGTTGGCGTCGAGCAGGAGGAGAGCGAGCAGGGCCCGCTGCTTGCGGCCTCCGAGGTTCAGCGGACGATCGCCGTCCACCGCCTCCAGCGGACCGAGCAAGCGGTACTGCATCCCTCCTCCCCGGGGTCCGTCCCCTCCGGCCCCGCGATCCGACCGTAGCAGCCGCGCGGGCCGGGCGCAAACTCGTTCGGTCCAGACGCGGGTGTCGTGCTACCCGTCGCAGGCGCCGGCGGCCTCCGCCCCGTCGCAGGCGGCGTCACGCTCCCCCTGGAGCGGGCCGCCCACCGCCTCCCCGATCTCCCGGATCTGGCGGAGCTGGTCGCGGCTGAGGTGGTCGAGGAAGTGGGTGCGGATGCTCTCGACGTGCCCCGGGGCGGCCTCCTCGATCACCCGGAAGCCCTCGTCGGTCAGCACCGCGAAGGAGCCGCGGCGGTCGCTCGGGCACGACTCCCGGCGGATCCAGCCGAGCTGCTCCATCCGGGCGACGGCGTGGGAGAGCCGGCTCGGCGAGGAGAGCGACCGGCGGGCGAGCTCGCTCATCCGCATCGTCCGCCCCGGCGCCTCGGAGAGCTGGACGAGCACCTCGTAGTAGGTGACCGGCAGGCCGGACGCCTGCTGCAGGTCGCGCTCGAGCAGGTCGATGACCCTCCGGCTCGCCTCGATGTAGGCGCGCCAGGCCCTCTGCTCCTCGTCGTCGAGCCACCTCGGTGCCGTCATGAGGCAATTTTAGCAGGGGGTTGTTGAACTCTCAAGGTTTGGGGTATAGTAGCGCTCAGAGGTTGAACGCTCAATCTTCAACCCAACAGGAGACACCCCGATGACCACCGCCTACACCCCCTCCACCAGCGGCCTCAGCGGCCTCGGCGCCGGCACCTGGGCCATCGACCCCGTCCACTCCGAGGTCGGCTTCTCGGTCCGGCACATGATGGTCGGCAAGGTCCGAGGCCGGTTCACCAGCTTCGGAGGCGAGATCGTCGCCACCGGGGACGGCGCCGCGAGTGTGAACGCCACCATCGACGTGAGCAGCGTCGACACCCAGAACACCCAGCGCGACGAGCACATCCGCTCCGGCGACTTCTTCGACGCCGCGAACCACCCGAACATCACGTTCCGCTCCACCGGTCTGCGCGCCCATGGCGGCAAGACCTACGTCGACGGCGAGCTGACCCTGCACGGCGTCACCCGGCCGGTGACCCTCGAGCTCGAGGTCGGTGGCGTGACCAAGGATCCGTACGGCCTCCTGCGGGCCGGGTTCTCGGCGGAGACCGAGATCGAGCGCAAGGACTACGGCATCAGCATCAACATGCCGATGGACGGCGGCGGCGTCGTCGTCGGTGACAAGGTCAAGATCAGCCTGGAGATCGAGGCCGTCCTCCAGCAGGCGGCCTGATACTTGGGGCGGGGGCCGCGCCCGTGCTCCACGGGCGCGGCCTCGCCGACCGAGCGACCAGGAGAGACGCCATGAAGGTGCACGAGCTGGGCCACATCGTCCTGTACGTCCGCGACGCCGAGCGCTCGGCCGCCTTCTACCGCGACGTCCTCGGCTGGCGGCAGGTCGTGCCCCCGGCGGCAGCGCCCGTCGAGGGCTTCGTCATGTTCTCCAGCGGTCGCACCCACCACGAGCTGCTGCTCATCGAGGTCGGCTCGTCGGCCGCGCCGGTCCCGGAGGGACGGCGGCTCGGCATGTACCACTTCGGCCTCAAGGTCGGCGACACCGACGACGAGCTCCGGGAGGCGCGCGACCGGGTTCTCGCCTCGGGCACTCCGCTGCTCGGTGCGAGCGATCACGGCATGACCCACAGCCTCTACATCGCGGACCCCGACGGCAACGAGATCGAGCTCTACATCGACGTGCCCGGGGTGCGCTGGGACGACCCCGCGGTGCTCGCATCCCCCATCCGGCCACTACACCTGTAGGCGGTGTTTGGAGCTTGCGGGGGGTCTGTACCCCCCGCAAGTCACGCGAAAGCGCCGACCCCGGTGATGTCGCGGCCGACGATCAGCGTCTGGATCGTCTCGGTGCCCTCGAAGGTGTAGATCGCCTCGATGTCGGCCATGTGCCGCATCACGTGGTTCTCGAGGAGGATGCCGTTGCCACCGAGCAGGTTGCGCGCCTCGGCGATGACCTCGCGGGCCTTGGTCGTGTTGTTGAGCTTGCCGAGCGACGCGATCGTGTCGGAGAGCCGGTTCTCCTGGGTCAGCCGGCCGAGGCGCAGGCAGTAGAGCTGCATCGCGGTCACGTCGGCGAGCATCCGCACGAGCTTCTCCTGGACGATCTGGAAGCTCATCAGCGGCCTGCCGAACTGCTGCCGGTGACGCGCGTAGGTGAGCGCCGCATCGTAGGCGCCGACGGCGTGGCCGAGCGCCATCCAGGCGCACGCGGCACGGGTGGTGGCGAGGACCCGGCTCGCCGCGCGGAACCCGGTCGCGCGGGGTAGCAGCGAGCTCGCCGGGACGCGGAGATCGTGCAGCCGGATGTCCGCCTGCCAGATCGCGCGGAGCGAGCCCTTGCCGCCGATCACGGTCGCCTCGTACCCCGGGGTGGGCGGCTCGACGAGGAAGCCCTTGACCTGGCCGTCCTCGGTGTCGCGCGCCCAGAGCACGACGACGTCGGCGACGGTGCCGTTCCCGATCCAGCGCTTGGCGCCGTCGATCACGTACTCGTCCCCGCGCCGCTCGGCGCGGGTCTCGAGGGCGACGGAGTCCGATCCGTGGTTCGGCTCGGTCAACGCGAAGGCGCCGAGCTTCTCGGCTCGCGCCATCGCCGGGAGCCAGCGCTGCTTCTGCTCCTCGGAGCCGAGCATCGCGATCGAGCGCATCGCCAGGCCGGCCTGGACGCCGAGGAAGGTGCCGAGGCTGCCGTCGCCGCGGTTGAGCTCCATGTGCACGAGCCCGGCGGCGATCGCGCTCATCGGCGGGCAGCCGTAGCCCTCGATGCCGTCGCCGATCAGCCCGAGCTCACCGAGCCGGCGGTAGAGGCCGAGCGGCATGTCGGCGCGCTCCCAGTGGTCGGAGATGACCGGCAGGACCTCCCTGTTCACGAAGCGCCGCGCCCGCTCCAGGTACTCGACCTCGGCGTCGCTGAGGTCGTCGCGGATGAGGAAGTAGTCGGTGCCGAGCGCCTTGCCGATGTCCGTGGGCGACGGCGCCGACCGGGCGCCCGTCTCGGTCGTCGTGGCCATGCGCGATGCCTCCTCGCCGGCTGAGTGGACTCCGGAATGCTAGCTATGCTCCGCGCCGTGGTCATCCTCGGACACGGCGCCTCGGGAACCGCCGCGAGCATGCGCCCCCACGTCGAGGGGCTGCGCGCCCGCGGGGTCGAGGCGGAGGCGATCGACCTCCCCAAGGGCAACGCCGAGCGCGCGGTCACGACCTTCGCCGCCCGGGTCGCGCAGCTGGGGGCCGGCACGGTCGTGGGCGGCCACTCGTACGGTGGCAGGGTGGCGAGCATGCTCGCCGCCCGCGAGCAGGTCGCCGGGCTCGTCCTGCTCAGCTATCCGCTCCACCGCCCCGGGCATCCCGAGGACATGCGCACCGAGCACTGGCCCCAGATCCGCTGCCCGGTGCTGCTGCTCTCCGGGGAGTCCGACCCCTTCGCGCGCATCGAGCTCCTCCGCGAGGCGGTTCCGCTGCTGCGCGACGGCAGCCTCGTCACCTACCCGCGCATCGGTCACGGCCTCGGACCGGTCCTCGACGACGCCCTCGACCACGTCGCCGCGTTCGTGAGGGGACTGGGCGGACGCCGGTGACGGCGCCCCTGCGAGGGGTGCGCGCGGAGTAGACTGCGGCGCATGATCGAGATCGCAGCCGTCTTCGGAACCAAGCACATCATCCTGTACGTCGTCGTTCTCATCGCGCTCTTCGCCGTGCTCGCGATGACGATGCGCAAGCGCAGCACCTGACCGGAACTCGTCACCGCTCCCGCCGCGTCAGTCACGCGGAGTGAGGTGTCCTCCTCGCTCCCAGAAGCGTTTCGACTCCGCGCTCGCGCCGGTGCTGCCGGCGTCGTATCCGTCCTCGATGAGGCGTGCGGGATGCACGCCGTCGACGAATCCCATGAACGGCGGATGGATGCTGTATCCGAGCATCGCGCGGATGCGCTCCGAGTAGCGCGCGGCGCGCGCCCCGACGGCGAGCATCATGTTCTCCTGCTGGCGCGCCCACGGCTGGCAGTACTGCGGGCTGATCGCGCAGCGCGGACCGTCGCTGCGGTTGGCGCCACCGCGGTGCCAGAGGGTGCCGTGGAAGATCACCGCCGCGCCCGCGGGCATGACCACCGGCCGCAGCCGGGGGTCGTCCTCCTCGGGCAGCTCCGAGTCGCCCCAGCGGTGGCTGCCCGGGATCACCTCGGTGGCGCCGTTCTCGGCGGTGAAGTCGTCGACCGCCCAGATGGTGCTGATCGACACCGACGGGCGCGGCCGCGGGATCGAGTAGAAGCCGTCGTCGAAGTGCACGGCCTGCGCGGTCTCCCCGGGGAGGAGATGGATCACCTGGCACGCGGTGAGGAGGTAGTTGGGCTCGAGCAGGTGGTCGACGATGTCGAGCACCCGCGGATGCTCGACCATCGGAGCGACGCTCTCGGCCTTCGCCAGCAGCGCATACACCCGGTGGGTGCGCTCCCCCTCGAACGGATTGCGCCCGAGCGGACCGGCGAGCGCCAGCGGCAGGACCTCCTCCCGAAGCGCGTCGAGCCGAGCCCCGTCGAGCAGCCCCTCGAGAACGACATACCCCTGCTCGTCGAGGACCGCGAGCGCCTCGGCCGTCGTGCCGGGACCGTCCATCACGACATCCTATCCACTGTCACCCCTGACACCGCCCTCGGACGCACCACCACTCCGCCGCGTTGAACGTCCAGGCGTTGTCCTGGCGGCGCACCCCGATCACCCGGCTGCCGACGCTCATCACGCTCACCTGCTGGTAGAGCGGCAATTCGGGGAGGTCGGCGGCGAGCAGCTCCTCCGCACGCTCGTAGGCGCGGGTGCGCTGGGCGAGCGAGACCGTGGACCGGCCCTCGTCGAAGGCCGCGTCGACCTGGGGATCGCTCTCTCCGGTGACGTCGCCGCCCGCGCCCTGGTTCGCCGGCGAGGGGATCTGGTCGCTGTGATAGGCGCCGTACCAGGTCTCCGGGTCCGCCGACCCGACGATCGTGTACATCGCCATCTGGAAGGCGTGGGTGGAGAGCAGGCCGCCGTCGGAGAAGCCGCCGACGAGCCGCGCCGCCTTCACCGTGCTCAGCTCCGTGAAGATCCCGAGCCTCTCCAGGTACGCCTGGACGGCGAGCTGGGTCTGGTCGCGGGCGGAGTTGCCCGAGGTGGTGACGAAGCGCAGGTCCATGCACCGGCCGGCGGCGTCCGCGCGTCCGCGGCCCCCGTGGCACGACGCGCTCAGGTGGTAGCCCGCGGCGTCGAGCATCCGCATGGCCGCGGCGGGGTCGTACGCGGTCGTCGGCACCCTCGGATCGCGGATGAACTCCTCGCCGAGCGAGATCCAGGAGTCCGGCGGGACCGTCGTCTGCCCGCGCGCGATCGTCCGCACGATCTGCTCGCGATCGATCCCCGCGAGCATCGCGTGCCGCACCCGAGGGTCGGCGGTGAACGGGCTCGGCGTCGCCTGCGGACCGCAGCGCCCGCCGTCGGCGTCGCAGAGGTTGAGGTCGATCTTCTCCGCGCCGGATTCGGGGATGGTGAGGATGCGGATCCTCCCCGCACGGGCGAGGCCCTGCAGCTCGGCAAGGAAGGTGAGCCGGAAGTCGAGCCCGATGTCGATCTCTCCCGAGCTCACCTGGGCGAGCTGCGAGTGGACGTCGGAGACGATCTTGAAGACGATGCGGTCGAGGTGCGGCTGCCGCTGCGGGTCCCAGTACCGGCGGTTGCGCACGAGCACGATCTGGTGCGCGGGGTCGTAGCGCTCGAGGACGAACGGGCCGGTGCCGACGATGATCCTGTCGAGCGTGTCGGTGCCGCGGTAGGCGTCGGGGTTGCCGGTGCCCCGGGTGAGGTCGACCGTCTGCGGCGTCCGCTCCAGGTCGGTACCGGCGCGGAACGCGGTGTCGAGCTGGCGCGCGGGGAGGATGCCGTAGACCCCCGACCCCAACGAGAGGTAGGCGCCGTAGGTCGTGCGGAAGGCGAGCGTCGCCTGGAGCGGCGAGTCCTCGGTGCAGCCGACGAGGCGGTCGTATCCGCTGGTGCCGCCGACCGCGGTGGGATTGTGGACGCCGTAGCGCAGCCAGTAGAGCTGCATCGTCGCGCAGACGTCGTGGGAGGAGAACGGCGTCCCGTCGTGCCAGAGCACGCCGCCGCGCAGCTTCCAGGTCACGCACATCGCGGGGGTGACGGTCGCGCCCTGGTAGGTGACCGGTGCGCAGCCCATCGTGCGCACGTCGCCGTTCTCGAGGGTGGGCACCTCGACCGCGAGGTCCGGGCGCCAGAAGTCGGCGAGGCTGCGCGCGGTCGTGGTCTCGTCCTTGGAGCGGTACCAGAGCAGGCCCTCCACGACCGGCGCGTCGACCGCGAAGGAGAAGCTCATCGAGTCGGTGATCCCGGCCGCGAGGAAGGACGTCGGCTCCTGGGTCACCCCGACATCGAGGGTGCCGCCCCGGTTGGCGGGATCGTCGGGACCGGTGCCCGGCGGCAGCGCGACCGGCGTGGCCCCGCACGCCGCGAGAACGCCGAGAACGGCGGCGAGCGCTGCAGCCCGCCGCACCCTCACGGTGCGGAGCTGTCCACTTCCACGCTGAGCTCGCGGCCGAAGGCGCGCTTGAACCGGCGCGCGATGTCGGCCGGCTGCCAGCCGCCGCACCCGCCCCGGAGCCGCAGGACGACGGCGCGGCGGCGCTCACGCTGGCGCACCTGCGGCACGCCGTCGAAGCCGTCGGAGCGGCGCTCGAGCTGGTCGGCGATGGCGAGGATGAGCGACAGCTGCTCGACGGGGAGGCGGTCGGCCGCGGTGAGCACCGGAGAGTAGGCGCGGACGTTGGGCCGGCTGCCGCCGGCGCCCGCGATCGTGCTGGAGAGGAGCGCGATGCGCCGGTGGGAGAAGCCGCGCAGATCGGCGGCGACGACGATCGCCGCCGCGTGCTCCCAGCGCTGGTAGTAGTCGACGCTGCGGCCGACGTCGAGGATGAGCGCGGCGTTGTCGAGGGTCTCACGCAGCTCCGAGCTCAGCTGGGGGAGCAGGGCGTCGCGCAGCGCGGCGGTGATGCGCCGGCGCCGGGTCGCGCGTCCCTCCTCCCAGGTGGTGAAGCGCGACACGAGCGCGGCCACCGAGGCGCGGCGCGCGGCGGCGCTCGAGGGCAGGCGGGTGCTGTGCTCGAGGGCGATGCCCTCGCGCAGCCCCTGCCCCGACACCATCAGGCTGCGCGCCTGGACCCAGTCCATCACCGTGAGCACCGCGACCCCGCCGCCCGTGACGGTGTCGGCGCGGTCACGGCTGAGACCGGCGACGGCGTCGCGGCGCGCGAGCGGGACGGCGACGAGCAGGTCGACGACACGCCGCAGCGCGTTGCGGTCGAGCACGTACCCGTGCATCCGCGGGATCGGATAGGCGATCTGCGCACGCTGGATCTTGGCGAGGTTGCGGATGGTGCCGCCGGTGCCGACGAGCTGCTCGGTGGGGTCGAGCACCGGCACCCCGACCTCGCGAAGGGAGGACTCGACGTACTCGCGGAGCGCGCGCAGCTCCGCCGGCCGAGGCGGGTCCGAGGTCAGGAAGCCTCGGGTGAGACGCCCCGCCCCCAACGGCAGGCTCCACGTCGACACCGCCTCGCGGCCGCGGAAGCGGGAGAGCTCCAGGCTGCCGCCGCCGATGTCGACGAGCAACCCGTCCTCGACGGCGAGGCCGTTCACCGCTCCGACGAGGGCGTACTGCGCCTCCTCTCCCCCCTCGATGATCTCCAGGGTGATCCCCGTCTCGGCGAGGAGCCGCGCGGCGAGCTCGTCGCCGTTGCTCGCCTCGCGGACCGCGGCGGTGGCGACCGCGACGGTGCGATCGGCGCGGGCGGTCGCGGCGATGCAGAGGAAGTCGCGCACGGTGCGCACCACCCGCTCGATCGCCTCCTCGGAGAGCCGGCCCGATGCGGCGACGTCGTCGATGAGGTGGAGCGAGGTGCGCGCGTCCGAGAGCATCTCGAGGTGACCGCCGTCGGTCTGCGCGAGGACCGCGACGCGCCCCGAGTTGGACCCGATGTCGATGACGGCGAGCGGCGGCGTGGCCACGAGCCCGCATTGTGGAGAAAAGGGCGAGCGCGGTGACACCGCGTCACCGCGCTCGCATGGGGCCGTCCGGAGCGGTCACCCTGGACCATGCCCCTGGGGAGGGGACGGGCGCGGCATCCCGCGCCCGCCCCATCCTCGTCCTGACGAGATCAGTCCCCGCTCTTCGAGGAGGCCTTGCCACCCTTGGCGCTGGCAGAGCCGCCGGAGCCGCCGGAGCCGCCCTTGGCGGTGCCGCCCTTGGCGCCGTTGCCCGCATCGCCCGCGTTGGCGCAGGCCGCGTTGCCGGTGGAGGCGTTGTCCGTCGCACCGCGGCTGCCGCGGATGCTGGAGCCGCCCGAGCTCTGGTTCGAGTTCGGCTTGCTGCCGTTGCTCAGGACCGGGACGAACAGGTTGCCCAGCAGGTTCACACCGTTGAGCAGCTGGTTCTGGCCACCGAGCGCGTTGTTGATGTCGTTGCTGAGGATGCCGCTCAGCACGCCGCAGAGCAGCCCGTTGCCGCCGGTGCTGTCTCCACCCGTTCCGCCGTTCGCCGAAGCCCGGCCGCCACTACCACCGTGGGACGACGCGTGTGCGCTGCCTCCGTGAGCCCTGCTCGCATGGGTGGTGAGCGTCATGGCCGAACCACCCAGCACAGCGGCGGTCGCCATGGCAGCGATGCCCATCATGCGCATGAGAGTTACCCCCCCTTCCTTGACTGGTCGAGCCGCAGAGGCTCGTTGACCCTTACACCCCCTCCCTACGTTCGGGGAGGCACGGGCCTTGCGCTCCGGGGAGAACTCGGTCGGGTCAGCTCTTCACGAGCTTCAGGTCGAGCTCCATCGTCGCGGTGCCCTCGACCGTCACGAAGTCCCCGAAGTCGGGGGCGCTCATCCCGAAGTCCGACCAGGGGAAGGAGATCGACCCGACCACCTCGAAGGTCGACCCGGAGAGCTGGAGGCTGAGCGGGATCGACTCCGTCCGGGTCACCCCGTGGAGGGTGAGCGGGCCGGTCGCGGTCACCTTCACCACCTGCCCGGTCGTCGCGACGGCGGGGAGGGTGATCGGCTGCGCGAGCTGGAAGGTCGCGGTCGGATAGGTGTCGGTCTGGAGGCCGAGGGTGTGGACCCGCTGGTCGCGCATCGGGCGGTCGCTCGTCAGCGTGCTCACGTCGACGCGGAAGCTCGCGGCGGTCACGGTGTGGGTGGACCCGGAGTTGACGACCGTCGCCGACCCGGTGATCTGCGAGGTGCGCCCGACCGCCTCGCTCGGGGCGGGGAGGATCGCGAGCCTCTCGCGGACCCTGTAGCCCGCGACCGAGCCGGTGCCCACCGTCCACGTCCCGGCGATGTGGCCGGTCGGCGGCTGGGGGGTCCCGCCGCTCGGCTTCAGCGCGAGCGGGGCCGGGCTGCTGCCTCCCGCGAGCACGGCGAAGCCGCCGTAGGCGAGCCCGGCGGCGACGACCCCGACCCCGAGGCCGGAGAGCAGCCGGCCGCGGCGGGTGCGGGGGACGCGGGGACGGCCGAGCCTCATGGGCGCTCTCCGGTGGCGGGGCGGGACGCTGCGAGTCTGCCGGGGTCAACCTTTCAACTCGCTGACCGCCCGCCGCGCCCGCGCCTCAGCTCCCCCGTTCCAGGCGCGCCCCGAGCTGCGAGATCAGCAGTGCCAGAACCACTCCGCCGAGGACCATGGCGGCGGGCACGAACCCCGAGGTGTGGTGGGTCACCGGGGCCACGGCGAAGGGGTCGGCGGCGGTCTTCGGCAGCTTCGCGGCGGCGGGCCTGGCCACCACCGGCTTCACGACGGCGGGAGCGGCCGCCGCCACTGCGGCCGCCGGCGCCACCGTGAGGGTCGCGTGCACGGCCGGGTACTCGGCGCAGTGGTACGCGTACGTCCCGGGGATGCGCGGGACGTACGCGTATCCCGGCAGCCGGCCGCCGGCGAAGGCGGGATCGGGGGAGGTGATCGGGCGCAGCGTGCACGCGGCCCCGGCGGGGTCGGCCCAGGTGACGGAGTCCCCGACGGTCACGCCGAGGGTCGCGGGCGTGAAGGCGAGACAGACGCTGGCGCACGGGGTCCGGGTGAGCGCCACCGAGGCGGCGGCGGCGAGCGCGGGGTGGGGCGCGACCAGGCACGTGGCGGGCATCATGGCGGCGGCCGCCGCCGCCACCGCGAGGCCGGGCCGGCGGACTCTGCGGATGCTCTCGGTGATCAGCACGGGCTCGGACACCCTCCTCTCTTCTCTTCCCCGCCGGTCGGTCGGCGTTGCGGTCAGGGTGCGGGTTGTGGCCCGCGCCCCGGTAGCGGCGGGCTGCACAGAACCGCGGGTCCCACGGCTGTCGGCGTCCGCCCGCGGCAGCGCACCTTGGTGTGACTGTCCGCATCGACGCCCTCTCCGATCGTCGAGGCGTCCCGACCGGCACCGCTCCTCCCGCCCAAGAGCGCCCCCGCCGGGCTGGTGCGCCACGCCCGTACCCCGGCGCGCCGATCCGGCCGTACGGTGAGGGGATGATCGCCACCCCCGGCCCCGCCTGCCCTCCGCTGCCGGCCGGGGCGGACGAGTGCGTCACCGCGACCGGCGAGCCCCGGCCCGCGTACGCGCGCACCCTCGCCGCCGCCCTCGGCGACGCCGCGATGCTCTCCGACATGCGCGACCGCGCGATCGCCTGGTTCGTCGCGCGGGGGATCACCTTCGGCGTCCCCGCACAGGACGGGGCCCCGATCATCCCCTTCGACCCCATCCCGAGGGTGCTCGCCGCCGCGGAGTGGCGCGCGATCGATCGCGCCCTCGCCCAGCGGGTCATGGCGCTCGACGCCTTCGTCTCCGACTGCTACGGGGCCCAGCGGGCGCTCCGCGACGGCGTGGTGCCGGCGCGGCTGGTGTACAGCAGCACCGGCTACCTCCGCGACCTGGTCGGGGTACGGCCGCCCCGTGCCACCCACTGTCACGTCGCCGGCATCGACGTGGTGCGCGTCGACGGCACCTTCCTCGTGCTCGAGGACAACGTGCGGGTCCCCTCGGGGATCGCCTACGCCCTGGTGGCCCGCGAGGCGATGCTCGACCTCGCGCGCGACTGGATCGCCGCCGCGGGGGTGCGCAGCATCGACGGCTACGCGAACCGGCTGCGCCGCAGCCTGCAGCGGATCGCGCCCCGCCAGTGGGAGGCGCGGATCGCGGTGCTCACCCCGGGGCCGTACAACGCCGCCTTCTTCGAGCACCGCATGCTCGCCGACGCGATCGGCGGCGTGCTCGTCTCCGGCGCCGACCTCGTCGTCCACGAGGACGAGGTGTACTGCCGCAACGACGACGGGCTCGAGCGCGTCGACGTCATCTATTCGCGGGTGAACGCCGAGTGGCTCGACCCCCTTCTCTTCCGGCCCGAGTCGCTGCTCGGTCCCCCCGGGCTCATCGAGGCATGGCGGCGCGGCAACGTCGCGATCGCCAACGCGCCGGGCAGCGGGGTCGCGGACGACAAGGCGATCTATCCGTACGTTCCGGCCATGGTCCGCTATTACCTCGGCGAGGAGCCGCTGATCGACAACGTCCCCACCTACGACATCTCCGACGACCGCCAGCGGTGCCACGTCGTCGCCCATCTCGACCGGATGGTGATCAAGCCGGTGGACGCGAGCGGCGGCTACGGCGTCGGCTTCGGACGGCTGATGAGCGCAGCCGAGCGCGCCGCGACCGCCGCCCAGCTCGAGGCGGACCCGCGCAGCTGGCTCGCGCAGGAGGAGGTGGCGCTCTCGCGGGCGCTCTGCCTCTCGCCGACCGGCGGCCTCGAGGCCCGTGCCGTCGACCTGCGCCCGTTCGTGCTCCTCGACGAGCGCCCCTGGGTGGTGCCGGGAGGCCTCACCCGGGTGGCGCGCGACACCGAGACGCTGGTGGTGAACTCCTCGCAGGGCGGAGGGAGCAAGGACACGTGGATCCTGACGCGCTGACCTTCGCGGTCTCCCACCACACCGTCCTCCGCTACAGCGAGCCGGTCTCGCCGTCGTACAACGAGGTGCGGATGCGCCCTCGTGACCGCGGGAGCCAGCGCACCCTCACCTTCGCGCTCATCACCTCACCGCCGGCGGTGCCGCGGTCGCGCGTCGACTTCTTCGGCAACACCGTCCACCGAGTCGACATCGGCGAACTCCACGACACCCTCTCGATGTCCGTGGAGACGGTCGTCGAGAGCACCCGGCCGCGACGCCGGCCCTCGCCGCCCGGCTGGGATCCGCCGGCGCTCGAGCGGGACGCACGGCTCGAGTACGTGCTCGCGAGCCCACGGGTGCCGCTCGCCGCCTCGACGGCGGCGCTCCGCCGGGAGTGGCTCGGCGAGGACCGCTCCTTCGACGCCCTCGTCGACCTCTCCGCGCGGATCCCCGAGGAGTTCCGGTACCTCACCGGCGCGACCACCGTCGACAGCAGCATCGACGACCTGCTCCGCGGCGGCGCCGGGGTCTGTCAGGACTTCAGCCACCTCTTCCTCGCGGTCGCGCGCCACGCGGGCTGGCCGGCGCGCTACGTGAGCGGCTACCTCGGGCCCGAGGGCGAGCACGAGCACACCTACGGGGCGTCCCACGCCTGGGTCGAGGTGTGCGGCGCCGACGGCACCTGGGCGGGGCTCGACCCCACCCACGGCGGCCACGTCGGGCCCCACCACCTCCGGCTCGCGGTCGGCCGCGACTACGGGGACGTCGCCCCCCACCGCGGCGTCTTCTATGGCATGGCCGCCGCCTCCGCGCCCGAGGTGGCGGTGAAGGTGACCCTGATGAGCGAGCGGGCGGCGCGGACCGCCGAGCGGGGCGCCGCCCTCTACTGGCAGCAGCAGCAGCAGCAGCAGCGCTAGGTGACTGGTGCCTTTCTCCGGCTGAAGCACGCAAGGCCGCTCCGGTGTAG
>DATKEY010000277.1:0-2626 GCA_035544475.1 Candidatus Dormiibacterota bacterium | reverse complement strand
GCTGGCGCCAGCGAGCCAGGACGGTCCGGACGTAGGGCCAGCTGGGGTTGTAGGCGTGGAGCGCCCGGGCGATGCCGCCGGCATCACCGCCGGCGGCACCGTCGTGGGCGAGCTTGGCGGCCGCCGCGTCGATGGATGCGGCGGGATCCCAGGGACTGCGCCCCTGGCCGTAGGTGCGCCAGGTCCCCGGCATGAACTGCATGAGCCCCTGGGCTCCGGCGGAGGACTGCACCCGGGGGTTGAAGCCGGACTCGACCGAGGCGACCGCCTGGAGCAGCGATGGCGGCACGCCGTGCGCTGCCCCGGCAGACCGGAACTCGGCCTCGTAGGGCGTCGAGACGCCGGCGGCGCCGCCGTGGGCGGCGAGCAGCCGGGGGCCGAGGACGATCACGGCGAGGCCGGCCAGGAGGACGGCCGCGGCCTGGCCCCGCTCATCCCGGTGGCTGAGCACCCGCTCAGGCACTGAGGGAGAACCCTTCGGGGAGGGGGATCACCCAGATCAGGGCGGCAAGCGCGCCACCGCTGACAAGCAGGGTGCGCTTCCACCCCCACTTCTCGATCTGGACCATGCCGACGATCGCGACGGCGATGGCGGCGAGAGCCAGCAGCTCTCGCGTGCCGTAGGGCGCGATGGTCACGGGCAGGATGGCAGCAAGCACGGATCGATCTCCTGATGTGGGAGGCGACCGCGCTCTGTGCCATCCTTGAGGCCTACGGAGCCGGGTGGATGGCCCTCACAGGGCCGCCGTCTGGTAGGGGCCCGAGGAGCGGTGCAAACGCTCCCCGGGCCTTTCTGCGCCAGCGGGTGTGTGAGTGACGTCTACGCAGGCCCTCCGTGGTCGTCGTCTCGGTCGTCGCCGGCGCCGGCGGCGGCGAGGCGGGCGGCGCGTCGGAGGTGGTCCCACACGCTGTCCGCCTCGGCGTCCACGGCGGGGCCCTGCTCCGTCCAGTGGGCGATCAGCCGCTCGAGCTCGCGGTCGCTGAGGTAGGCGCCCTGCAGCCGGCGCGCCTTGCCCTGGTCGATGGGCAGGTAGAGCATGTCCCCGCGACCGAGCAGCTTCTCCGCGCCGGCCTCGTCGAGGATCACCCGGGAGTCCACGCCGCTGGAGACGGCGAAGGCGACCCTGCTGGGGACGTTGGCCTTGATGAGGCCGGTGATGATGTCCGCCGAGGGACGCTGGGTGGCGAGGACGAGGTGGATGCCGGCGGCGCGCCCGAGCTGGGCGACGCGGCAGATGAGCTCCTCGATCTCGGCGGCGGCGACCATCATCAGGTCGGCGAGCTCGTCGATCACGGCGACGATGCGGGGGAGCGGGGCCACGCCGGCGAGGGCGTTGTAGCCCTCGATGTTGCGCACCCGGTGCGCAGAGAGGGCCTTGTAGCGGTCCTCCATCTCCCGCACCAGCCCACGCAGGGCGGCCACGGCCAGGCCGGGCTCGACGACGACGGGGACGAGCAGGTGGGGAATGTCGGCGAAGCCGCCGAGCTCGACGCGCTTGGGGTCGATGAGGATGAGGCGCAGCTGCGCCGGGGTGGCCTGGAGGAGGAAGCCCGCCAGGACGGTGTTGATGCACACCGACTTGCCGCTGCCGGTCGCCCCGGCGATGAGCAGGTGGGGCATCCGCGCCAGGTCGCCGATCACCGGCTGCCCGCTGACGTCGGCGCCGAGGGCGATGGCGAGGCGGCTGTGCGTGGCTCGGAAGTCCGGGGACTGGACGACGGCGCGCAGCGTGACGAGCTGGGCGGCGGTGTTCGGCACCTCGATGCCGATGGCGGCCTTGCCGGGGATGGGGGCCTCGATGCGGACCGTGTTGGCGAGGGCGAGGGAGAGGTCGGTCTGCCGGGAGGTGATCCTCCGCACCGAGATGCCGGCACCGGGCTGCAGCTCGTACTGGGTCACGGTGGGACCGGTGTTGACGCCGGTCACCTTGGCCTCGAGCCCGAAGGACGCGAGGGTCGCCTCGATCTTGCCGACGGTCTCACGGACCTCGCGCTCGAGCCGCTCACGGTCGCCGCCGGTGTGCTCGAGCAGGGTGAGCCGGGGAAGCCGCCATGCACCGGCGGCGCCTGTCGCCAGGGCGGCTCGCTCCTGCCGCTCGGCGCCGGCAATGCGGTGGGCCGGCGCGGCGGTCACCAGCTGGGGAGGAGCCGCGACGGCAGCAGGCGGCGTGACGGCGACGCTCGCGGACACAGGGCTGTCAGCCGGATCGGTGACCGGCTCTGCCCGCTCGGCCTGCTCGGCCGCGCTCTCCACGGGCATGAGGCCGCCGATGGGCGGGAGGCCCTCCGGCGGCGCCACCAGGAGCGGTGGGAGTGGGAGGCTGGCCGCCGCCGGCGCGGTCGCCCGCCGCTCCCATGCCACGCGTGCCGCCCGGTGGACCCGGGGGCCGAGATGGGCCCACGCGAGCGCCGCGACCCGGTCCAGCCGGAAGTCGACCGCCACCACCAGGCCGAGGCAGGTGAGCATCACCAGGGCGATCGCCGCGCCGCCCGAGGTCAGCAGGACGGCCAGGCTGTCCGCCAGCTCCTGGCCGGCCGCGCCGCCGGCTCCGTGGTGAACCATGGCGACCACGCCGAGGCTCCCCAGCCCCGCGGCGAGGCAGCCCCACGCAACCACCCAGCTGCG
>DATKEY010000276.1:0-3187 GCA_035544475.1 Candidatus Dormiibacterota bacterium | reverse complement strand
CCCAGCCTCTCGCCCTCCCTGCGACCCGACGTCCGAGGCCGGGAACCAGTCCGTGAGTGGGTGGGTGTGAGAGGAGATGTCGCGTCAGCGCCCCCTGACAGCCCTCGACGAGGTGGTCGGGCGCCTGCAGCGCCGCCACGGCCCCGCCGCGGTCCGCTGGGGAGGCGGCCCCGCTCCCGCCGAGTCGTGGTCGACGGGCATCCCCGTCCTCGACGAGGTGCTGCCCCGGGGCCTCCCCTGCGGCCGGCTCGCGGTGCTCACCGGGGAGCGGGGCCGGGCGACGGGGCGGCTGACCCTCCTCCAGGCGCTCGCCGCCCGGGCGAGCCGGAGCATGGAGGTGGCCTACGTCGACCTCGCCGGCACCCTCGACCCCGGCTTCCTCGCCGACCTCGGCGCCGACCTCGACGCCTGCTACGTGGTCCGGCCCCCCGGCCGTGCCCTGGGACCGGGGCTGGCGATGGCCCGGGCGCTGGTCGCCGCGGGGGTGCCCTGGCTCGCCGTCGCCCTCGGGGGAGGGGCCCGCCGCGAGCCGGGGTGGGAGCACGCCCTCTCCGCGCTCGTGGGCGCCGTCGAGGGACGGGGCGCGGTCGCCTGCGTCTCCTCCCCCTCGCCGCCGGCGGCGCCGCTCGCCTACGCCTCCTCGCTCACCGTCGCCTGTGCGCCGCTGGACTGGCAGCTGGCGCACGGCGACGTCGTGGGGCTGCGGGTGCGGCTGCGGGTGACGAAGTCGAAGGTCGGCGGTGTCGAGAACGAGGGTGCGCTGCTCCTCCGCTATCCCCGCCCCCACGCCCCCGCCGAGGTCGTGGGCCTGCCCGCGGTGGTCGAGGAGCCGGTGGTGGAGCCGGTCGCGCCGCCGGCCGCCGCCACGCTGCCCGCCCTGCCCGCGGCGGAGGCGGAGCGCGCGCTGGCGTAGCCCTCATGCCCCGCATCCTCTGCGCCCGCTTCGAGCACCTCGGCCTGCTGGCCGCCTGGCGGCGCCACCCCGAGCTCCAGGCCGAGGCGGTCGTCGTCGGAGGCGCCCCGGTGCTGCGGCTGCCGGTGCTCGCCGCCTCGGCGGCCGCCCGGGCGGCGGGGGTGCGCCCGGGCCAGCCGCTGCGCCAGGCGCAGCAGCTCTGCCCCACCGCGGTCTTCGTCGACCTCGACGTCGAGGCCGCGGACCGGCTGCGGGAGGCGGCGCTCGGCGAGCTCTGCGCCGTCGTCCCCTCGGTGGAGATGGGCGACGAGCTCGCCTACGCCGACCTGAGCGGGCACCACGCCCAGCATCCCGGCGAGGCGGCCTGGGCGGCGGCGGCGGCGCGGGCGCTCACCCGGGGGTTGGGGGTCGCCCCCGCGGTGGGGGTCGCCGGCTCACGCTTCACCGCCTGGATGGCGGCCCGGGTGAGCACCCCGCGGCACGTCCGGCGGGTGCGCCCGGGCGAGGAGGCGGCCTTCCTGGCGCCGCTGCCCACCGGGCTCCTCCCCGTCGACGCCGCCATCCTCGCCCGGCTCGGCACCCTCGGGCTCGACTGCCTCGGCGCCGTCGCCGCGCTCTCCCCCGCCGACCTCGGCCGCCAGTTCGGCGCCGACGCCGGCCTCGCCGTCCACCGCTTCGCCCGGGGGGAGGACGAGGCGCCGGTCACCCCCGCGACCGCCCCGCGGACCCTGGTCGAGCGGCGGGTGATCGAGGGTGGAGCCGCCGACCGCGAGCTGCTGAGCCGCTGCGCCGAGCGCGCCTGCGCCGACCTCGGCGGCCGGCTGCGCGAGCGGGGCCTGAGCGCGGGCCGGCTGGGCCTCGTCCTCGAGGGCGAGGCGGGGCCGGTGGCGGCGGGCACCCGGGTCCCCCCCGCACCGGCGGGCTCGGCCGCCGAGATCTGGGCCGCCGTCCTCGGCCTGCTCGGTGCTCTCGACCCGACCGGCCCGGTGACCGGGCTGCGCCTCGAGGTGGGCGAGCTGTCGACCGCCTCGGGACGCCAGGTCGAGCTCTGGCGCCGGGGCGACGCCGAGCGCGACGCCGTGGCCCACGCCGTGGCCCGCCTCCAGGACCGCTTCGGCACCGAGACGGTGGTGCGCCCGCGGCTCACCCTCGACCCCGGCGACCTCCCCGAGCGCCGCTTCTCCTGGGAGCCGGCGGCGCCGCTCGTGCAGGTCGGGAGATGACCGAGCTGCTCGACGCGGCGGAGGGGGAGGTGCGCACCGGCCCGGACGGCGGCCCGGCCGCGGTGCGGACCGGCGGCGGGTGGCGGGAGGTCACCCGCACCGTCAACCGCTGGGTCGTGGAGACCGACTGGTGGCGGGTGCCGGTGCGCCGCGAGTACCGCCGCTGCCTGGTCGCCGGCGGCGACTGCCTGGAGCTCTGCCGCGAGCTCGACTCGCCGCGCTGGTCGGTGGTGCGCCGCTATGACTGACCGACCCTCGTGGGACCGCGCCCCGGACCGCCCAGGAGGCCCGCCGGGGAGGGGCCGGTGGGCGTGGGCGGCCGGGACACGGCCGGTCGTGTGCCGGCGACTGCCTGCGGAGCGGCGGTCCGGCCCCTCTCGGGCCCTCGGCGGACCGGGACGGGGGTGCAGGGGATGGGACTGATGGACGTGGGCGTCCGGCCGGGGCCTCACTCCGCCTCCTCTCCGTGGTGTGTTCGTCAGCGAAACGACTGGGTAGGAGTATACACAGAAAAGTGGTGAAGTCAACGGGCTTCGCCGAGCTCGCCGCGCGCTCCCACCACTCCTTCCTGGAGGGCTCCTCCTCCGCTCGCGAGCTCGCCGAGGCCGCCGCCGCCGCGGGGCTGGCGGCGCTCGGGGTCTGCGACCGCAACGGCCTCTACGGCGCCGTCGCCCTCGCCCACGCCGCAGCCCGGGCCGGCCTCCACCCCGTCATCGGGACCGAGCTCGACCTCACCGACGGCACCCGCCTGCGGCTGATCGCCCGTGGCACCCGGGGATACCGCCAGCTCTGCCGCGCGGTGAGCGCCGCCCAGCTCGCCGGGGAGAAGGGCCAGCCCCGGCTCGGGATCACCGGGATCACCGGGCCGCAACCCCCGCCTTCTCGCCACCTCCCGTCCCCGGAGCGCCCGGCGGCGCTGCGCACCACCGCCGGGCCCTTCCCCCAGGGCTGGCCGTCACTGCCCTCGACCCGCCGCCCCGCGTCCGGCCCCGCGGCGGTGATCGACCCCGCCGAGCTCGACGGCTGCACCGTGCTCGCCGGCGGGCCGGAG
>DATKEY010000275.1:0-26592 GCA_035544475.1 Candidatus Dormiibacterota bacterium | reverse complement strand
CGCCGAGGTGACGACGGCCGTGGCGACCGGCGACCTGTCGAAGAAGATCACCGTCGATGTGAAGGGCGAAATCCTCGAGCTGAAGGACACCATCAACACGATGGTGGACCAGTTGAACTCCTTCGCCTCGGAGGTCACGCGCGTGGCGCGCGAGGTCGGCACCGAAGGCCGCCTCGGCGGCCAGGCGCAGGTTCCGGGCGTGGCCGGCACCTGGAAGGACCTCACCGACAACGTGAACTCTATGGCCGCGAACCTCACCACGCAAGTGCGCGGTATTGCGAAAGTAGTCACCGCCGTGGCCAACGGCGACCTCTCCAAGAAGATCACCGTCGACGTGCGCGGCGAGATCCTCGAGCTGAAGAACACGATCAACACCATGGTCGACCAGCTCAACGCCTTCGCTTCCGAAGTCACCCGCGTCGCCCGCGAAGTGGGTACGGAAGGTAAGCTGGGCGGCCAGGCCGACGTCAAGGGCGTCGGTGGCACCTGGAAGGACCTCACCGACAACGTGAACTTCATGGCGAGCAACCTCACCGCCCAGGTGCGCAACATCGCCGAGGTCACCACCGCCGTCGCGAACGGCGACCTCTGCAAGAAGATCACCGTCGACGTGCAGGGCGAGATCCTCGAGCTGAAGAACACCATGAACGTCATGGTCGACCAGCTCAACGGCTTCGCCGGGGAGGTGACCCGCGTCGCCCGCGAGGTGGGCACCGAGGGCAAGCTCGGCGGGCAGGCACAGGTCAAGGAGGTCGGCGGCGTCTGGAAGGACCTCACCGAGAGCGTGAACATGATGGCCGGCAACCTCACCGGCCAGGTGCGCAACATCGCCGAGGTGACCACCGCGGTCGCGAACGGCGACCTCTCCAAGAAGATCACCGTCGACGTCCGCGGCGAGATCCTCGAGCTGAAGAACACCATGAACGTCATGGTCGACCAGCTCAACGCCTTCGCCGGCGAGGTGACCCGCGTCGCCCGCGAGGTGGGCACCGAGGGCAAGCTCGGCGGCCAGGCGACAGTGCGTGGCGTCGGCGGGGTCTGGAAGGACCTGACCGACAACGTGAACATGATGGCGGGCAACCTCACCGACCAGGTGCGCGGCATCGCCCGGGTCGTCACCTCGGTCGCGGGCGGCGATCTCAAGCGGCGACTCACCGTCGAGGCGAAGGGCGAGATCGCGGCGCTCGCGGACACCATCAACAACATGACCGACACCCTGGCGACGTTCGCCGAGCAGGTCACCACCGTCGCCCGCGAGGTGGGTGTCGAGGGCAAGCTCGGCGGCCAGGCCCGCGTCCCCGGCGCGGCGGGCACGTGGAAGGACCTGACCGACAACGTGAACCAGCTCGCCGCCAACCTCACCACCCAGGTGCGCGCGATCGCCGACGTGGCGACCGCTGTGACCGAGGGCGACCTCACCCGGTCCATCGGCGTCGAGGCGAGCGGCGAGGTCGCAGTCCTCAAGGACAACGTCAACGCGATGATCCGCAACCTACGGGAGACGACCGAGAAGAACACCGAGCAGGACTGGCTCAAGACCAACCTGGCGCGCTTCACCTCGATGCTCCAGGGACAGCGCGACCTGCTCACGGTCTCCCGGCTCATCCTGTCCGAGCTCGCGCCGCTCGTCTCGGCGCAGCACGGGGTCATCTACATGGCGGAGCAGGCGACCGGCGAGCAGCCGGTCCTCCGCTACCACGCGGGATACGGGTACCGCGAACGCAAGCACCTCGCGACGGCCTTCCGGCTCGGCGAGGGCCTCGTCGGGCAGTGCGCGCTGGAGAAGGAGCGCATCCTCCTCACCCAGGTTCCGTCCGACTACGTCCAGATCAGCTCCGGGCTCGGCGAGGCGGCGCCGCTCAACATCATCGTGCTGCCGGTGCTCTTCGAGGGCCAGGTGCGCGCGGTGATCGAGCTCGCCTCCTTCAACCGCTTCTCCCCCACCCACCAGGACTTCCTCGACCAGCTCACCGAGAACATCGGCATCGTCCTCAACACCATCGAGGCGAACATGCGCACCGAGGCGCTGCTCGAGCAGTCCCAGTCGCTCGCCCACGAGCTGCAGAGCCAGCAGGAGGAGCTCCAGCAGACCAACGAGGAGCTCGAGGACAAGGCCCGACTGCTCGCCGAGCAGAACACCGAGGTGGAGCGCAAGAACATCGAGGTCGAGCACGCCCGGCGGGCTCTCGAGGAGAAGGCCGAGCAGCTGGCGCTCACCTCGAAGTACAAGTCCGAGTTCCTCGCCAACATGTCGCACGAGCTGCGCACGCCGCTCAACAGCCTGCTCATCCTCGCCCAGCACATCGCCGACAACGTCGACGGCAACCTCACCGACAAGCAGGTCGAGTACGCGAACATCATCCGCGCCTCCGGCCAGGACCTGATGGCGCTCATCAACGACATCCTCGACCTCTCCAAGATCGAGTCCGGGACGGTGTCACTCGACCTCGGCGAGCAGAGCCTGACCGAGCTCCTCGACGACATCGAGCGCAGCTTCCGCCACGTCGCCACCGGGCGCGGCCTCGCCTTCTCCGTCGAGATCGATCGGAGCCTCCCCGCCACCATCCAGACCGATCCGAAGCGGCTCCAGCAGGTGCTCCGCAACCTCCTCGCCAACGCCTTCAAGTTCACCGAGGAGGGCTCGGTGACGCTGCGGGTCGCGCCGGCCACGTCGGGCTGGCACGCCGACCACGAGGCGCTGAGCTCGGCCGCGGCGGTCGTCGCCTTCAGCATCACCGACACCGGGATCGGCATCGCCAAGTCGAAGCAGCGCCTCATCTTCGAGGCCTTCCAGCAGGCCGACGGGACGACCAGCCGCAAGTACGGCGGCACCGGGCTCGGCCTCTCCATCGTCCGCGAGCTGGTGCGTCTGCTCCAGGGCGACGTCGTCGTCGACAGCGCCCCCGGCAAGGGCAGCACGTTCACCGTCTACCTTCCCCAGCAGGGGGTCCGCACCGTGGCGCCGGAGCGGCCCGTCCCCGCGCGCGCCCCGGCCGCCGCCCCCGCCCGCACCGGGGGTGGCAACGGCAACAGGGCGGCCACCCTGCCGTTCGCGACCGCGGACGCGGCGACCGCCGTCGAGGAGCGGCCGGTGACCATCCCGATCGCCGACGTCCACGACGATCGCTACGCGGTGCGCCCCGGCGACCGGGTCGTCCTGATCGTGGAGGACGACCCCAACTTCGCCCGGATCCTCCTCGACATGGCGAACACCCGGCGTCTCAAGGGCGTGGTCGCCCTGCGCGGCGAGGAGGCCGTCGCCCTCGCCCGGGAGTTCCGGCCCGACGCGATCACCCTCGACATCCACCTCGAGGACCTGAGCGGCTGGACGGTGCTCGACTGGCTGCAGCACAACCCCGACACCCGCCACATCCCGGTCCACATCGTCTCGATCGACGAGGACACCGTCCGCGCCCACCGCTCGGGCGCCTCGAGCGCGCTCAACAAGCCGGCGGCGAAGGAGGCGCTCGACCGGCTCTTCGAGGACATCACCGTCTCGATCGAGCGGCGCACCAAGCGGCTGCTCGTCGTCGAGGACGACGAGGTCCAGCGCGCCCAGATCGGCGAGCTCTGCGCCGGCGAGGACGTCGAGATCACCTCCGCCGCCACCGGCGCCGAGGCACTGGCGGCGCTCGCTCGCGAGCGCTTCGACTGCATGGTGCTCGACCTCGGCCTTCCCGACATGAGCGGCTTCGACGTCATCCAGAACGTCCAGGACGAGATGTCGCTTCGCGGGATGCCGGTGGTCGTGTACACGGCGGGGACCCTCGCCCGCCGCGACGAGACCAGGCTGCGCAAGGCCGCCAAGACGGTGGTGCTCAAGGACGTGCGCTCTCCCGAGCGGCTGCTCGAGGAGGTGACGCACGTGCTCCACCGCGTCGAGGCCGATCTGCCCGCGGAGAAGCGGCAGATGCTCCGCGCCGCCCGGCAGGTCGACGCGGCGCTCGCCGGCCGCAGGGTGCTCGTCGTCGACGACGACATCCGCAACGTCTTCGCGATCACGGCTGTGCTCGAGCGCCAGGGGCTCGAGGTCGTGACCGCCGAGACCGGCGCCGAGGCGCTGGCCGCGCTCGAGAAGCGCAACGACGTCGACATCGCCCTCGTCGACGTGATGATGCCGGAGATGGACGGGTACGAGACCATGTCCCGGATCCGAGCCATCGACCGCTACCGCTCGCTGCCGCTGATCGCGCTGACCGCCAAGGCGATGCGCGGCGACCGGGAGCGCTGCCTCGAGGCCGGGGCCACCGACTACATCTCGAAGCCGGTCGACACCGAGCAGCTCCTCTCCATCCTGCGCGTTCACCTCTACCGCTGATGGCGGCGAGCGTCCCGGTCGACACCCCGGCGACCAGCCTCGAGGACATCGAGGTGGGGCTGCTCCTCGAGGGCGTGCGCCGGCACTTCGGCCTCGACTTCGGCCGCTCCACCTCACCGTCGCTGCGGCGCCGGCTGCGCCTCTGCATGGATGCCGAGGGCGTGGCCACCGTCTCCGCCCTCCAGGCCCGGGTGCTCCACGACGCCGAGAGCATGCGCCGCTTCGTGCGCACGATCTCCGTCAACGTGACGTCGATGTTCCGCGATCCCCGCCTCTTCGGGGCGGTCCGCCGCCACGTCGTCCCCTGGCTGCGCAGCCATCCGTCGATCCGCATCTGGCACGCCGGCTGCAGCACCGGCGAGGAGGTGTTCTCGATGGCCGTGCTCCTCGCCGAGGAGGGGCTGCTCGAGCGAACCCGCCTGTACGGCTCCGACGTCGATCCGGCGCTGCTCGAGCGTGCGGCCGAGGGCCGGGTCCCGCTGCGACGGCTCGCCGGCTACGTCGACGCCCACCGCCGCGCCGGCGGCACCGGGTCGCTCTGCGACCACGTGAGCATCGGGGGTGAGTATGCGGCCTTCGGTCCGCACCTCCGATCGCGGATCACCTGGGCGCACCACAACCTCGCCACCGACGGGTCCTTCAACGACTTCCACCTGCTGCTCTGCTCCAACGTGCTCATCTACCTCGACCGCGAGCCGCAGCGCCACGCCCTCGAGGTGCTCTCCGGGAGCGTGGTGCGGTTCGGATTCCTCGGACTCGGCGCCCGCGAGCTTCTCGGTCCCGGGGTGGAGGGGCTCGGCTTCCGCCGCCTCGACGCCGACGCCAACCTGTACAAGCGGATGCGCTGATGGGCGGCGCTCCGCGGGCCGCCCGCGCCAACGTCCTGCTCGTCGACGACGACCCCGCCAAGATCACCGCCCTCGAGGTGGTTCTCGCCCCTCTCGGACAGAACCTGGTGCGCGCCGAGTCCGGCCGCGAGGCGCTCCGCGCGGTCCTCGCCGACGACTTCGCGGTCATCCTCCTCGACGTCCGGATGTCGGACATGGACGGTTTCGAGACCGCCGAGCTCATCCGCCAGCGGGAGCGCTCCGAGCGCACGCCGATCATCTTCGTCACCGCCTACGGCGCCGGGGAGGCGAACCTCGAACGCGGCTACCGTCTCGGCGCGGTCGACTTCATCTTCGCGCCGGTCGTCCCCGAGATCCTCCGCGCCAAGGTGACCGTCTTCGTCGACCTCATGCTCAAGAACGAGGAGATCCGCCTCCAGACCGAGCGGCTGCGCGAGCTCGAGCGGCGGGAGCTCGGCCGCCGGCTGGAGCTCGCCGAGCTCGGCCGCCTCCAGGCGGAGGCCCGCTTCGCCTCGGTGCTCGACTTCGCCGCCGACGGGATCGTCGCGCTCGACGGGGGCCGCCACGTCGTGCTCTTCAACCGCGGCGCCGAGCGCATCTTCGGGCGGAGCGCCGCCGAGACGATCGGGCGGCCGATCGACGTCCTGCTCCCCGACGGCGTCGAGGACATCCTGCTCCCGCGCGATCGCGACGGCGACGATGCCCCGCGCGGCGAGGGACGCCGCCACGAGGTCACCGCGCTCCGCGCCGACGGGACGCCCTTCCCCGCCGAGATGACGATCTCCGAGTTCCCCGAAGGAGGCCACACCATCACCGCGGTCATCCTCCGGGACATCTCCGAGCGCCGGGCGGCGGAGGCCGAGGTGCGCCGGCTCAACGAGGACCTCAACCGCCGTCTCAGCGCCGGCGTCGACCTCGTCGCCCACCTCGCCGCGTCACTCGACCCCTCCGAGGTGCTCGCCCGGCTGCTCGTCCGGGTGAGCGCGGCCGTGAAGGCCGACGAAGGGGTGCTGCTGCGGGTCGACGATCGCGGTGGGCTCAGCGTCGCCGGCCGCCACGCGGTCGAGGGCGCGGGCAACGACGAGCTCGGGCTTCTCCTCCACCGCCAGCCGCTGATCCGCCGTGCGATCTCCGAGCGCATGCCCGTGGTCGGCGGCGGCCTCGACCTGGGAACGCCCGACGAGGGCGTGAACCCCCCGCTCAGCGGCGTGCTCCACACCGCCGTGCTGCCGCTCGCGGTCGACGGACGGGTGAGCGCGGTGCTCGTGCTCACCCGGCATCGCGACGACCCCTTCAGCGCGGGCGACACCGAGATGCTCCTGCTCATCGGCAACGTCGCCACCATCGCCCTGCGCAACGCCCAGCTCTTCGACGAGGCGCAGCAGGCGAGCATCACCAAGAGCGAGTTCCTGCGGATGGCCGCGCACGAGCTGCGCACCCCGGCGGGGGTGCTGCGCGGGTACCTGTCGATGCTGCGCGACGGCTCGCTCGGCAGCGGCCCGCCCGGCTGGGAGCGCCCCCTCGAGGTCGTCGAGGCCAAGGCCGACGAGCTCACGGGACTCATCGACGACCTTCTCCTCGCCGCGAGCATGGAGGGCGGGACGGTGCCGGTGCACCCCGAGGTCTTCGATCTCCGCGAGGCCGTGCAGGCCGCGCTCCGCCGCGCAGAGGGACGGGCGACGCTGCTCGGGGCGCGCATCGAGCAGGTCCTCCCTGCCGCCCCGGTCCTCGCCGAGGCCGACAGCGAGCACGTCGGACGGATTCTCGACAATCTCGTCAACAACGCGCTCACCTACTCGGCGGGCGAGCCGTGGCTGCGGGTGTCGGCGCCGGCGGATGCGCCGCCCCGCGTCGTCGTCGAGGACCACGGCGTGGGCATCGACCCCGAGCAGGCCGAGCGCATCTTCGAGCGCTTCTACCGGGTCAACGATCCCGCCCTCGGCTACCCGCCGGGGACCGGCCTCGGCCTCTACATCAGCCGCGACCTCGCCCAGCGCGCCGGCGGGACCCTGGCCCTCGAGCGCAGCCGCCGGGGGGAGGGCAGCCGGTTCATGCTCAGCCTGCGCGCACCGGCGCGGGTGCCCGCCGAGCTCGCCCGGCCGGCGCCGGTGCCCGCCGGGAGGCGGCGCGGACGGTAGTCAGGCGGGCGGCGTGCCGACGTCCTCCTCCTCGAGGAGGGCGGCGAGCTCGACGAGGTCCCGCTGCACCGCCGCGGGCAGCCGCTGCGCCGCGGCGCCGAGGACGATCGCCGGCGTGGCCGCGCCGGCCACCGGGGTGGACATCGCCACCCGCGCCGTCGCGGCCATCCGCCAGGGCCAGCGGACGAGGCGCACGAAGGCCACGAGCAGGAGCGCGAGCGCCCCCGCGACCGCCGGCAGGACCACCCAGCGCACCACGAGCGGGCCCTCCCGGGCGATCGCGACGGTCCGGTGGCGGCCGGGGGGCGGAGCCCGGCCCGGACCGGTGGCGGGTGGCACCGGCGCGGCGGCCTGCGCGGACGGCGCCGGGGCGGGAGCGGGCTGCGACTCCGGTGCGGCGGTGCCGTCCACGGGCGGCGCCGGCGCCGCCGCTCCCTGGGGTGCGGGGGCCGGCTGTGCGGCCGCGGCCGGAGCGGGAGCGGGGCGCGGCGCCGGGGCGGCGACCGGCGGCGCGGGCGTCGCGGCGGGCGTCGCCGTCGGCGTGGGCGGCTCGTCGGGAGGGACCACGAGCGCCGGCGCTGCGGCGACGGCGCCCGACGACACGGGGGACCCCAGCGCGATCAGCGCGGCGACCGATGCCGCCGCCGCGCCGGCCCACGCCCGCCTCCGTCCCGTCACCATGCCCGTCCGAACCTCCCGCCGAGACCGGGGATGCTACTGCCCCGGCCCGGCGGGATCCAGCCCCGGTCGGACTCAGACCATCATGCCCTCGCGGACCTGGGTGACCCGGATGCTGTTCCCGGAGGGATCGCGCAGCCCGGAGTCGATCCCGTAGGGACGCTCCTCGGGAGGCTCGGTGAACTCGACCCCGCGGCGGCTCAGCTCCTCGTAGGTGGCCCGGCAGTCGTCGGTGGTGAGGAACACCGTTCCCGCGAAGCCCTTCGCCATGAGGGTGCGGATCTGCTCGGCCGTCTCCGCGTCCACCACCGGGGCTCCGGGGATCGCCATGAGCACGATCGCGAAGTCCGGCTGGCCCGCAGGCCCGACGGTGAGCCACCGGAACCCGCCCAGCTCCGGGAGACTGACGTCGGCTCGAACCTCCATACCGAGCTTCTCCGTGTAGAAGCGGAGTGCGACGTCCTGGTCGTGCACCCACACCTGCGCGTTGGCGATCCTGATCATCGGTGGTCCTCCGTGGACTGACTGGCCGCCCGCCTGCTGACGGGTCGCCGGCAACGCTACCGGGGTGCGGCGACGCTGTCTTCTCGAAACGTGCTGCGTTGGGGACGTCCGTACGCGCGCAGGACGCAGGTGGGCACGAGGGCACGGTGGGCCGCGGGAGGGAACGCCATCCGGTAGGCGGTGGGAGACTTCCCGTAGGTGCGGGTGAAGCTCGTCGTGAACGAGCCGATGCTCTGCAGCCCGACCGACACGCAGATGTCCGCGACGGACCGATCGGTGGTGCGGAGCATCGCCGCGGCCCGCTCGAGCCGGCGGGTGAGCAGGTAGGTGTGGGGCGATTCACCGAAGGCCCGGCGGAACTCCCGGCTGAAGTGAGCCCGCGAGAGGCACGCCGCCTCCGCCATGTCGTCGACGTCGATCTGATCGGCGTAGTACGCGTCGACGAGGTCCTTGGCGCGGAGGAGCCGCCGGGCGAGGGGGACGGTGGCCATGCGGGCCAGTATCAGCCCAGAGGTCCCTTCGGGGTCGGGGACGGGCAGGCCGCGACGACGCTGAAGCCGCTCGTCGCCTCGACGGCGTGGACGAACTGGTCGGCGCCGAGCAGGAACACCTGGGCGGTGACGTCGACCCCGGCGGTGCCGCACGCCGGCCCACCCTTCGGCATCGTCGCCGCCGCGGAATCGTGCTCGACCAGCGGCCGTCCGGGCTGGAGTACGTTCGGGGTCACCGAGGCGGGGCAGCCCCGGCCCTGCGCGGACTCGTACCAGTCGATGCTGTGACCCCCGGGCGAGGGCCGGAAGGCCGCGAAGACGTCCGGCGGGGCGCAGCGGGCGAGGACCGTGCACGGGTGCGTGGAGCGGTCGACGACCGAGGAGGTCATGCGCACGACATCTCCCGGGTGGTAGACGCCCCGATCGGTGGTCGCAGTGACGCCGAGGTCCGCCGGAGCGCAGGCGGGTGGACCGGAGGGGCCGGCGCCCGGGGCGCCCGACGCCCCCTGCGGCGCCGCGGTGGTGGGGATCGGTGGGGTCACACCCGGCGACGTCCCCTCGGCCGGCCCGGAGGCCGACGGGGGGCGCGGCGGCGACGGGTGAGTCCCCACCGATCCGATCAGGCCGGTGGCCGCCACCCCCAGCAGCAGGCCACCGGCCACGGCGACCGCCCAGCGAACCAGGCGAGCGCGTCTCGGGCTACGGGTCGACGACGAGCGTCCCCCTCATGAACGGATGGACCTGGCAGGTGAACGTGTACGTCCCCGGCGCCAGCTTGTCGACGTTGTGCACCTCGTTGACGTACGTCCAGTCGGTGAACCCGCTGCTGAACCGCGGGTAGTTGCAGTTGCCCTTGCCGGGATTGTTGCCGTTGAACGGCGCCGCGGTGCAGTCCTTCACCACCTCGGTGAGGCTGTGACCCGGGTTGCCGAAGATGATGTCGTAATTGCCGAACTTGAACGTGTGACCCTGCTTCACATGGAAGGTGTCGGGGATGTACTGCCAGTTGATCACGAAGACGTCGGCGGGATGGTTCTGAGCGCCGCCGTCGGCGTGCGCCTTCTGGGCGCTCGGAGCGCCGATCAGGAGCCCGGCCGCCACCATCGCCAGCGCGACCGCAACCCCGCCCAGCCTGATGTGCCTGTGAGATCTCATCGCCCTCACCCTGTGGTGACCGACACGAAGGTGACCCGCCCCCACTCCACCGCCCGGCTGCCGTTCAGCCCCACCGGCTGGGCACCGGGCAGGCAGCCCTGATGCGCCTGGAGACCGAAGCGGGTGGTCAGCAACTCCCCGGGCTGCGGCGTGCTGAAGAGCACCATGTTCACCGTGCCGCTCTGCCCGAACTTCGGGCTGGTCCCGCCGGTGACCGCACCATGGCCGAGCGCGCCGCTCTTCGAGCCGATGATGTCGATGTTCAGCACCACCGTGTCCTGCCAGGTGCCGTCCTTGTACGCGACGGCGACGGAGTGGACGCCGTCGGCGGGCTGGGTGGTCTGGAGGCTCGCGTACGGGCCGTCACCGACGCAGTGCACCGCCGAGGGCTGGCGGGCGTTCAGGTTGAAGATCTGGACCTCGCCGGTGTTGGGATCGGCCGAGGTGGAGGTGAACTGGTCACCGTGCTTCGGCCCCGCCTGGAATGGCGGTCCTCCCGCCTGGGCGGGCACGGCCATCACCAGCACCGCCCCGAGCGCTGCGAGCGCTGTCAGGACTCGTCTCATGGATTTCGATTCCCCTCCTACCACGGGTAGTCGGTCTTGACGAAGTTGAAGAACTCGCGCCGGGTGCGCGGACCGGCGATCAGGTTGGAGCGCAGCGGCATCGACTCCTGCGGAGTCATCGGGTTGATCAGGTAGGCGTCGCGCATCTTCTGGACCTGGTCGCAGCTGATCGCCCCGCGGATGGCGTCCGGATCGACGCCGTATGCCTCGGCGGCGTTGCGGCCGAAGATGCCGTTGCGGATGCTGCGCTCGGGATGGGCCCTGCCGTCACGCGGCCAGCCGGTGACGTTCGGATGCCCGGTCGACGGGTAGCTGCTCCCGCTCATCGAGTTCTTGGTCGGGTCCCAGCGGTCGCCGTCGAGGCCGTAGGGCAGGTTGTAGAACTCCTTGGCCTGCTCGCTGAACTGGAGGGCGCGGAGCATGACGAACTGCGGCTGCGGCGAGCCGTACCAGATGCAGTCGGTGCCGAGCACGATCCGCCGCGGCCCGACATAGGTGATCAGCTTGCCCAGGAGGTGCGTCGCCTGGTCGGCGTCGCCCATGTTGCCCCACCACGTGGTCCCGAGCTCGGCGTACATGTTCACGGTGTTGCCGTGCTGAAGGCCGGGCGGGATGAAGCGGGTGGCGTCCCAGGCGTTCTCGCGCAGGCTCTTGATGAAGGCGTCGACGCCGCGGTTGCTGGAGTTGGCCTTGTCGTCGCCCGGATAGGCGGCCATGTACTCGCCGTCGTATCCGGAGTGATAGGTGTAGAACGTGATGTCGGGGAACTGACGGCCGATCACGCCCATGTCGCGTGGCGAGAAGTGGGCGGAGTCGAAGGTGCCGTTGAAGGCGAGGCCCTTGTGGGTGCAGACGACCGGCGGGCGCGCACCCGGCATCTGGGAGATCTTGCGGATGTGGTTCACCACCGAGAGTCCGAGCTCGTCGTCGAACCACCAGCCGTTGATGTTCGGGAAGGGATCACCCCACCCGCAGTACAGCTTCCAGCCGCGGACGTCGGCCGCCTGGTTGGTCTTGGTCATCCACTCGTAGTCCTCGACCTGGTGCGCCGGCACCACGCCCTCGCCCATGTAGCCGCGGTTCGGCTCGGTGAACGCATGGATGAAGCACCGCTCCGAGTGGGTGATGCCGTTGATCATGTCGCGAGTCTCGGTCGCGAACTTCATCGGGGTGATGTTGGTGTCGTCGGGGAGGTTGGGGAGAGCGGTGAGCAGCACCACGTCCGCCGAGGAGTTCAGGAAGGACTCCCGGAAGAACATCGTGCGGCCGAGGTTCTCCATCTTGTCGACCTCGCCGCCGCCCATCCCGTGGGGCCTGCCCTCGGTGACGCCGGGAGGACCACCCCACGCGGGGGTCGTCCAGATGCTGAGGAAGTACTCGAAGTCCGGCTGGGCGATGCGCCACTTGCCGGCGGAGTCGAGGCAGTGACCCTGGGTGTCGAGGATGAACTCACCAGGGAGGTTGGCGAGCTGCGAGCCCGGGTTCTCGAGGTCGCAGGCGTCGCTGGGGCCGATGGGTGCGGCGGTGGGGTTGAAGCTGAAGCGTCCCCAGCGCCCGCCCGTCACCTGGTCGACCGCCCACACGCCGACCGAGAAGGCGGCGGCGGTGCGGACGAAGTCGCGGCGGCTCATCCCGAACTTGCGGCGCAGCTCCTCGATCTTGCTGTTCTGGAGCGCCATGATCCGCAGCTGGTTCTGCGACGGCTCCTTCGGGATGAACTCGCCGTTCGACGCCGGCATCACGTCGATCGGCGCGACCTCCGGGATCTCAGGCCAGTGCCTTTTCCATCTCCAATTTGTGGGCATCGCCTCTTCCCTCATGCGTGAGCCGAACGCCCTGGGGGCGGCGTTCGGCTGTTGGTCGAAGTGGACCAGAGCCGGTGACCGGCTCAAAAGGGGGGAGTTTTCAGATGCTGAAGTGCCTCCAGACCCGCTCAGACGGCGCTCAGCGCGAGCGCGCGCGACACTCGCGCCGCAGTGCGGCGGAGGGTGTCTCCGCCGATCTCGAGGGCGCGGATGCGGTTCGCCGGCATGGAGAGGCCGACCGCGCCGATCGCGCTCCCGTCTCCGATCGGCGTCGCCGAGCAGGCGACGCCGAGGGAGTACTCCTCGAAGTCCATGATCAGCCCGTCGGCCTCGCCGGCGGCGAGCTCGCGGAGGAGCCGGGTGGGGTCGGTGATCGTGTTCGGGGTGAGATCGTTGAGCCGGTGGCGGGCGAGGTAGTCGCTCCGCAGCTCCGGATCGAGGCTGGCGAGGACGCACTTGCCCAGGGCGGTGGCGTGGCCGGCGTCGTGGAAGCCGACCCAGACGTCCACTCGCGGGGTCGTCGGGCCGTCGACGATCTCCCGGACGACGATCTCGCCGTCCTCGTAGAGGGCGAGGTAGGCGGCCGCCCGGACCTCGTCGCGGAGCAGCGCGAGCGCCGGCCGGACCCGGTTCAGCGCCGCCTGGAACCGGCTGTGGGCGAGGAGGCTGGCGACCCGGTCGCTGAGGACGTAGGAGCCGTCGGGGAGGCGGGCGACGTAGCCCTCGTGGACGAGGGTGCGGAGCAGGTGATAGGCGGTGCCGAGCTGGACCCCCGCCTCGCGGGCCAGCAGCTTGGCCGGAGCGCCGTTGGGGTGATTGCAGACGGCCTCCATCAGGTGGAGAGCGCGCTGAACCGAGCCGATCAGCGTGGGAGGCCGCGCCTCGCCGCCGGGCTCGTCCCGCCGCCGGGGCATCACGCCCACGTATCGCACCGAAGGTGTGTGCGAATCATCGCGGGAACCGCTAACGCCTCAATCCAACCTCGCCCCACAGCCTCGGCCGCAGGTCCCCGAGGTCCGTGGCTCCTGGGCCGATGCTAGGTCCGGCGAATACCGCCGTCTACCTGCGGATGCAGGTTTCGGGTCTCGGGAAGCGGGTCACCCCAGGGCGTGGGCCGGCCGGACGCGCACGGCACAATTGACGTGTGATCGAGACCCGGGCCGGCGACCAGCAGCTCGAGGGCATCGCGAACCCCCCGAACGCCACGATGCGATGGGTCATCTGCGTGGACCCGACGCCGGGCGAGGTCGACGAGCTCGCGGCCGCGTTCGACATCCATCCGCTCGCGGTCGAGGACATCCAGACCCGCAACCAGCGGCCGAAGGTCGACGAGTACGAGGATCGCCGGCAGATCTTCGTCGTCCTGTTCGCCGCGGTCCGCGGGGGCGACGGACAGCACGTCACCCTGCACGAGGTCCACGTCCTCGTCGGACCCGATTACGTCGTCACCGTCACCGACGCCGACGTCCCGGTGATCGGCGACCTCGCCACCCTCTGCGGCCGCCGCGACGACATCCTCGCGAAGGGGCCGGGGAAGCTCTTCTACCGGCTCAGCGACGCGGTCGTCGACTCCTACTTCCCGGTGCTCGACGACATGGACGCGGTGATCGACGACCTCGAGACGTCGATCATCGAGCGCGCCGACCAGTCCACGGTCAGAGAGATCTTCGACGTCAAGCGCGAGCTCAACGTGATGCGCCGGGTGCTCGGCCCCCAGCGCGACCTGCTCCAGGGGCTGGCCGGGCCGCACGGTCCCCTGCTCGGCGGTGAGGGGCAGCTCTACCTGCGCGACGTCTACGACCACGCGGTGCGCATCGTCGAGCAGGTCGACTCCTACCGCGACATCGTGACCAGCGCCCTCGACGTCTACCTCTCGTCGGTGTCCAACCGGCTGGGGGAGCAGACCCGGCGGCTCTCGGTGATGGCGACGATCTTCCTTCCCCTCACCTTCTTCACCGGCTTCTTCGGCCAGAACTTCGGATTTCTCGTCAACGGTATCCAGAGCCGTGAGGCGTTCGCGCTCGGGCTCAGCGCCGAGCTCGTGTCGGTGGCGTGCATCTGGTACGCCGTGCGCCGCGCCACCATCGGCGCGAGACCCCTGCCCGCCGATCGCGACCGGCGCCGCCCGGTGCTGACCGTCGGCCTCCCCCGGCGGCGCCGCCCCGCCTCGAGCTCCGCCGCCGCGGCCCCCCATCGGGGCGAGAAGAAGCAGCAGACGGTCTGATCCGGCGCCATCCCGCACCGGATCGATCTCCTTGGCGCGATTGCACCCGGCGTTACGGGAATGTCACGCAGGATTCCCGCAACGTGAGGCGTCTCAGGAGCAGCGCCTCGAGTGACCGGGGCTGGCGGAGGATTCCTGATGAAAGTGCATCGACTGGCGCCCGTGCTCTCGGTGGCGGGCGCCCTCGCCCTCGGTGTCGGGGCCGCATCCGCGTCCGGCGTCGGGCCCATCGGCGCGCTCCCCGCGGCACCCGTGTCCAGCCCGGTGCTCGGCGGCACGGTCTCGTCGATCACCCAGCCGGTCGCCCCGGTGGTGAGCGGCGCCGCCCAGGCGGTGACCGGCGCCGTCAACAGCGTGGGAGCCCCGGTGGCGCCCCTCGTCAACGTGCCCCCGAAGCGGCGGACCGCGTCGACGGCGACGACCACGACCCCGCCGCCTCCCGGCAGCGCGACCGCGAACGGAGCCCACGTCAACCCCCTCGACACCTGCGTCAGCTGCACGGGGGCGGGTGCCCAGGGCGGCTCCTCCCAGGCCGGCGCGACCGGCCTGCGCGTCCTCGGCCAGACCATCTCCGGCGGCTCGGCGTCGAGCAACTCGGCGAACAGCGGCGCGCTCGTCGCGCTTCCCCAGAACCCGCTGATGACCCTCGCCGTCGCCGACTGGATGGCGGAAGCGACTGCGGCCGGCGCCTCGTCCTCCTCGCACTCGCGCTCCTCTCTCGTCGACCTCGGGCTCGCGAACGGCCAGGTGGCGACCGTGGCGGTGCTCGAGGCGGCGAGCGCGGCCGGCTTCGACGGCTCCGCGTCGCACGGCAGCGGCTCGACCAACGGCGTCCACCTCACCGCGGGGAACGGCGCGCTCGTGCTCGTCCTCCTCCACTCCGAGGCCAGCAGCGACGGGGCGCGCTCCGCCTACATCGCCTCCCTCAACGGCACCACCATCGGCGGCACCAGCCAGGACGGCGACATCCCGATCTCGATCCCCGGGGTGATCACCGTCCACCTGCTCACCGTCGGTGCGAACGGCGGCGTCGCCGGCGCCGCCATCGGCAGCGTCAACGACGTGCTCGGCCAGACGGGCCAGGTGGCGTCCGTGCTGTCCTCCACCGCCGCCGGCGCCCTGCCCGTCGCCGCGCCCGCGGGCCAGCCTCCGGTCACCGGCGTCGCATCGATCTCGGCCACCTCTCCGAATGCGTCGGCGCGGCCCTCCTCCCCCCGCGTCCCGCTCACCGGTGTCTCGATCGGCGTCGCGGGCCTGGTGCTGCTGACCACCGGCCTCGCGCTGCTGACAATCTCCTCCGCCCGCCGGCGGCGCTCCGTCACCGCCGGCGCCTGATCCTCCGCAAGGGAGGGAGTGGGGTCGGGCGGGACCGCGAGAGCGGTCCCGCCCGTTGGCGTCCCGGGCCGTGTCGCGCCGCAAGGGAACCCGCCCGGACCTCGTTCTCTGGGTGGAGGGTCCCTGCCCTGCAGCCGGCAGGCGCCGACCCCGGAGGATCGAGATGGACTCTTCGACCGACCCGCTCGAGCTGGCCGCCGCACGGCTGATCGGCGACCTGGAGGGCATCCGCACCCCGGAGGTGGTGGTCCGCTGCCTTCTCCGCGCCGTCGACCGGGTCTCCGCGGCCGAGGCCGACCTGCCCGACGAGGAGGTGGTCGAGCGCGCCGAGGCGATGGCCCGCGAGCTGCTGACCGCCGGCCTGGAGTCGAGGCGCCTGGCGAGCTGACGCCCCGCCCGCGACGGTCCCCGGACCCTTCCGCAGCTTGAGGTTTGCGAGATGGGCCGGTGTCGTCGTTGAATACGGTGAAGCAACGCGAATCCCCCAGACGATTCGATATTCACCTGGCGGCGGGCGCTCGTGCCGCCCGAAGCGGCCGCAGCGCGGGACACAAAAACGGCGGGCGTCGGGGCGTCACCCTCGAGGGTGGCGCCCCGACATCTGTCTGCACACGGCGGCGGTAGAGTGGCCGGCATGGTCCGACCGCCGCGCGCCGTCCTCGTCGCCGTCCTCGCGGTCGTGTGCGCGTGCGGGTCGACCCCGGCCCCGGCGCCCTCCCCCACCCCGCCGCCGGCGCCGACCGCGGCCCCCACGCCGACCCCCACCCCCGGTCCCGACACCGAGCACGTCGACGTGACTGCGGCGGGGATCGGCGTCTACGAGCTCACCACCATCCCCGTCGCCGTCGTGCACAACGCCGCCGCCCGGCATGCGGCCACCCAGGTGACGGTGCGCTTCGCGGTCTTCAGCAGCGCCGGCAAGCCGATCGGCGGCGCGGACGCCGTCATCCCGCTCGTCGCCCCGGGGCAGACGATGGGCATCGCCGCACGCATCGAGCAGTCGGGGAGCGGACTGCGCGCCACCGCCTCGGTGATCGGCGAGCAGTGGATCGACGCCACCCCGATCCCCCCGCTGACGGTGGCCGCGGCGGCGTACACCTGCGGCACCTGCCGGCCCGGCCCCGGGTACGGAACCGCGACCGGGACGATGACGGCCGCCGCGGGGATCACGGTCACCGGCGTGACCCTGACGGCGGTCTGCTACACGGGCGGCGCGATCACCGGCGGCGACACCTCGACCGACACTGTCACGACGCTGCCGAAGCAGGTGTCGGTGCCGGTGATCATCAGCAGCGTCCCCGATCGCTGCGAGATCTACGCGTCGCCGGGTCCGTAGGGGTCTTTCGGGCCGTTCGTGTGGGGCGGTGAGTATTCACCGCTTTCCTATTCACACCCGATCCATAGTGACCCCGTCGCGAGGGCTTGATACACCCGGGTCGCACAACCGGACCCGGAGGTCTCCGCATGTTTCCTGCCGCCTTCGACTACCTGGCGCCACCGACCCTCGACGAGGCGCTCGCCACCCTCGGCCAGCGTGGCGAGGACGCCAAGGTGCTCGCCGGGGGTCAGAGCCTGATCCCTCTGATGAAGCTGCGGCTGGCCGCCCCCTCCCTGGTGGTCGACCTCGGACGCATCGACGACCTGGTGTTCATGAGCAGCGACGGCAGCATCCTGCGGATCGGCGCCAGAGTGCGCCACTGCGACATCGAGGCGTCGCCGGAGCTGCGGCGCGACTGCCCCATCCTTCACGACGCGGTGCGGCTGATCTCCGATCCGCTGGTGCGCAACATGGGCACCGCCGCGGGGTCGGTGTGCCATGCCGACCCCGCGGGCGATTGGGGGGCGGTGATGCTCGCCCTGCAGGCGAGCTTCGTCCTGCGCTCGCGCGGCGGCGAGCGCTCCGTCGAGGCCGTGGACTTCTTCACCGGGCCGTATTCCACCGTCATGCGACCCGACGAGGTGATGACCGAGATCCGCATCCGGGTGCCCCAGCGCCGGTCGGGAGGCAGCTACCAGAAGCTCGAGCGCAAGATCGGCGACTTCGCGACCGTCGGGGTCGCGGTGCAGGTGGAGCTCGACAACGGCCACATCAGCCGCGCCGGGATCGGTCTCACCGCGGTGGGACCGACCAACCTGCGCGCCGAGGCGGCGGAGCGCGCGCTCGCGGGCGCTCCGCCCGACGACGCTCTCATCGCCGAGGCGGCGCGGCTCGCCGCCGCCGCGTCCGAGCCGAGGAGCGACATCAGGGGAAGCGCCGAGTACAAGCGTGACGTCGTCCGCGTCTTCGTCCAGCGCGGGCTGCGAGCGGCGCTGCGGAAGGCACAGGAGGTGCAGGCGTGAACGTCACCGTCACCGTCAACGGCGCGGTGCGCAGCGCCGACTGCGAGCCGCGCACCCTGCTCGTCGACTTCATCCGCACCCGGCTGGGTCTGACCGGGACCCACATCGGCTGCGACACCAGCAGCTGCGGCGCCTGCACCGTGCTCCTCGACGGCCGTCCGGTGAAGTCGTGCACGCTGCTCGCGCCCATGGCCGAGGGACGGCGGATCACGACCGTCGAAGGCCTCGCCCAGGGCGGGAAGCTGAGCCCGATCCAGGACGGCTTCCATCAGGAGCACGGCCTGCAGTGCGGCTTCTGCACCCCGGGGATGATGCTCGTCGGAACCGCGCTGCTGGAGAGCAATCCGAACCCCTCCGACGACGAGATCCGCTGGGCGATCAGCGGCAACATCTGCCGCTGCACCGGCTACATGAACATCGTCAAGGCGATCCAGCATGCGGCCGCGGCGCAGGCGGCGACCGCGGCGGCGCCCGAGCCGGTGGCGGCGGGCGTGGGGGCGGGAGCATGAGCGCGATGGCGGTCGGGCCGGCGCTGGGCGGCGTCGGCGAGAGCATCAAGCGCAAGGAGGACGCGAAGTTCCTCCAGGGCAGGGGCCAGTACATCGACGACCTGGTGCTGCCCGGGATGCTGCACCTGGCGATCCTCCGCAGCCCCTACGCGCACGCGCGCATCCGGGGCATCGACACCACCGCTGCCTCGGCGGTGCCCGGGGTGGTGGCGGTGGTCACCGGTGAGCTGATGGCGCAGCACAACCTCGCCTGGATGCCGACGCTGAGCGGCGACACCGAGGCGGTACTGGCCACCGACAAGGTGCGCTTCCAGGGCCAGGAGGTGGCCGCGGTGGTCGCCGAGAGCCGCGCCGTCGCCGAGGACGCGTGCGCGCTCATCGAGGTGGACTACGAGCCGCTGCAAGCGGTGACCAGCCCGCAGCAGGCCCGCCAGCCGGGGGCGCCGCTGATCCGCGACGAGAAGGAGGGTCAGAAGGACAACCAGTGCTACCACTGGGAGTGCGGCGACAAGGATGCGACCGACCTCGCCTTCGCCCGCGCCGCCAAGGTGGTGGAGCTCGCCACCCACTATCCGCGCTGCCATCCCGCGCCGCTGGAGACCTGCGGGATCGTCGCCGACGTCGACTCGGTGACCGGGCAGGCGACGCTGCACATGACCTGCCAGGCGCCCCACGCACATCGCACCCTCTTCGCCCTGGTGGCGGGGCTGCCCGAGCAGAAGATCCGGATCATCACCCGCGACATCGGCGGCGGCTTCGGCAACAAGGTGCCGATCTATCCCGGCTACGTGGTGGCGACGGCGGCGTCGCTGCTCATCGGCCGGCCGGTGAAGTGGGTCGAGGACCGCTACGAGAACCTCATCTCCACCGGCTTCGCCCGCGACTTCCACATGAGCGGGCAGATGGCGCTCGACGAGACCGGGCGGATGACCGCGCTGCGGGTGAGCCTGCTCAGCGACAACGGCGCCTTCTTCGCGGACGCCCAGCCCACCAAGGTCCGGGCGGGGCTCTTCCACATCGTCACCGGCTCGTACGACATCCCCACCGCGCACATCACCGCCGACGGGTACTACACCAACAAGGCGCCGGGCGGCGTCGCCTACCGCTGCTCCTTCCGGGTGACCGAGGCGTCGTACATGATCGAGCGGCTGGTGGAGAGCGCCGCCATCGAGCTCGGTGAGGACCCGGCGAAGCTGCGGATGCGCAACTTCATCCCTCCCGAGGCGTTCCCCTACAAGTCCGCGACCGGGTTCATCTACGACAGCGGCGACTACCCCAAGGCGATGCGCCTCGCCCTGGAGATGCTCGGCTACGACGAGCTGCGCCGGGAGCAGGCGGAGAAGCGCGCCCGCGGCGAGCTCATGGGCATCGGCGTGGCCAGCTTCACCGAGGTGGTCGGCGCCGGCAAGGGCGCCGAGTACGACATCGCGGGGCTGCGCATGTTCGACTCCGCGGAGCTGCGGGTGCATCCCACCGGCAAGGCGGTGCTCAAGCTCGGCGTGCAGACCCAGGGCCAGGGGCACATGACCACCTTCGCCCAGATCGTCGCCGAGGAGCTGGGCATCCCCGCGGCCGACGTCGAGGTCCAGGAGGGGGACACCGACAACACCCCGTACGGCCTGGGCACCTACGCATCGCGCTCGACGCCGGTCGGCGGCGCCGCCACCGCGATGGTGGCGCGCAAGCTGCGGGCCAAGGCACGGTCACTCGCCGCGCACCTGCTCGAGGCCGCGGAGGAGGACATCGAGTTCGAGCGTGGCCGCTTCCACGTCAAGGGCTCGCCCGACCGTGCGAAGACCATCCAGGACTGCGCCTTCGCCGCCTACACCAACCTCCCCGAGGGGATGGAGGCGGGGCTGGAGGGCGTCGTCTACTACGACCCGCCGAACATGACCTACCCGTACGGCACCTACCTGGTGGTCGTCGACATCGACAAGGGCACCGGCGAGGTGAAGGTGCGGCGCATGGTCGCGGTCGACGACTGCGGGGTGCGCATCAACCCGATGATCGTCGAGGGGCAGATCCACGGCGGCCTCACCGAGGGCTACGGGATCGCCTTCATGGAGCTCATCACCTTCGACGACGACGGCAACTGCATCGGCTCGAGCTTCATGGACTACCTGATCCCCACCGCCTGGGAGACGCCGCGCTTCGAGCTCGGCCAGACGGTGACGCCGTCGCCGCACCATCCCATCGGCGCCAAGGGGGTCGGCGAGTCGGCGACGGTGGGCTCGCCGGCGGCGTACGTCAACGCGGTGATCGACGCCCTCGCCCACCTGGGGGTGCGCAACATCGACATGCCGGTCACCTCCGACAAGGTGTGGGCCGCGCTGCGCGGTGCGGGGGTGACCGAATAGACCCCGAGCTCATCTCCCTGATCGCGGAGCACGCCGCCAGGGGCACACCCTGCGCGGTGGCCACGGTGGTGCGCTGCGAGCCGCCCACCTCGGCGCATCCCGGCGACACCGCGGTGATCACCGCGGACGGCCGGATGCGCGGGTGGGTCGGCGGCAGCTGCTCCGAGCCGATGGTTCAGCGTGAGGCGCTCCGCGCCCTCCAGGACGGCGCACCCCGGCTGGTCCGCATCCAGCCGGGAGCGCCGCCCGAGCCGCAGACCACCGATACGGTCACGCTGCAGACAACCTGTCCGAGCGGCGGCGCCCTGGAGATCTTCGTGGAGCCCCACCTTCCCGCTCCGCTGCTCGCCGTCATCGGCGCAAGCCCGGTGGCGGCGGCGCTGGTCCGCCTCGGGGCGATCGCCGGCTTCCGCACCTGCGCGGTGCACCCCGGAGCCCGCGCCGAGGACTTCCCCGAGGCCGGGCTGGTGCTCTCGTCGCTCGACCTGATGCCGGCGGCGCCGGGGCCGGACACGTGGGTCGTCGTCGCCACCATGGGTCACTACGACGAGGAGGCTCTCGAGGCCGCTCTCGTCCACCCCGACGCCGACGTCGGCCTGGTGGCGAGCGCCCGGCGGGCGGCGGCGGTGCTCGAGGGTCTGCGCCGCCGGGGGGCCGACGAGGCGGCGGTCGCCCGGGTTCGCGCCCCCGCCGGCGGCCGGCGGGCGGGCGCCCAGGCCCAGATCGCGGTGCTCGTCCTCGCCGAGGTGATCGGCCTGCGCGAGGACCGCCGCCGGGCCGCGCGCGACCGCAGGCCCGAGCCCGCCGCAGAGCCCGCCGCCGCACACGGCTGCCACTGCCACTGAGCGGGACGGGGGGCCGGATGACCCCCCGCGAAGATACAGCGGGGGCGCTGGGCGCCCCCGCTCATCGCGGCCGCGCGGGGACGTCGCACGACACCGTCGATCGAGTTCGCTGCGACAACCAGTATGCGCCCTGGATCACGAAATCCCAGTCCCGCGACTCTGCATCGGCTCTCGGAAAAGGGGGGGATCGTCCGGGCGGCAAGCGTGCCATCCCCCCCGTTCGCGCAATCCCTGGGGAGAGTGGGGATGACCGGGGACCCGCCGGGGCCATACCGTACGCAGTCTGAGCAGAGGCGAACAGTCCCGTGAGGAGGCAGCCCATGGCGATCGAGACCAGGCCGCGCCGACCCGAGGCCGAGATCGTCGACCGTCTGCCCCGCAAGCTGCTGATCGGCGGCGAGTGGGTGGACGCCCAGACCGACGCCACCATCGAGACCCTCGACCCGGCGACCGGCGGGGTGCTCACCACCATCCCCGCGGGGACCGCGGCCGACGTCGACCGCGCGGTGCGCGCCGCCCGCGCCGCCTTCGAGGACACCTGGCGCGACCTCAACCCGAGCGCGCGGGGCCGGTGCCTGCTCAGGCTCGCCGACCTCATCGACGAGTACGCCGAGGAGCTCGCCACCATCGAGACCCTCGACGTCGGCAAGCCGCTCACCGAGGCCCAGTACGTCGACATGGCGGTGACGAGCGAGATCTACCGCTACTACGGCGGCTGGGCGACGAAGATCCACGGCCAGACCCTGCCGGTGTCGCCGATCGTCGGGACCGCGTTCGCGTACACGCGTCGCGAGCCCATGGGCGTCGTCGGCTGCATCGTCCCCTGGAACTTCCCCTTCACCCTCACCGCGTTCAAGCTCGGGCCGGCGCTCGCGGCGGGGAACTGCGTCGTCCTCAAGCCGGCGGAGAACACCTCGCTCAGCTCCCTGCGTCTCGGCGAGCTCATCGCCGAGGCGGGCTTCCCCGACGGCGTCGTCAACATCGTCACCGGGCTCGGTCGCGAGGCCGGCCAGGCGGTCGCCGAGCACCCGGGCATCGACACCGTGAGCTTCACCGGGAGCACGATGACCGGCCGCGGCATCCTCCAGGCGTCGGTGAAGACCCTCCACCCGGTCCACCTCGAGCTCGGCGGCAAGAGCCCGAACATCGTGCTCGCCGACGCCGACCTCGACAGCGCGGTGCAGGGTGCCTTCACCGCGATCTTCCTGAACCAGGGGCAGGTCTGCTGCGCCGGGTCGCGGCTCTACGTCGAGAGCAGCGTCCACGACGAGGTCGTCGAGCGGCTCGCCGCCGAGGCGGAGGAGATCGTGCTCGGCCACGGGCTCGACGCCGACACCACGATGGGCCCGCTCGTCTCCAAGGTGCAGCAGGACCGGGTCGCGGGTTATGTCGAGGCGGGCATCGCCGCCGGGGCCACCTGCCGCACCGGCGGTGGGCGCGGCGAGGGCGACCTCGCCGGCGGCTACTTCTACAAGCCGACGCTGCTCACCGACGTCCACGACGACATGACCGTGGCGCGCGAGGAGATCTTCGGTCCGGTGCTCTCGGTGATGTCGTTCGACGACGTCGACGAGGTGGTGCGTCGCGCCAACGACAGCAGCTACGGCCTCGCGGCGGGCATCTGGACGAGGGACATCTCGAAGGCGCACCGGATCGCCCACCGCCTCCAGGCCGGCACGGTCTGGATCAACGCCTATAACATGCTCGATCCGGTGGCCCCCTTCGGCGGCTTCAAGGAGTCCGGTTTCGGCCGCGACCTCGGCGAGGAGGGGCTCAACCCGTACACCCAGACCAAGACGGTCTACATCGGGCTCGACTGACGGAGGACCCATTTCATGGCGGTATTCAAGGACGCAGACGACGTCAACGCCCACATCGGGGAGATCTTCCGCGAGGCGGTCAGCGATCCCGAGCTGGGACCGAAGTTCGCCGAGTCCGGGGTCGTGCTCAAGATCCACTACACCGAGCCGACCTGCTCGATGACCGCGGACTTCGTAAATTCGAAGGTCTACTTCGACGACGACTCCGCGCCGGCGCCGAACGTCGAGATGTTCATGAAGGCCGACGTGGCGCACCGCTTCTGGCTCGGCAAGGTGAACATCGCCGCGGCGCTCGCCAAGGGCGAGATGAGGGCCAAGGGACCGATCCCCAAGATCCTCAAGATGGTCCCGCTCGCGAAGACGGTGTTCCCGCGCTACACCGCGCTCTGCGAGAGGATCCCCGTCGGCGCGGGCTGACACAGAGGGGACACGGGCGGTCCGGACCGGGCGGCGCGCCGGGTCCGGGCCGCTCCCGTTTTTTCGGGGGCTCTAGACCAGCAGCCCACGCCGCAGCGCCGCACTCACCGCGGCGGCGCGACTGGTGACCCCCATGCGCTTGAGAAGCAGGGAGATGTCGCGGCTGACGGTCGCCTGCGGCTTGCTGAGGATGCGGGCGATGTCACGGTCCGTGAGCCCGTCGGCGAGGAGGGTGAGCAGGCGCTCCTCCGACGCCTGACGGTCGACGTTGTCGGGGAAGACGAGAGCGTCGACGATCGCCTCGCCCAGGCGCGGATCGAGGTAGATGTGGCCCTTCTGCGCCCAATCGAGTGCCTCGAGGAGCGCACCTCCCCCCGCCTCCTTCAGCACGAAGCCGCGCGCGCCGATCGCGAGCGCCCGGCGGAGGATGCGAGCACTGGGAAAGGACGTGAGGACGATCACCTCGAGCGGGGGCTCACGCAGCCGCGCCTCGCGGATGATGTCGATCCCCGAGCCGCCCTTGAGCTGCATGTCGGCGATGAGGAACGTGGTGGTCTCGGGGAGCGTGCTCATCCGCATCCGCGCCTCGGTGAGACTGCTCGCCTCGGCGACGACGCGGAACCGGCCGGTTCCCTCGAGGAAGCTGCGGACGCCGACACGGACGACCGCGTGGTCGTCGACGACGAAGACGTCCTGCCGTTCCTCGGTGGTCATGGCGCGAGAACCTCGGGTCAGGGGGGCGGGGCCGATGATAGCCGCGCCGGCGCGCGGCTCACGGTTCGGAGGCATGGGGAACCGGGCCGGGGGTGGGCAGCGGCACGAGCGGCGGCGGCTTCGGCGCCGGGACCGGGGCCGGCTTCGGCGGCGAGGTCGGGCGCGCGGGCGGCGGCGCGGGAGCCGACCGCGACGGCGGCGGGGCGCCGGCCTGGGCGACCGGCGGCGGTGCGCCCGGGGTGGGCGTGGGGCCGAGCGCGAGCTTGACCGGGGCAGCCCGGCCGAGGAGCGCCCGCGCCATCGCCGGGTCGTCGCCGTCCATGCCGAGCGCCCAGACACCCACCCCGCGGAGGTGGGCGGAGTCGGCGAGCTCGGCCTTCATCGCGATCGACTGCGGATCCTCGTAGCAGGCGACGTGCCACTGCCCGGTCGGGTCCTGGTACGAGGTCCACGGCGAGGCGGTGGCCGGGTCCCAGTAGCGGGGATGGCCGGCGGCGGCGAGCTCCGCGTAGGTCACCGGCTTCGGCGGCCCCGAGGCGGGCGCCGCGTGGTCGCCGCCGGCGGTCGGCCAGTCCACGCCGTAGAAGGGCATGCCGAGCACGACCTTCGAAGGCCCGACGGTCCGCGCGTAGGAGGCGACCGCATCGCTGTCGTTGCTCCCGGGGCCGTGCAGGGGCGCCACCGGCGACGGGTTGTCGCCCTGCATGTCGTAGGCCATCACGAAGAGGGCGTCGAAGGCGGGCGCGAGCCGGGCGACGTCGAAGTAGCCGTCGGGATTGCTCGCCGAGTTGGTGTAGGTGTCGATGGTCAGCTGCATCCGCGGGTCGGCGGCGCGGAGCACGGTCGCCACCGCGACCGCGAACCCGGCGAACGAGGCGCGGTCCTGGCTGCCGAGGCCCTCGAGGTCGAGGTTGACCCCGTCCATGCCGCGGGCGTGCACCGCGTCGACGAGCGCGTGGCCGAGCCGCGCCGGCGCGCTCAGGTCGCCGACGAGGGTGTGGAGCGCGGCCGCGTCGAACTGCTTGGCGGTGAGCACCACCCCGGCGCCGGCGCCATGAGCCCGAGCGACGAGGTCGGTGAGCGCGGGGCTCTGGTAGCCGTCCCAGCCGTCACCGCTGTGGAGCAGCGACCCGTCGGCGGCGACGTCGACCCCGAAGTAGGCGACGGTGGTGAGCTCGCGCAGGGGGTAGCCCCACGCGGCGCCGAGGTTCCAGTACGGCGCGAATCCGAAGATCTCGTGGGGCCGCAGCGCGCGCTCGGGGTAGGCGGTCGCGGGTGGCGCCACCGCCTCGACGATCGCCGGCGGGGCGGGCTCCTGCGACCGTTCCGCCGGGCTCCGGGGGACCACCGGGTCGTGCGCGGTCCCCCGGTGGAGGGCCGCACGCGCCGGCGCCGGCGCATGGCGGGGCACCATCGAGGAGAGCGCGGCGCCACCGACCAGGAGTGCGGCGGCGACGGCGGCCCGGCGCCGGGGTCCGGGGAGCGTGCGGAGACGGCGGGCCAGGGCGCCGGACATCCCCCTCCTCCC
>DATKEY010000274.1:0-2447 GCA_035544475.1 Candidatus Dormiibacterota bacterium | reverse complement strand
CGGCTCGTCGCCGTCCTCGAGACCCATGTCCACAACGACTACGTGAGCGGCGGCCCCGCCCTCGCGGCGCGCCACGGCGCGACCTACGGCGTCCCCGCGGACGCCGGCCACACCCTCGCGCACACCGCGCTGCGCGACGGCGACGAGGTCACCGTCGGCGAGGTGCGGCTGCGCGCCCTGCACACTCCGGGACACACCCCGCACCACACCAGCTACGCGATCGTCGACGGCGAGGGGACCCACGGCGTGTTCACGGGCGGCTCGGTCCTCGTCGGCGCCTGTGGGCGCACCGACCTCATCTCGCCCGAGCTGACCGAGGGGCTCACCCGCTCCCAGTACCGCTCCGCGCAGCGGATCGCCGCGCTCGGCGAGCCGACCACGATCGCGCCCACGCACGGCGCCGGCTCCTTCTGCGCGGCGAGCGCCGCGTCGACGGACACCTGGTCGACGATCGCGCGCGAGCGCGGGCGCAATCCCGCCTACCTCGCCGCCGACGAGGACGCGTTCGTCCGCGGCCAGCTCGCCGGCCTGCTCGCGTACCCCGCGTACTACTCGCAGATGGCGGCGCTCAACCGCCGCGGGCTCGAGGCGTGGGAGGCGGGGCCGGTCGCGACCCTGAGCGCCGCGGAGGTCGAGCAGCGGCAGGCCCGGGGCGAGGTCGTCGTCGACGGGCGCTCCCGCGGCGCCTTCGCCGCTGCGCACATCCCCGGCTCGGTGAACATCGAGCTCGACGCGCAGTTCGGCACCTACATCGGGTGGCTGCTCCCCTTCGGCGCCCCGGTCGTGCTCGTGCTCGACCCGGGACAGGACCCCGGCGAGGCGGTCCGTCAGTGCGCCCGCATCGGCATCGAGAGCATCGTCGGCGTGCTCGACGGCGGCATCGCCGCGTGGACGGCGTCGGGCCGGAGGACGTCGACGTATCCCACGACGGATGTCGACGGCCTCCACCGCGCCCTCGAGGCGGGGAGCGGCAGCGGCCTCGACGTTCGCCAGGACGCGGAGTGGACCGCCGGCCACGTCCCCGGTGCGCGCCACCTCCACGTCGCCGACCTCCCCGGCCGGGTCGACGAGCTGCGCGACCTGGCGGCGCCGGTGTACGTGTACTGCCGCACCGGCCACCGCGCCGCGATCGCGGCGAGCATGCTCGACGCCGCCGGCATCTCCGCGGTCCACGTCGACGGCGGCTTCCCCGACTGGGTCGACCACGGCTACGCGGTGAGCGACACGCGATAGGCCCCCGCCATCTCGGATTTGCGCCGAACGCGTCAAGGCGACTACGGTGCGGGTGCAGGGGCGGGCCTGCCCATACGACCGCGAGCCGTACGGCTCGGCACATCAGGGAGGGTTCGCTCCATGCGCATGATCGGCATGGCTGCGCTCGCCGCGACCGCGGCGATCGGCTGCTCGGCGGTGAGCGTCACGGCGTATGCCAGCCGGAGCTCGTCGCACGGCGGGGACGGGGGGAGCGCAACGTCCACCGGCGGGAACGGCGGCGACAGCACCGGCGGCAACGGCGTCGGCTGCGGTCACGGCAACGGCGGCAGCAGCAACGACCTCAACAACATCGGCGGCGGGCAGAACCAGGTCCTCAACGGCGTCAACCTGCTCGACAACCTGTTCGTCCCGGTGCTGAGCCCCGGCGGACGGGTGCACCAGCGGACCCGCGCCGGCAGCTCGAGGATCAGCGACAACCGCGGCGCCGTGGACCGCGCGAGCACCGGGAACACCTGGTGCGGCAGCGCGGGCGACGGTGGCAGCGGCGGTGACGGCGGCCGTGCCCACGGCGGGCGCGGCGGCAGTGGCGGGACCGCGCGGTCGGAGGGCGGCTGAGCCCTCCGCACGCGAGCTCAGGTCGAGGCGGCGGCGCGCGCCCGCGCGGTGCGTGCCGCCGTCCTCGCCAGAGCGAGCGGGACCGGAGTGCGTCCCGCGCCCGTCGACGTCGCGAGCACGACGTCCGCGGCGGTCGCGGCGTCGGTGCGCCATCCCGCGTGGGCGACGAGCGCACGCGTGCGCGTGCGGGTGCACACCCAGCGCGCCACCTCCTCCGCGTCGACGCGCAGCGCGCTCGTCGCGCCGCGGACGGACACCGAGGGCGGATCACCCCGCGCGACGAGCGGGCGATGGGTCACGCCGACGGCGGCGATGCCGAGCACCGCGCCGAGATGCACCGCGAGCCCCGCGCGACGCGGATGGTCCGCGCCGGTCGCATCGACGAGCAGCAGGTCCGGCACGCGGTCGAGCGCAGCGACGGCCGCCGCGAGGGCCATACCCTCCCTCAGGGCGAGCAGGCCGGGGGCGTAGGGAGCGGGCACCGTCGTCGCCTGCACCACCTCGTCCACGATCGTCCCGGTGTCCGTGCGCCACGTCACCGCGGCGACCCACGCGCGATCGCCGGCGCTCCCGACGCCGGTGGTGCCGGTCGGGTAGGCGATGAAGCATCCACCGGC
>DATKEY010000273.1:0-8486 GCA_035544475.1 Candidatus Dormiibacterota bacterium | reverse complement strand
CGCTGCATCTTCGGGATCGGCACCGGGGAGGGGGAGAACGCGATCCCGTACGGGCTGCGCATCGACCGCCCGGCCAGCCGGGTGGAGGAGGCGCTGCAGATCATCCGCACGCTCTGGGAGAGCGAGGGACCGGTCAGCGTCGACTCGCGGTTCTGGCCGCACCGGGACGCGACGCTGGGGCTCGGCCCCGTCGCCGGCGGCCGCTTCCCACCGATCTGGGTCGCCGCCCATGGGCCCCGGATGCTCGAGATCGCGGGGCGCCTCGGCGACGGCTGGCTGCCGATGCTCCTCGCCCCCGACGACTACCGTGCCCGGCTGACCCGGATTCTCGACGCCCGCCGCACCGCCGGGGTCGACCGGGCCTTCGAGGCCGGGGTGTGGACGTACACCTGCATCGGCGAGTCGAAGGAGGACTGCCTGCGGCTGTTCGAGGCGCCGGTGTACAAGGTGCTCGCCCTCCAGCTCCCCGCCGCGGTCTTCGAGGAGGCGGGGGTCGCACCCCCGCTCGGCCCCGGCAGCTACGGGCTCGACGACTTCATCCCCTCGCGCTGGGGGCGCGAGGACATCCTGGGCGTGCTCGAGCGCATTCCGCCCGAGCTGGTCGGACGGGTGATCCTCCACGGGTCCCCCGACGACGTCGCCGCCGACCTGCGCGCCCTCGAGGCGGCGGGGTGTGAGCACGCCGTGCTCTGGAACATCTCCTTCCTCACCGACCTCGCGCGCCTCGCGCCGAGCTTCGCCGCCCAGGCCGAGCTGGTGCGCACGCTCCAGCGTCCTGCGGCGGTGCCGGCGTGATCGGCGCGGACGTGGCTCCGACGGGCGTCCACTTCGACCGCGAGCTCGAGACGATGCCCTGGGAGCGGGTGCAGGCGATGACGTTCGAGCGCCTGCAGCGCCAGCTCGAGCGGGTGTATGCGCTCTCTCCGCACTACCGCCGCAAGCTCGACGCGGCCGGCGTGCGTCCCGGGGACGTCCGCCATCCCGACGACCTCGCGCGCATCCCCTTCTTCGAGAAGGACGAGGAGCGCGAGTGCCAGCAGCGGCAGCCACCCCTGGGCGACCATCTCTGCGTCGACCCCGTCGACGTCGTCCGGATCCATGCGTCATCGGGGACCACCGGCACACCCACGCTCTTCGCCCTCACCGCGGCCGACCTCGCCACCTGGGACCGGGTCATGGGCCGCACCTTCCACACCATGGGGATGCGCGCCGAGGACGTCTTCTGCATCCTCGGCAACCTGTCGATGTTCGTCGGCGGGGTGCCCGCGCTCACCGCGGCGTCGTCGATCGGCGCCTGCAGCGTCCCCGTCGGCGCCACCGCCGGCACCGAACGCACCCTCGAGCTCCTCCGGCTCATGGGCACCACCGTCGTCGGGGCGACACCGAGCTTCGCCGTGTACCTCGGCGAGCTGGTCGAGAAGATCCTGGGCATCCGCGCCGCCGACCTCGGGCTGCGCCTGCTCATGGTCGGCGGTGAGCCCGGCGGCCAGATCCCCGCGGTGCGGCACCAGATCTCGGCGGTGTGGGACTGCCCGGTGCGCGACGTCATGGGGATGGGCGAGTTCGCCGGGGTGATGTGGGCGGAGTCCGACGACGAGGCGGGGATGCACTTCTGCGGCCAGGCGGAGATCCACCTCGAGCTCATCGACCCCGAGAGCGGCGAGCCCCGTCCCTTCGAGGACGGCGCCACCGGCGAGCTCGTCTACAGCGCGGTCGAACGCGAGGCCACCCCGCTGCTGCGCTTCCGCAGCCACGACCATGTCCGGGTGCGCACCGGGCCGACGCCCTCGGGCCGCACCTCGCCGCGGATCACCACCCTGGGCCGGACCGACGACATGCTCCTGGTCCGCGGCATCAACGTGTTCCCGTCCGCGGTCCGCGACGTCGTCGCCTCTCTGGTTCCGGACACCACCGGCCACATCCGGATCCTGCTCAGTGGTCCGGGGCCGCTGGTGTCGCCACCGCTGCCCATCGAGGTGGAGGTCGCGTCGGCGCTGCCCGAGGAGCGGCACGATGCGCTTCGTGAGCGGCTCGGCGGCCTGATCCGCGAGCGGCTGAACTTCACCGCCGAGGTGCGGCTGATCCCCGAGGGGACGCTCCCGCGCACCGCGCTGAAGACCCAGTACATCCACCGCCTCGATCGGCCCACGACGCCGTGACGCCTGCGGCCGTGACCGCAGAGGAGGTCGCTGGACTGATCGTCGCGGGCCGGCCGGCGGCGATCGCCCGGGGGATCACCCTCTGCGAGGCGGGCGGCGCCCGCGCCGAGGCGCTGCTCGCCGCGCTGCCGCCGCGGACGGCGCACGTCGTCGGTCTCACCGGCTCGCCCGGCACCGGGAAGTCGACGCTGGTCAGCGCACTGGTCCGGCTGCACCGCGCCCGGGGCGACCGGGTCGGTGTCGTCGCCGTCGACCCGAGCTCGCCGCTCAGCGGCGGCGCGCTCCTCGGCGACCGGGTGCGGCTCGACGGCGTCGCCGGAGACACCGGCGTCTTCTTCCGCTCGCTCGCCTCGCGCGGGGCGGCCGGCGGGCTCAGCGACGCCGCCCGCGCCGCCGCCCACGTGCTCAGCGCCGCCGGGTTCGACCCGGTGCTGCTGGAGACCGTCGGGGCCGGGCAGGCGGAGGTGCGGGTGATGCGGGTCGCCGACACCGTGGTGCTCGCTCTCGCCCCCGGCGCCGGCGACGACGTGCAGGCGCTGAAGGCGGGGATCATGGAGATCGCCGACGTCTTCGTGCTGAACAAGGCGGACCAGCCTGGCGTCGCCGAGCTCCGGCGCCACGTGCGGGCGATGCTCCTGACCCGCGAGCGCGTCGGCTGGCGGCCACCGGTGGTCGAGACCGTTGCGTGCCGCGAACGCGGCATCGAGGAGCTCGCGTCCGCGCTCGCCGCCCACCGCGACGAGCTCGCGGGGGGCGGCGGCGCGGTGCGCATCCGCGCCGGCGCCCGCGCCGAGGCGCTGCGGCTCGCGCGCTCGCACTTCGACGCCGCCCTCGAGGCCGAGGCGAGGGATCTCGCCGATCTCGACGGCGACGTGTCCGCGGTGACCGACGCTGCCTCACGGCTCGCCCGCGGCGCGGCCCGCCGCGTTCTCGAGGGCCCGCTCAGCCGGTGAGCCGCCGCCCGAGCGCGCCGAGCACCTCGGGGGAGGCGTCGGCGGGGACCTCTCCGGCGAACGCCCAGAAGAAGCGGTCGGCGCGCGGCGCGACCGGCTCGGCGCCCGCGGACGCGACCAGGCCCCCGCCGACGATGCCGGGCTCGCTCCCCGAGGGCGCCGCCACCACCGCGCCGTCGCACCCGAGATCGGCGGCGAGCGCGGCGCAGTCGTCCGCATCCGGGTCGACGAGGATGAGCGGCCGCCCGTAGAAGCGGCAGAGGTTGGCCGCGGTGCGGTAGCGGGCGGGACGCCGCTCCGCGGGCGACACGAGCAGCACCATGTCCGCGCCCGCCTCGCAGTGCGCGCGGATCGCCGCCGGGTCGGGCTCGGCGAGGCAGGCGGCGGCGGCGCGTCCGCCGAGCAGGGGGGCGACCCGCGTCAGCGCCTCGAGGGAGTCCTCCGCTCGCATCCCGACGCCGACGCTGACGACGTCGGCGGCGAGGGCCGCCGCGGTCTCCAGCACCGCGGCCGCGTGCACCCGTGGCAGCGTGCGCAGATCGGTCTCGTCGACCTGGGCGAGCACGGCGGCGATCCGGCCGATGAGCGGCAGGTACGGAGGCCGCTCGGGAGTGCGGCCGGCGGCCAGCGCGGCCACCAGCTCGCGCCCGCCCACGTCGCTCAGGCCCGGGCGGCGAGTGCGGGCTGCAGCGAGGCCTCGGCCCGCGCCCATTCGGCATCGAGAATGGAGCGGAGGTAGTCGAGCCGCTCGCGCGCGGGAACGAAGTCGAAGCGCACCGTGCCGCTCGGATCGATCTCCTCGCGGAGCAGGCGCAGCTGCTCGGCCGTCGGCTCGGCGGTGGTCGGGATCGTGTCCGGGACCTCGAGAGCGAAACCGGTGTTCTCGACGACGGTGCCGGCGTCGACGCCCGGGTGCAGGCTCTCGATGCGGAAGGGCCGGTCGTCCTCGTCCTTGACGAGCACGGCGAGGTTGGTGACGACGACGATCGGGCCCGGTTGGAGGTGGTGGGCGGTGCGCGCGGCGTCGCCGACCATCCAGCGCGTCCCGGTGGTGAAGGCGACCCGGTCGACGAGGGTGCGCGGGGTGTGGCTGCCGAAGTACGCGACCATGCGGCGGTACATCTTGATCACCTCGGCGGCGCCCGCGCCCCCGGGGAGGCGCACCTTGGGCCGCTCGAAGTCGCCGATCGCCGAGAGGTTGATGGCGCCGCTGCCGTCGAACTGCGCCGACGACACCGCCTCGACGCCGCCGTGGTTCGAGAGGTGGATGGAGTTGATCTCGGTGAGCATCCCCCAGCGTCCGACCGCGCCCTTGTACGCCGCCGCCTCGGTGCCGGTGAAGCTGAGCCGGACCGGCGCCATCCCGACCGCGTCGAAGCCCACGAGGTACGCGTCGCGTGCGTGGGTGAGCTTGGCGAGCATGTACGCCGCGTAGGCGAGGGGGGTGAACGACCCCATGACGACGACGCCTTCGCCGTCCACCTCGGCGGCGACGCGGCAGGTCATGAGCTCGTGGACCTCGTAGCCGGTCACGTTGCGGTCTCCACGAGCTGCGCCTCGTCCGCGAGGGCGCGCAGGACCCGGGCCCGGTCGCCGCCGAGGACGCGCGCCCGGTAGCCGGGCTCGTCCTCCGCGCGCAACCGGTCGACATACGCGCGCAGGCCGTCTCCGCCGGCGGCGGCGGCGTAGTCCATCAGCTCCCACGCGTCCTGCGGGTACAGGGGGACGTGGGAGGTGGGATGCGCCCCGAAGGGCGCCTCGACGACGGCGGTGACGTAGTAGCCGGGGACCTTGGTGTGATGGGCGCGGGCCACGATCTCCTCGCGCGACACCACCTCCTCACAGGTGACGATCACCCGTCGCGCCGCCTTGGCCATCTCCACGTCCGGCCCCGAGGTGCCGTCCCACTGGGCGTTGCCCTCGGCGTCGCAGCGGGTCGCGTGGACGATGGCGACGTCGGGGGCGATCGCCCGCACCGCGGTGAGCTCCTCGCCGCTGAAGGGGCAGTGGACGCTGGAGTAGATGTCGGGGTAGCGCGCCGGGATGTCCGAGCCGAACGGTCCGCGATAGGGGAGGTAGGGCACGCCACGCCCCTGGGCCTCCAGGCCGATGAGCAGCCCGAGCCCGGTGTACTCGGTGAACCCGAGGGTGCCGCCCTCGATCCCGCGGCGCATGTTCGGGGCGAGGCCGAAGGCCTCGAGGGTCACCATCGAGAAGGAGAGGTGGGCGAGGCTCCCCGCCCCGGCGAGGAGGTCGACGTCGATGGAGCCGACGACGGTCATCGCATGGAGGTCGCGCCGCCCGGAGCGGAGCAGCTGTCGCACCGCCGCCATCGGGTGGTTGGCGAACCAGGCTCCGCCGAGGGCGACGACGTCCCCGTCGGCGACGAGGTCGCCGACCGCTTCGAGGGGCGCGACCTTGCCGGCCATCAGACCGGCATCCGGGCGTTGCGCCGGATGAAGTCGATGATCTCGGCGGGGGCGCTGCCCGGTCCGAAGACGCCGTCGACGCCGAGGCTGCGCATCGTCGCCACGTCGTCGTCGGCGATCACCCCGCCGACGACGACGAGGCGGTCGTCGAGCCCGGCGGCACGCATCGCCTCGACGAGGTCGGCGACGACGGTGAGGTGACCGCCGGTCAGCGAGGAGAGCCCGATCACCTGGGCGTCCTCCTGGAGCGCGGCGTCGACGAGCTCGCCGACGAGGGCGAAGCGGATGAAGACGACCTCCATCCCCGCCTCGACGAGCTTGCGCATGATGAAGCGCGCGCCGACGTCGTGGGCGTCGAAGCGCATCTTGCCGAGCACCACACGAATCGGCGGGCCGGTGACCACGGTGCTGCCGCTCATCAGTCGGTCACGAAGCCCCAGCCGTAGACGTCCTTGAGCGCGTCCATGATCTCCCCCTGGGTGGCGTGGGCCCGCACCGCGTCGAGGATCGCCGGCAGCAGCGGCCCGTCACTCGCCGCCGCGGCGCGCACCGAGTCGATCGTGCTCGCGACCGCGCCGCGGTCGCGATCACGCTTCCAGGCGGTGATCCGCCGGATCGCCTCCGCCTCGATGCCGGGGTCGATGGTGAAGACCGCGGGCCGCGACTCCGGCGCCTCGTCGACCGCATAGCGGTTGAGCCCGACCCGCACCAGGCTGCCGTTCTCGATGCGCTCGTGGGTCTGGATCAGCTGGTCGACGATCTGGCCCTTGACCCACCCGGACTCGATCGCCGCGACGAAGCCGCCCATGCCGTCGATCTCGTCGAGGAGACGCTGCGCCGCCGCCTCGACCTCGTCGGTGAGCTCCTCCATGTACCAGGATCCCCCGAGCGGGTCCGCGACCTTGGGGACGTTGGTCTCGTGAAGCACGATCTGCTGGGTGCGAAGCGCGAGCCGCGACTGCTCCTCGTTGGGGATCTGCAGGGTCTCGGTGTAGGCGCAGGTGTGGACGCTCTGGACCCCGGCGAGCACCGCTCCGAGCGTCTGCAGGGCGACCCGCACGACGTTGTTCTGCGGTTGCTGAGCGAGCAGGGTGTCGCCCGCGGTGTGGACGTGGACCCGGGCGAGCATGCTCTTCGGGTTCTGCGCGCCGAAGCGGTCGCGCAGAGTGGTGGCCCACATCCGGCGCAGCGCTCGCAGCTTGGCGACCTCCTCGAAGAAGTCGTTGTGGAAGGCGATCTGGAAGCCCATGCGGGGCGCGAAGGAGTCGACCGGGAGCCCCGCCTCGACGCAGGCGTCGACGGTGGCGATCCCCCAGGCGAGGGTGAAGGCGAGCTCCTGGACCGCGTTGCATCCCGCCTCCCGGATCAGGTAGCCGGAGAGGTTGGTCGTGTTCCAGGCGGGCATGTTCTCGGTGCAGTAGCGGATCAGCTGGACCACGGCCCGCTGCGCGTTGCGTGGCGGGAAGTCGGGATTGTCGACGCAGAAGCTCTTCAGCAGCCAGTTCATCGAGTTGCCACGGAGCTGGTCGGGACGGTAGCCGCGCTCCTCGGCGGCGACGATGTACATCGCCAGGGCGATGAGACAGGTGTCGCCCGTGATCAGCGAGAGGTTGATGCGGTCGAGCGGCAGGTCGCGGATCAGGCGGCGCACGTCGTCGAGGTGGGAGAGGCTCATGCCGCCGACGCCGACGTGCCCCTTCGCCTCGGGCTGGTCGGGATCGATCCCGCCCTTGGTGGGGTTGTCGAAGACGACGTTGAACACCGGGTGCCCGAAGTAGCCCTCCATCCCCTCGGCGACGAGCCGGTCCATGATCTCCCGGGTCTGCTCGGCGAGGCCGGCTCCGAGGACCTGCTGCATCATCCAGGGGGTGCGGTTGTACGCGGTCGCGTGGAGGCCGCGGGTGAAGGGCGGCTCGCCGGGACGGCCGAGCCGCGGGCCGCCGTCTGTGGCGTCACCGTCCGGAGGTTCGTAGAAGGGCCTCAGCCGGATCCCCGACGCGCTCTCGAGCTGGAGCTGCTCCGCCATCGTCTCCCTGCCCGGCATAAATCTGACGCTGAACGTCAAATCTAACTTGTGGGCGCGCCCGCGTCAACTCGCCGAGGGGCCCACCTTGCATCGAGGCTCCACATTACGTTAAATGTCAGATCCAGGCGAAGCGCGGGTTCCGGCTCCGCCGGGAGTGGGAGGCCGCCATGCTGGTCAGCGACATCGTCCGGCGCAACGCCGAGTTCTTCGGCGAGCGCGACGCGATCGTCGCCCCCGGCCGTCCGACCCTGAGCTGGACGGCACTCGAGGAGCGGACCAACCGGCTGGCGCGCGCCCTGCTCGCCCTCGGTCTGCGCAAGGGCGACCGGGTCGCGATCCTCGCCCCGAACTGTGGCGAGTACATCGAGCTCTTCTTCGCCTGCGCCCGGTCGGGGATCGTCGGCGCCGCGACCAACATCCGCCTCACCGCCGCCGACCTCGCCGCCTACCTCGCCGGCGTCGGACCGGGCGCCGCGATCGTCCACGCCGCCGTCGCCGATCTCGCCCGCGACTGCGTGGCGCGGCTGCCCGGATGCGAGCGCATCGTGGGAGTGGGGGAGGGGCACGGCGTCGACCTCGACCTCGAGACGCTCGTCGCCGCCGCCGAGCCGTCCGATCCGGGATGCCGGGTCGTCGAGACCGATCCCTACCAGCTCGCCGCGACCAGCGGCACCACCGGGGTGCCCAAGGGCGCCGTCCTCAGCCACCGCAACGCGATCGCGGGGATGCTCAACTGGGCCGCCGAGCTGCCGCTCCGCGAGGGCGACACCCACCTCCAGTGCATCCCGCTCTTCTTCAACCCCGGTGGCCCCGCGGGGCTGCACCCGGTGATGCTCAAGGGCGGTCGCACCGTGATCCCGGGAGGCTTCGAGCCCGGCGGCTTCCTCGACGCGGTCGAGCGCCATCGGGTGAACCACAC
>DATKEY010000272.1:0-13433 GCA_035544475.1 Candidatus Dormiibacterota bacterium | reverse complement strand
CGGCGGCGACCCGCCCGCAGGCGGGGACACGACGCCGATGACCGGGGGAGCGGCGAACGCCGGACCCGCCGTCGACGATGCGACCGCGAGGCTCTGGCCGATGATCATGCTGGTGAGCAGGCCGCTCTCCCGGTGACGGATGTCGACGCGGACCGCCGGGGACACGACTCCGTCGGACACCTCGCGCGCCGCCAGGTAGGTGACCGAGACGCCCGCCTGGGCGAGCTGCCCGGCGATCGGGTCGCCGGGGAGCGGGGAGGCGTTGTTCCCCACCTGGAGCCCGTGGTCGGTGAGCGCGACGCCGACGCCGTTGACGCTCACGTCGGCGACGTCGAGGGTCGAGCCCCGCCGCAGCGTGGAGCCGCCGGTGCGCGCGGCCTGGGCGTGCGAGACGACCCGTCCGATGTGCAGCGGTCCCGCGCTGATCACCTCGGTGTCGGACCCGGCCTGCGCCGTGACCGTGCCGGCGGTGTGGTCGACCGCGACGGATGCCGTCGCCGTCGAGGACGCGACGTTCGCCTGCTGCGTCGCGCCGCCCGTCTGCGCCTGCGCGGTCGATGCGCCGGGCGAGCTCGTCGAGGACAGCGACACACCCGGCTGGTGGACCTCGGCGGTCCGGTGGAGCGCGGCGTCGCTCTCGACGTAGAGCGGATACGGCGGCAGCTCGGGCGCCCCCTGCGCGGCGAGAAGCCCCGGCAGGGCGAGGGCGAAGGAGCCCGGATAGAGGGCCGACGCGTAGCCGTTGGACTCGCCCGTCGAGCCGAGCGAGGCCTGTGCGGTCGGGGCGTCGGCCTCGACGACGGCTCCGAGCGGGAAGGCGCTGGGATCCTGGGTCGTGGTGGCGACCCCGGCCGCGCTCGCGGTCGCGCTGGAGACACCGTCGGCGCCGGCGGGTTGCGCATCGAGCGGCCCCGCCGAGCCGAGTGCTCCGCAGAGAAGCGCGGCACCGAGGAGAGCCCTCGTCCACCGCCGACCCGCTCGGGCGACCCTCACCACTCGACCCCTCACCGGCATGTCTCGCGGCCACCGCGATCCGGGCGCCAGCCTAGCACGCATTGACCAAAAAATACAACTATTTATTCCCCGCCCAGCCCGGCGCTCCCGGCCGCCCACGGTCCCTCCTCGGGACGGGGCATCCCGGGCAGGAGCCCCTCGCCGGCGGGTGGGTCGGGGAAGGCCGGGAGGCCGAGCCGCCGCGACGGGAGACGCACCCGCATCGTCCCGGTCGCGGTCGTCTCGTCGCGCTGGTTACGGCACTCGACCGTGCAGACCACCTCGGGCCAGGCGTCGGTCTCGTCGACGGCGGTCACCCTGCCGGTGAGCCGGGTGAGGTCACCGAGCGCGTTGAACCCGGTGATGCGGTCGTCGACGGCGACGAGCACCGCGTCGTCGCCCATCCAGTCGGTGACCACCTGCATCATCCAGGCGTTGCGCAGCATTCCATAGTCGTAGGCGCCGGGCGCGCCCACCGAGCGGGCGTAGCCGTCGTCCCAGTGCACGCGCATCGCGGAGTCCCATTCGCCATGCTCGTTGCGGCTGTAGAAGCCGGCCATCCGCTGCCGGTTGCGCCAGTTCAGCCGGTAGGGGAAGATCTCGTGCCGGCCGTTCCCCATCAGCCAGGCGATGATGTCGCCGACGACGAGCGGCCCACGATATCGCGGAGCGAACTCCTCCCCCACCACTACGTCCTCGACGTGGCGCGGCTCGGCGCCGCGCACCGTCTCGGCGGCGTAGTGGGCGTCGATGTCCGCGAGCTCCTCGTCGGTGTAGACGTGGCGCTCGCGCGCGGCGCGCAGGCTGTCGCGCTTCGCCGCGGTGTCGCGCTCGGTGTGGATGAAGTCGGCGTCCCAGATCGCGATGAGCTCGCCGCGCTGGTTCCAGTACACCCGCCGGCGCACCGAGAGCGCGGAGCGACCGCCGAACCGGGAGCGCTCCTTCTCGGAGACGTCGACGTAGAAGCGGCGCACCCAGAGCCGATCGCCCTCGTGGACCTGACGGAAGAACCGGATGTGGTCGCCGGCCCAGAACATGTGCACACCGGCGAGCCCTCCGCGGCCTCGGTCGCGCATCTCCGGAGCCGTCGTCACCCGCGGGGTCAGCCCCGCCCCCTCGAGGAACCCCGGTGGAGCGATGACCCCGCCCCAGCGGGTCCGCGCCGCGTGCGCGGGGTCGCACCACAGCGGGTTGTCGTCTCCGAAGCCGTATGCGTAATGGCGGACGCCGTCGCGGGTCGCCTCCTCGTTCCACGTCGTCCATCGCGTGTACGGCCAGTCGAGCCCGACCTTCTCACGGAACCTCTCGACGCTCGCCCGGGTGAGCCGGCCGAAGACGACCTCGTCGTCGCGCACCTCGGTCGTGGCCGCGAGGCCCTCGGTCGTGCTCATGGGATCCCGATGAGCAGGGCGTCGTTGAGCCGGCTCGGCAGCTCGCGGACGAGGTGGGCCCCGGCGACGCGCCGCGGCCGGACGAGGTGCCGCACGCCGCGCACCGCCGCGTCGGCGATGTCGCGGGCGACCTGCTCCGGGGTGAGCACCGGGAGGGCGCGGACGCGTGCGAGCCGCGCCGACACCGCGGCGATCGTCGGCGACCGGCGGGCGTGCTCCATCATGTCGGTGCCGGCGACCTCGCCGAGCTGCACGACCGTCGCGCGGACCGGCGTGGCCCGCAGCTCGCGCTGGAGGGCGGCGGTGAAGTGGACGAGCGCGGCCTTGGTCGCGCCGTACGTCGCCAGCGTCGGGAAGGCGGTGATCCCGGCGAGCGAGGACACGTTGACGAGCCTGCCCCGGCCCCGCGCGAGCATCCCCGGCACCACCTGGCGGCAGAGCTCGAGGGGCGCGACGACGTTGACCGCGAAGCTGTGCGCGATGTCGTCCGCGCACTGCTCGCCGAGGCGTCCGACGACGGCGATCCCGGCGTTGTTCACGAGGAGGTCGACGGGACCGCCCGCCGCCTCGATGCGCGCGATCAGGCCCTCGACCGCGTGGCGGTCGGCGAGGTCGGTGCGCACCGCGGTGCCGCCGATCGCGGCGGCGACGGCGCGCAGCGGCGCCTCGCTCCGGGCGACGACGGTGACCCGCGCCCCGCGTGCCGCGAGCTCGCGGGCGACCGCGGCGCCGATGCCCCGCGAGGCGCCGGTGACGACGGCGTGGGCGCCACCGAGGTCGAGCGGTGCGGTCACTGCGATCTCTCCGGCCGGCCCGCTACCCGCGCCCGACGAGCTGGAAGTCGCCGATGACGCTCTCCTCGTGGGCGAGCCTGCCGGCGAGCAGGGCGAGCACGCTCTCGCGCAGCTCCCCCGTCTCCGCGGAGGTCGCCTCGACCGCCCGGGAGAGCACCTCGCTCGCCCGGTTGTAGTCCTCGGTCACGTCGGCGGCGTGCGCGCTTCCGCTCCGCGCGGAGACGAACTCGGTGAGGGCGTCGGCGACGTGGACCGCACCGGGCAGCGCCGACTCGGCGACACGGGTGGCGACCGCCTGCACCGCGTTCATCTCCTCGACCATCCAGCCGAGCTCGTGGTCGGCGCGCACCATCAGGGTCGAGAGGATGTGGTCGATCATGTGCAGGCTGGTCGCGAGCTGGGGGTCGGAGATCGCCGGGGCGATCCGCTCGGCGATCTCGGTGCGCACGGCGCCGAGGAGCTGCGCGGTGGTGGGACGCGTGATCATCGGACCGCCTCCATCTGCCGCTGGAGCGCGGCCATCGCGTCGAGCTGCCGTGTCGCACCCATCCAGAGCCGGTGGGTGAACGACTCGGCGGAGACGAGGTAGGCGGTGGTCAGGACCGAGGTCTCGCCACGCGCGAGCGCGGCGATGCCGCGCAGCAGCTGGCCGAAGGCCTTGGCGCCGCCGAGGATCGAGAAGTACGCGATGGTCGCGGGATTGACGACCTCGGCGCTCAGCCCGCTCAGCTCGGCATAGCGCGCGCAGAACCCGACGGGATCGAGCCCGATGAGGTCGGGCGGGTTGAAGGCGGCGACGTTCTGGCACCAGCCGAGGTCGATCCGCGGGTCGCCGACGTGCGCGTACTCCCAGTCGACGACGAGCATGCGGCCATCGGGCGCGAGCATCACGTTGCCGGTCTGGAACTCGCCATGGACGAGGCGAAGCGGCGCCGGCGGTGGGCGGTGGTCCTCGAGCCACCGGGCGACGTGGCGGAGGAACGGGTTGCGCTCGACGTGCTCCGCCTCGAGCTGCCGCCAGGCCGCGATCAGGCCGTCGACGTACTCGTCCCAGCTCGCCGGGCGCGGACAGCACGCGGGGGCGAGACCGGGGTCGACCGCGTGCATGGCGGCGAGCGTCTCCGCGAGCCCGGCGGCGAGGCGGCCGAGCTCGGCGTCGTCGGACGCCCCTGCATGGGCGCCGAGCTGCGGACCGTCGACGAAGTCGAGGACGATCCCCGGGGTGCCGAGGAGGGCACCGTCGTCGAAGCAGCGCGCCGCCGGCATCGGCATCCGGCCGTCGGCGGTCAGCGCCGCGAGCAGCTCCCACTCGGCGCGGCGGTCGGTGCGCGCGATCGCCGCGGCGCCGGGGTCGGCCCGGAGCACGTACCGCCGCGTGCCCGCCGAGGAGGTCGCGGTGAAGCCCATGGTGACCAGGCTGTAGCCGCCCTGGATCGGGCGGACGTCGCTCACCCGGACGTCGTCCGGCTCACCCTCGCGGCGGAGCAGCTCCTCCAGCCTCGTCCGCAGTGCGCCTGGTTCGAGCATGGTCCTCCTCCCCGCGGTTCGACGGGACAGGATCATCCCAGCTTCGAACAAATGATGCAACTATTTATTCCGCCCAGGCCCCACGCCTCCCGGGCCGGCTCCGGTTCGATTCCCGCGATGGGCTCGACCTCCGGCGGCCTATCATCTATATTATTTGCTGCTTGCGCCGGGCGATCGGCGCGGCCGCGCTCGAGGAGAGGTGAGCCGATGGGTCTGCAGGGCCGGGTGGCGCTGGTGACGGGCGGCGGGCGGGGGATCGGCCGCGAGTACTGCCGGGCGCTCGCCGACGAAGGGGCGGCCGTGGCGGTCGCCGACATCGACGCCGCGAGCGCGGAGGAGACCGCGGCCGCGATCGCGGGGAGCGGCGTCCCGACCGCCGCGCTCCACGTCGACGTGAGCGACAGGGAGAGCACCCTCGGCCTCGCCGCCGCGGTGCGCGAGCGGCTCGGGCCCGTCGACATCCTCGTCAACAACGCCGCCATCTACCACTCGATGCGGATGGACCCGCAGCTGACCGTCGACATCGACTACTGGCGCCGGGTCTTCGCGGTCAACCTCGACGGCGCCCTGCTCATGACCCAGGCGGTCGCCCCGATGATGATCGAGGCCGGGTGGGGCCGGGTGATCATGCAGACGTCGACCGCCGCGTACCTCGGCGGCGGCGGCCACTACGCCGTCTCCAAGCTCGCCCTGATCGGGCTGACGCGCGGGTTCGCCAAGGAGCTGGGGCGGCACGGCATCACGGTGAACGCGATCGCGCCCGGAGTGGTGTTCACGGAGGCGACCGAGGCGACCATCCCGGCCGAGCGGCTCGGGCAGCTGATCGCGTCGGCCCCGCTCCCCCACCGCGCCGAGCCCCGCGACCTCGTCGGGACCCTCCTCTTCCTCTGCTCCGACGCCTCCGCCTGGATGACCGGACAGACCCTGATCGTCGACGGTGGCATGGTGGTGCGGTACTGATGGCGCCGCCCGCGCGGATCGATCCCCCGACGCTGCCCCCGGCGAGGCTCTACGTCGACGGCGCCTGGCGCGAGACCGCGGAGGTCGACGAGGTGCCGAACCCGGCGACCGGGGAGGTCCTCGGGGTCGCGCCGGTCGGGTCGGCGGCCGACGCGGGCGACGCCGTCGCCGCCGCCCGCCACGCCTTCGACGACGGACCGTGGCCACGAATGCCGCTCCGCGAGCGCGCCGCACGGATGCAGGCGTTCCATGCCGCGCTCGAGCGGCGCAGCGCCGAGCTCGTCGCCCTCGTCGTCGCCGAGGCCGGCTCGACCGTGGCCGCGGCGCTCAGCCACCAGGTGACCCTCCCGCTCGCCCACCTCGCCTGGTGGGCGGAGGCCGCGGGGCGCGACCGCACCCGCGCCCTTCCGCCGCGCCTGACCCGCCGCTCCGACGGCAGCAGCTGGCTCGGCAGCCAGGTCGTGCGCCAGGAGCCGGTCGGGGTCGTCGCGGCGATCACCCCCTTCAACTTCCCCTTCCTCCTCAACGTCTGGAAGGTGGGGCCGGCGCTCGCGATGGGCAACACCGTGGTGCTCAAGCCGTCGCCGTTCACGCCGTTCTCCGCGCTCGTGCTCGCCGAGGCGGCGGAGGCGGCGGAGCTTCCGCCGGGGACGCTCAACGTCGTCACCGGCGATGCCGACGCCGGCCGGGTGCTCACCACCGACCCGCGCGTCGACATGGTGACGTTCACCGGCTCCGACGTCGTCGGCACGGCGATCATGGGACAGGCGTCGGGCACCCTGAAGCGGGTCCTGCTCGAGCTCGGCGGGAAGTCCGCGCTCATCGTGCGCGCCGACGCCGACCTCGAGCTCGCCGCCGCCACCGCGGTGCACCACGTCACCTTCCAGGCGGGACAGGGGTGCGCGCTCTGCACCCGCCACCTCGTCCACGCGAGCGTCGTCGACCGCTACCTCGACGTGCTCACCGCGGGGATCGCGAAGGTGCGCGTCGGCGACCCCGCCGACCCGGCCACGGGCATGGGACCGCTGATCCGCCCCGCCGCCGTCGACCGCGTCGAGGGCTACGTGTCCGCGGCGCGCGAGCGCGGCGCCGAGGTGGTCGCCGGCGGCCGCAGACCGCCGGAGCGCGAGCGCGGCTGGTTCTACGAGCCCACCGTGCTCGCCGGTGTCGACAACTCCTGGCCGGTCGCGCGCGAGGAGATCTTCGGACCGGTCGGCGTCGTCATCCCCGTGGCCGATGACGACGAGGCGGTGCGGGTCGCCAACGACTCCCCGTACGGCCTCAGCGGAGGGGTCTTCTCCCGCGACGCCGGCGCCGCGTACGAGCTCGCCTGCCGGCTGCGCACCGGCGAGGTGAGCATCAACGGCGGCGCGGGGACGATGAGCCCGGAGGCGCCCTTCGGCGGGGTGAAGCGCTCCGGCATCGGCCGTGAGCTCGGCGACGAGGGTCTCGCGGAGTACTGCCAGCCCAAGACGATCAAGTTCCATGCCGGCTGAGGGCGCGCCCGCCTTCGACGCGAGCGGCTCGCTGGTGCGGCTGCTCGCCGCCCGCACCGCGGAGCGGCCGGAGCATCCCTTCCTCTGGGTCGAGGAGGAGGGTCCGTGGACGCTCGCAGCCCTCGCCGCCGAGGCGGTCCGGGTGCGCGAGCGGCTGACGGCCGCCGGGGTGACCGCGGGCGGCCGCGTGCTCGTGCGTGCCGGGAACGACGCGTCCTTCCTCCCCGCGCTCGTCGGGACCTGGCTGTGCCGTGGTGTCGCGGTCGTCATGCACCCCGCGGCCCCGCTCGCCGAGGCGGGCGAGGTCGCCGCGTCGATGGAGGTCACCGCGGTGCTCGCCCGCGGCGACGACGACGCGCTCGCCGGTGCAGGCGCCGCACACGGCGTCGCGCTGCGTCACACCGAGCCGGGCGACGCGCCCGGCGTGCGCCTCGACGTGCCCGAGGTGGACGGGGACGCCCCGGCCCTCGTGCTCCTCACCTCGGGGTCGACCGGCCGTCCCAAGGGCGTCGTGCTGACCCACGCCGCGGTGTGGGCGAACCTCCGCGCCACGGTGTCGGCGTTCCGCTCCGACACCCGTCCGACGCCGCTCCCCTCGACGCCGAGGCCGCCGAACCTCATCGCCAACCCACTCAGCCACACCGCCGGACTGGTGCGGCTGCTCTTCGCCCTCTACGTCGGACGGTCGGTCGTGCTGCTGCGGCGTTTCGACGCCCGCGCCGCTCACGCGGCGGTGCGGCGGCACGGCATCGACCACCTCACGCTCAATCCGACGATGCTGCGGATGCTCCTCGACGACCTGCCGCCCGACGCGGACCTCGCACGGGTGCGCTACGCGTCGTCGGGAACCGCCCCGCTTCCGCCGCCGCTGCGCGAGGCGTTCGAGGCGCGCTTCGGCATCCCCGTCCTCCAGGCGTACGGCCAGACCGAGGCCTTCGGCGGCATCGCGATCGAGAACGTGCGCGACGTCCTCGCCGGGAGGCGGCGGCCAGGGTCGGTGGGCAGGCCTCTCCCCGGCGTCGAGGTGCGCATCGTCCGCGGCGACGGCTCCGACGCGCCGGCCGGCGAGGACGGGGAGATCTGCGCCCGGAGCGGCTCGGTGACGAGCGGATACGTGGGGACGGACTCGGCGGCGCCGGTCGACGGCGACGGCTGGCTGCACACCGGGGACCTCGGCCACATCGACGGCGAGGGCTACCTCTACGTGACCGGCCGGCTGCGCAACCTCATCATCTGCGGCGGCTTCAACGTCGTGCCCGAGGAGGTGGAGGCGCGGCTGCTCGAGGACCCCACGGTGCGCGCGGCGGCGGTGACGGCGCTCGCCGACGAGCGGCTCGGGGAGATCCCCGTCGCCCTCGTCGAGTCCGAGGAGGCCGCCGACGCCCTGCTCGCCCGCGCGTCGGCGCGCCTCGCCGGGTACAAGCGGCCGCGGCTGCTCTTCACCGTCCCGGAGCTCCCGCGGCTCGCGACCGGCAAGGTCGACCTCGCCGCCACCCGCCGTCTCGCCGCCGCGCTCGCCGGGCGCGCGGCGTCCGGCGTCACGGAGTCGACGGCCGGGTCTCGGTCCAGTTGACCATGAGGCGGCGCTCCGCGAAGAGCCAGCGACCGTCCTGCCTGACGAACTCGTCGAGGTAGCGGATCGACGCGATCATCATCGTGCGCTGCCCGTCCTCGGCGATCGAGAGGTGGTGGGCCAGGCAGTAGCTCTCGCCGGTCCCCCGGTCGCCGTCGAGGACCACGGTGCTCTGCCCGTTGAAGTGCATGGTGACGGCGTAGCTGTTGAGGTTCTCGAACACCGGGGCCAGCGACCCGCGACCGTGCAGGTCCATGGTCGGTACGTCCGAGAAGTGGTCCATGAACACCACGAAGTGGGTGTCCTCGGTGAACAGCGCCATCTGGCCGGCGGCGTCGCGCCGGTCGGCGCAGTGGGCGTACGCGTCGACGAGCTCGCGGATCGCGAGCCGGTCGGCGGCCTCCTCGGGTGACATCGTCGTGTCCGGTGCCATGGTGCCTCCTCTCAGATCCCGACGCGGCGAGCGACCAGCTCGCGATGGTACGAGGGCGCGCCGAGCAGCACCTCCGACGACTTCGCGCGGCGGAAGTAGAGATGGGCGTCGTGCTCCCAGGTGAAGCCGATGCCGCCGTGGATCTGGATGGTCTCGGCGGCGGCGTGGACGTACGCCTCGGAGCAGTACGCCTTCGCCATGCTCGCGGCGACCGGGAGCTCGGCCGGGTCGGAGGCCGCGGCCCACGCCGCGTGGGCGACCGCCGAGCGCGCGGTCTCGACCTCGACGAGCATGTCCGCGCACTTGTGCTTGATCGCCTGGAAGCTCCCGATCGGCCGGCCGAACTGGACCCGGGTCTTCGCGTACTCGACGGACATCTCGAGACAGCGCTGCGCGCCGCCCACCATCTCGGCGGCGAGGCACACCGCGGCCTCGTCGAGCGTCCGCGACAGCGGCGCCCATCCCCCGCCCTCGTCGCCGAGGAGCTCCGCACACGCGCCGCGCATGTCGACGCGCGCGAGCCGGCGGGTCGTGTCCATCGTCGACAGCGGTGTCCGCTCCACGCCGGCGGCGCCGCCTCCGACGGTGAACAACGAGACGCCGTCGGGGCCGGTGCTCCGTGGGCGGCGTGCGGCGACCACGAGCAGGTCGGCGGTGGCGCCGTCGACGACGAACATCTTGGTCCCGTCCAGGCGCCACCCCCCGCCGGTGCGGACCGCCTCGGCGGCGATCCCCTCCGCGTCCCAGCGTCCGCTCATCTCCGTCATCGCCAGCGTCGCGGTCACCGCCCCGCTCGCGATGCCGGGCAGGAACGCTCGGCGCTGCGCGTCGGTGCCGGCGTGGAGGATCGCCGGGGCCGCGAGGCACACCGTGGAGAGGAAGGGTGCGCAGAGCAGGACGCGGCCCATCTCCTCGAGGACGACGGCGATCTCGTCGACGGAGAACCCCTGGCCGCCGTGCTCCTCGGGGAGGGACAGCCCGTGGAGGCCGAGCTCGCCGGCCATCCGTGACCAGAGGCCGCGGTCCCAGCCCTCGGCGGAGTCCGTGAGCCGCCTCGCCTCGCGCACCGGTGAGCGCTCCTCGAGCAGCCGCCGGACCGAGCGGCGCAGCTCGGCACGCTCCGCGGTGAGGGTGGCATTCACGATAAATCACTCTATCATTTGACAACTGCGGCCGCCACCCCCAGAATCCGTCGGGTGACCGTGACCGCCGTGGCCTTCGACCTGGGGGGCGTGCTCACCCGCTCCGCCTTCGCCGGGCTCGACGCCCACTGCGCGTCGGTCGGGCTCCCGCCGGGAACGCTGACCCGCTACTTCCGCGGCGACCCGGTGATGGCGCGGCTCGAGGTCGGGGAGATCGGCTCACGCGACTTCCTCCGGTACGTGCGCACCGAGGTCGAGGCCGCGCACGGCGTGCGGCTCGACATCCGCGCCCTGGCGGCCGCCGCGGGCGAGGGCGAGCGAACCCGCCCCGAGATGCTCGACCTCGTCGCCGCGCTCCGCGGTCGGGTCGCGACCGCGCTCGTCACCAACAACGTCGCCGAGGCGACCTGGCGCGCCGCCTTCCCGTTCCACCTCTTCGACACCGTCCTCGACTCCTCGCAGATCGGCGTGCGCAAACCCGATCCGCGGTTCTATGCGGAGCTGCTCACGAGGCTCGGCCGCCCGGCGCACGAGATCCTCTTCGTCGACGACTTCGAGGAGAACCTCGTCCCCGCAGCGGCGCTGGGGATGCACACCCTGCACTTCGACGGAGCGGCGTCCTGTCGCGCGGCGCTCGTCGAGCTCGGACTTCTCGACGAGGTGGTCTGCGCATGACGACGGCGGTGAACGCTCCGACGCCCGCCGAGCGCGCCTCGGCGCTGCTCGCCGACGGCCGCTCGCTGATCGGCGGCGACCGCGTCCCCGGCACGGCGGAAACGCGCACCCACGTCGATCCCGCGACGGGGACGGCGCTCGCCGAGATCGCGCTCGCCGGCCCGGGGGAGATCGAGGCTGCGGTCGCCGCGGCGCGCGCGGCGTTCCCCGGATGGCGGCGCACCGCCCCCGGCGCTCGCCGCGACACCCTCCGCCGCATCGCCGACGCCCTCGAGGCACACACCGACGAGCTCGCCGCGCTCGTCACCCTCGAGATCGGCCAGCCGTTCCGCGCCGCGCGCGCGGGGGTCGGCGGCGCCGTCGAGTGGTTCCGCTACTACGCGGGCTGGGCGGACAAGCTGGAGGGGATCGTCGCCCCGGTCGCGCCCGGCTCGGTCCTCGACTACACCATCCCCGAGCCGTACGGCGTCGTGGCGGCGATCATCCCGTGGAACGGGCCGGTGATCTCGCTCGCGCTCAAGGTCGCGCCCGCGCTCGCGGCGGGGAACTGCGTCGTCCTCAAGCCGTCGGAGCTCGCGCCCTTCTCGAGCCTTCGGGCCGGCGCCCTCGCGCTCGAGGCGGGCCTCCCGCCGGGGGTCCTGAACGTCGTCCCCGGCGCCGCGGCAGCGGGGGACGCGCTCTGCCGTCACCCGCAGGTCGGGAAGATCAGCTTCACCGGTGGCGGCGCCACCGCACGCGCGGTGGTCACCGCCGCGGCCGAGGAGCACACGCCCGTCGTCCTCGAGCTCGGGGGGAAGTCCGCCTCGCTCGTCTTCGCCGACGCCGACGTCGCGAGCGTCGGAAAGCTCGCGGCCATCCTCGGCCTGGCCCAGAACAGCGGCCAGGGATGCTTCCTGCCGACCCGGCTGCTCGTCGAGCGATCCGTGTACGACGCGGTGATCGAGCGCGTCGTCGCGACCGCGCAGGGCATCCGCCTCGGCGATCCCTTCGACCCCGGGACGAGCATGGGGCCGGTGGTGAGCGAGGAGGCGAGCGCGCGCATCGTCGGCACCGTCGAGCGCGCGGTGCGCGAGGGCGCGGGGCGCCTGTGCACCGGCGGCCGCCGCGCCGGAGGCGACCTCGCCCGCGGGTTCTTCGTCGAGCCCACCGTGGTCGCCGACGCCGACCCCACCGCGCCGCTCGCCCGGGAGGAGATCTTCGGTCCGGTGCTCGCCGTCCTGCCCTTCGACGGCGAGGAGGAGGCTGTCGCGCTCGCGAACGGCACCCGCTACGGGCTCGCGGGCTACGTCTGGACCAATGACCTTCGGCGGGCGCACCGCGTCGCCGGCGCGCTCGAGGCGGGGTACGTCTCCGTCAACGGGATGGCGCCGCTCCCGCCCGCCGCGCCCTTCGGTGGCTGGAACGCGAGCGGCCACGGCCAGGAGGGCGGGCGTGCGGGGATCGAGGAGTTCCTCCGCACCAAGAACGTCCACGTCTCGCTGCGGTGACCGCCGTCGCCACCACCGTCGACGAGGAGGCGTTCGCCGCCGAGGCGCTCGCGTTCCTCGAGACCGAGGCCCCGCGGCGGGGCGACGCCACCGTCACCTGGGGGGTCGGCTCCGACTCCGTCGCGATCTTCCACGAGACGACGGCGGAGGAGGAGGCGGCCGAGGTCGCCGCCGCGCGGGCGTGGCAGGCGCGCCGCTGGGCGCGCGGGTTCGGCTGGATCACCGGCCCGACGGAGTACGGCGGGCGCGGTCTGCCGATGGCGTGCGAGCGTCGCTACCGCGCGCTCGAGGCGGAGTTCGCGGTCGCCGACCTCAGCCCGCTGCGCATCGGGATCGGCACCGTCGCCGCGGCGATCGTCGCCCACGGCACCCGGGCGCAGCGGCACGCGATCGCGACCGGGATCCACCGTGGCGACGTCCTCGCCTGCCAGCTGTTCTCCGAGCCGGATGCGGGCTCCGACCTCGCCGGGGTGCGCACCCGCGCGGTGCGCGACGGCGACGGCTGGGTGCTCACCGGCCAGAAGGTGTGGACCTCGAACGCGCACCTCGCCGACGTCGGGCTCGCGCTCACCCGCACCGATCCGGACGCGCCGAAGCACGCCGGCCTGACGATGTTCCTGGTGCCGATGCGCGCGCCCGGAGTGCAGGTCCGCCGGCTGCGCCAGATGACCGGCGGTGCGTCCTTCGACGAGGTGTTCCTCGACGGCGTGCGGCTCGCCGACGCCGACCGGGTCGGCGGTGCCGGCGAGGGCTGGCGGGTCGCGATGTCGGCGCTCAGCGCGGAGCGCGGCGCGGTCGGACACCGCTCGCACGCCCAGACCGCGCGCTCTCTCGCGCTGCTTCGCGAGCTCGCCCGGCGCGAGGGGCTCGATGCCGACCCCGTCGTCCGCGACCGGCTCGCCGACCTGGAGATCCGTCTCCGCGTCGCCCGCTGTCACCAGCGACGGATGCTCGCGGTGCCA
>DATKEY010000271.1:0-15170 GCA_035544475.1 Candidatus Dormiibacterota bacterium | reverse complement strand
CGGGGACGCCGCACTCGGGGCGGGCGGCCACGTCGACGAGCGGACCGGCGGGCGCCGCGGTCGGGGAGGCGGCGACCGGCGAGGCGGTCGGCGCCGGCGTCGCCGAGGGGGAGGGGGTGGCGGGTGCGGGCGTGGGCGCCGGGGTGGGGGGCGGCGTGGTCACCCGCGCCTGTGCGGAGCGCGACGGGGGCTGGGCGGTGGAGGGGGAGGACCCGCAGCCGGCGACGGCCAGGCACGCGGCGATGGCGACGAGGGGGGCGAGGCGCATGACGACGATCGTCGCCAGCCTCCGGAAACGGCCCCCTCACGCCGCTGTGGAGCCTGCGTCACACCGCGCGGCGGTCGCCGGCCGGGGGGGCGATATGCTGGCGCCCTCCGCCGCCGGGTCGCCAGAGGGACGTGGGATGGGTGTCTTCGGCAAGCTCCACGCGAAGATGAGGGGCGAGCTCTCGGACGAGCCCCTGCAGGCGTACCGCCGTGCCGGGGCGGCGGTCGACGCGCTCGTGGCCGACGTGGAGCAGCGCCGGGTCGACGCGACCCTCGCCGGGAGGAGCGGCTGGACGGCGGACCGGTCCGCCCAGGTCGAGGCGCTCTGCGCCTGGTGCGCCTTCGTCCTCCAGCAGCTCGGCGACTCCACCCTCGATGCCCACGAGGCGCGCCACCCCGGCGGTTTCGTCTCCACGCAGACCTCCGAGCAGGTGATGGCGTACTACCGCGGGGTGCAGGACTGGGTGCGGCGCGGCCACGAGGCCGAGAGCTCGCCCGACTACCGCCTCGACGTCCGCCTGCCGGTCGACGTCCCCGGTCCCGCCGGCGCCTGGCGGGAGCGTCCGCCGGCCCACCTCGAGGGGATGCGCCGCGCCGGGGAGACCATCGGCGTCCGCGCCGAGGCGGCCGCCCGCGAGCTGCTCGAGCACACCGATCCGGCGGAGCACCCCGGCGCGACGGAGACCCTCCAGGGGCTGCTCGCCCGGGCCCGGGCCTCGGCCCGCGTCGTCGAGGAGACGTGGAGCGCCGAGCCGCCCGAGCGGCTGCGCGCCGACCTCGAGCGCGAGCTGCTCGCCGCCCTCACCGCCTACCACCATGTCGGGCAGCTCGCCGCCCTGCCGGAGCTGATCGCCGCCCAGCAGACCGCCCGTGGCGGTCGCTGACGAGGAGCACACCGCATGAGCATCTTCCGCCGCTTCAGCAACGTGGTCCAGCAGAAGGCGAACGCCGCCGCCGACCGCCTCGAGGACCCGGGGCAGGCGCTCGACCTCTCCTACGAGAAGCTGCTCGAGGAGCAGCAGCGGATGCGCAAGGCGCTGGTCGACGCGACCACCGGACAGAAGCGGCTCGAGAACCAGGCCGCCGACCTCGACGCCCGCATCGCGAAGCTCAACAGCCAGGCGCAGGCCGCGGTGCAGCAGAGCCGCGACGACCTCGCCACCCAGGCGCTCACCCAGGCGAGCGTGCTCCAGGCGCAGCGCGACGCGCTCACCCCGCAGCTCGCCGCCATCCAGTCGCAGTGCGCGAAGCTGCAGACCGCGCTGCAGAAGTACCAGGCCCGCCTCACCGCCTTCCAGAGCCAACGCGAGACCCTCAAGGCGCAGTACGTGGCGAACAAGGCGGTGAGCCAGGCGGGGGAGTCGCTCGCGGGGATCGGCGAGCACATCAATGACACCTCGCTGATGATCAGCCGCGCCCAGGACAAGATCGCCGGGATGCGGGCGCACGCCGACGCCGTCGACTCCCTGCTCGACAGCGGCGTCCTCGACCAACCCGGGCTCGGCGGCTCGGCGCTCGACGCCCAGCTCCAGGTCACGGCGATGGACAACGACGTGCAGGCGAAGCTCGCCGCGCTCAAGGCGCAGGCGAAGCTCGCCGCACCCGCCGCCGCAAGTCCCCCGGCGCTCGGAGCGGCGGGGATCGTCATTCGCATCCACGGGGAGGGCCAGTACCGGATCGACGCGTCGCTGCGCGACTCGCTCGACACCTACGACCACCACCTCGTCGCGGCGGTGAAGGCGAACGACGACGCCGCGTACCACGCCGCGCTCGGCGAGCTCTCCACCTTCGTGCGCGACAAGGGCATCCAGGTGCCCGCCGGCGACATCCTCAGCAGCGACATCGTCCTTCCCAGCGACGACATGGCCCTCGCCGAGGTCACCGACCTGCTCGCCAAGGAGGGCTGGCTGGAATTGAAGACGTCGCCATAGCAGAGGGTCCTGATGCACGCGGACCAGTGACACTCCGCCGAACAGTCCGCGACATAGTGCATCTGCGCCATCGTGGTGTGGAGTGTTCAACCCGGCCTGAACCACGGGCACTTTCCTCGCAGTGCACGACGGTGTACTGTGTGTCACAACCGCGATGGCCGAGCGATACACCATGCCCGAACTCATCAGCACCCACGGTCTCATCCTGCTCTGCATCGCGTCGACGCCACGCCCGACGGTGGCCCGGCTCGCGGCCGTCGCCCGGGTCAGCGAGCGGACGGTGTCGCGGGTGCTCACCGACCTCGTCGAGGCCGGGTACGTGACCCGGCGGCGCCAGGGGACGCGCAACAGCTACACGGTCCGCCCTGACGCCGAGGTCAGCGACCGGGTCGGCAGGGGCTGGCGACTGGAGCGGCTCCTCGAGCTCTCCCCGCACACGCCGGAGGCGGCGTCGAGTCAACCCGTTTGACAACTGTCGACGCTGACAGCGACACGCGTCCGCGCATGGTGGACCGTGTGTGCCGCGGTGCGGTATACACCGCGCCATGGCGACGGATGCACCGAGCTTCGGCGCTGCGCTGCGCCAGTTCCGCCTGCGCCAGGGTCTGAGCCAGGAGCAGCTCGCGGGCAGGATCTCGTACTCGCGTCCGCATCTCGCCAACCTCGAGCGCGGCGCGCTTCTCCCCGGACGCGGGTTCCTGCCGCGGATCGAGGCGCAGTTCCCCGGCAGCACCGCCGCTCTGCTGGGACCGTACCGGGTCGCCCTTCGCGAACGCCGGCGTGGACGGATGGACGCGGGCGACCCGGCTGACGCGCAGGGTGCGGTGAGCCTCGCCGGCACCTGGTACGCGCTGTGGGAGACGACCGCCGAGGGACGGCTGAGCATCGACAGCGAAGCGGTCACGGTGCGTCAGACCGGCCTCGACCTCTGGATCGAGAACCAGAGCCGCGCACCGGAGAACCCGCTCGGCTCCTTCCTGTGGCGGGCGCAGTGCCGCGTCTACGACAACCGCCACATCCTCGGAACGTATCTCCCCCGTGAGGCGAACGTGCGCTCCAAGGGCGTCGTGTATCTGACCCTGCACACCTCCGGCGCGTTCATGCTCGGGCGCTGGCTCGGCTGCAGCTACGACGCCGAGTTCGCCTCCGGAGTCAGCGTCATCGCCCGCGACCGGGGGGTGGCGCGGTTGCAGATGAGCAAGAGTGTGCCCGCCGCCGCAGAGCTGCTCGGTGTGACCTCCGGCTCGTAGCCGTTCGCAACGGGCCTCATGTGCGTTGCGAACCGTCGGATGTTTGTCGAACCTTGCCAAACCCCCGTCGATCGGGATTGGATGCACGCCCGCAGCGTGAACCGTGGAGGTGGGGCATGGTGGAGCGAGCAGTGACGTGGGGCGAGGCCGGCTCGCCGGCGGCGGCCGGAGTGGGGTCGACGGTGCGATGCCGGGACAGCGACGGTGAGCACCTGTACACCCTGGTGCTGCCCGTGGACGCGGCGCCGCTGGAGGGACGCATCTCGGTGGCCTCGCCGGTGGGCAGGGCCCTGCTCGGACGCGCCGGCGGCGAGGAGATCGACGTGGCGACGCCGGGCGGCGTGCGCCCGCTGACCATCCTCAGCGTTCGCGACCGCACGCAGGGCTGACCCGCGGATGGGCGCACGGGCGCTCGGCGAGCTCCGGCCGGCAGCGGGCTACCGCCAGCTGCTGGTCCTCGACGGCTTCGCCCGGCTCGCCGTCGCCGCGCTCTGCGCCCGGGTGGCCCTGAGCATGGGCCAGGTCACCGTCGTCCTCCTCGTCCTCCAGGAGTACCGGTCGCCGGGTCTCGCAGGCCTCGCGGTGTGCCTGAGCATCGCGCCGGGTCTGCTCGTCAGCCCGGTCGCCGGCGCGCTCCTCGACCGCTACCCGCGCGTCCGGCTCATCCGCACCGACCACGTCGTCGCCGCGCTCTCCCTGTTGCTCGTCGCCGTGCTCTCGGCGACCGGCCGGCTGTCTCCGTGGCTGCTGCTCACCGCGCTCACGGTCTCCTCACTGACGGCCCCGCTCAGCGACACCGGGACCCGGGCGATCCTCCCCGCGGTCGTCCCGAGCCGGCTGTGGGACAAGGCGAACGCCCTCGACAGCGGGGGCTACGTCGTCGCCGGGCTGCTCGGCCCGCCGCTCGGCGGCGCGCTCGTCGCCTCCGCCGGCCCGGCGGTCGCCATCGTCGTCACCGGCCTCCTCCACGCGTCGGCGGCGCTGACCGTCGGCGGGGTCGCCGATCCCGGGCGCCCGGAGGCGGACGGCGGCGCGCTCGCGGGGCGCGTGCTCGACGGCCTGCGCTACGTGCTCGCCCATCCCACCCTCCGCGGTCTCGCCGTGAGCGTGTCGTTGCGCAACGTCGGTCCCGGGGTGCTCGTCGTCGCCCTTCCCGCGCTCGCGGCGCAGCGTCTCCACGCCGACCCCGCGGCGATCGGGGCGCTCTTCGCGATCCTCGGGCTCGCGGGGGTGATCTCCGGAGTGGTGTCGGGGTCGGTGAGCACCGAGGGGCGCGAGCGCAACCTCCTCGCCGCCGGCATCGCCGGGTCCGCGCTCGGGCTCGCGGTGGTCGCCACCGCGGACACCGTCGCGCAGACGGTGATCGGGATGACCGTGATCGGACTGTCCACCGGCCCGCTCGACGTCAGCCTCTTCTCGCTGCGTCAGCGCTGCACCGAGGCGACGGTCCAGGGCCGAGCGTTCGCGGTGTCGATGGCGCTCAACTACGTCGGGCTGCCGCTCGGCTCCGCGATCGCCGGCCCGTTGGTGCAGTGGTCGGCGGCGACGGCGCTGCTCCTCGCCGCGGCGACGAGCGCGGTGGCGGCGGCGCTCGGCCTGCTGCTCATCCCCCGCAGGCAGTAGCGTCCACGATCGACCGGAACTGCGGCTCCGCGATCACACCTCGGCGGGGCGTGGCCGCCACGCCTCGCCGCGGAGGCGCGCCTCGAAGGTGTCGGCGTCGGCCGGCACGGAGAGCAGGAATCCCTGCACCCAGTCGACCCCGAGCGCGCGCACGTGCTCGAGCTGCGCCGGGGTCTCGACGCCCTCGGCGACGATGTCGAGGTCGAGCGCCTGGAGCAGGCGGACGATCGACGCGATGAGCGACGGCGTCTCCGGGTCGAGGTCGAGGTCGCCGACGAAGACGCGATCGATCTTCACGAGGTCGAGGGGGAGGCCACGCAGGTATCCGAGCGACGAGTACCCGGAGCCGAAGTCGTCGAGGGCCACACGCACGCCGGCGGCGCGCAGCCGCTCGAGCCGCTCGCGGACGGTGACGAGGTCGTGCACCATCGCGCTCTCGGTGACCTCGAGGGTGAGTCGCGACGGCTCCAGGCGGGTGGCGCGGAGGATCTCGTCGACCTCGTCGACGAAGCGGGTCTCGCGCAGCTGCTGGGGCGAGACGTTGACCGCCATCGGGAAGCGCACCCCACCGGGCAGCGTCGCGTCCCACCGGCGCATCTGCTCGCAGGCGGCGCGCAGCACCCAGCTGCCGATCGACACCATCAGCCCCGTCTCCTCGGCGAGGGGGATGAACTCGGCGGGGGAGATCACCCCGAGGCTGGGGTGGCGCCAGCGCACCAGCGCCTCGACGCTCGCCACCTGACCGGTGGCGATCGAGATCACCGGCTGGAACTCGAGGAAGAACTCGTCGTTCTCGGCGGCGCGTCGGAGCTCGGTGGCGCGCTCGAGGCGGCGCAGCTGGCCGCCGTGCCGCGCCGGCGCGTACACCTCGTAGCGGTTGCGCCCCGACGCCTTCGCCGAGTACATCGCGAGGTCGGCGTCCCGGAGCAGCTCGTCGACGGAGCGGCCGACGTTGGAGATCGCGCCGCCGACGCTGGCGCTCACGAAGATCTCCGATCCACCCGCGATGAAGGGCGTGCGGAAGGCCGCGAGGATGCGCTCGGCGACGCCGTCGAGCTCCTCGGTGCCGGCGCCGTCGAGGAGCATGGCGAACTCGTCGCCGCCGATGTGCGCGACGGTGTCTCCGGGGCGGACCAGGCCGCCGAGCCGGTCGGCGACGCCGATGAGCAGCTCGTCGCCGACGCCGTGGCCCAGGGTGTCGTTCACCGCCTTGAAGTTGTCGAGGTCGATGACCACCACGCCGAGGGGCCCCGGCTCGCGGCGGCGGCGGGCGATCGCGTGGGCGAGCCGGTCGCGGAGCAGCGCGCGGTTGGCGAGCTTGGTGAGCGGGTCGTGGAAGGCGCGGTGACGGAGCTCGCGCTCGAGCGCCGTCTGCTCGGTGACGTTGATGCAGAGGGCGAGGATGGCGGGGCGGTTCTCGAAGCGCACGCGGTCGAGGAAGACCTGGGTCTCGATCGACCGTCCGTCCTTCAGCCGGTGAACCTCGCGCAGCCCGCCCACGGGCTTCTCCGTGCTCCCCGCCCCGGCGGAGAGCGGGCGGCGCGTCGGGGCGATGTCCGACAGTCGCATGTGGGCGAGCTCCTCGCGCGAGTACCCGTACTGGGCGACGGCGGCGTCGTTGGCCGCGAGGAAGTGCTCGTCGTCGACCGCGAACACCCACATCGGCTGGGGGTTGGTCTCGAAGAGGAAGCGGAAGCTGCGCTCGCGGACGCGGAGCCCGTCGACGGCGCCGCGCATCAGCATGCCGCCGATCGCCACCGTCCCGAGCACCATGAGGCCGCCGAGCGGCATCGCGGGAGCGCTGCTCCCCAGGCTGCCGTAGGCGGCGGTGATCACCGCGAGCTGGAGGGCGATCTGGCCGGCGTAGAAGTAGTAGAAGGCGTAGAGCGCCGCCCAGACGTAGAGGTACGCGAAGGCGCTGCCGTCCCTGCCGCCGAAGTGGACGGCGACGGTGATGAGGATCGTCCCGAGCGCCGTGAGGGCGGGGTAGGCCGGGCGCGGCAGCCGGTCGCCCCATCCCCAGAGGCCGACCGCGACGGCGGCGGCCGCGGCCGCGGCGAGCCCGAGCGCCCGGACGTCGGCGCCGGGATGGGGGAGGAGGAGGGCGACGCCGACCAGCGCCGCGCCGGGCCCGTAGAGAAGGGCACCGCCGCGCGCCATCTCCTCGGAGCTCGCCACCGAGCCGGGCGCGAAGCTCCGCGCGACGTCGCGGAACAGCCGCCGCGCCGCCGTGCCCCAGCTCTCGCCGGCGAGGCGGACCTGCCGGCCGGGCCCCCGTGGAGCGGGTGTCGGCGTCAGCACCTCGTCCCTGGGCCTCCTCACCTCGCCTTCCGTCGGCGACACGCTAACGCATTCGCAGCGTCTGCGCGCCTGCCGGCTTCCGGGTGGACACCCCGCTGTCCACCCGCGCAGGTTTTGCCCGCGTCTGCGCGTCACACCTCGGCGCCGTCGACACCCGGCGTGCACGCCCCGTCACGAACCATCCATCCCTCCGCGGCCCCCGTCGCATCCACGCAACTGCGGCGGGGGCCCACTCTCCCGGGGGAACTCCCAACGACGACGGCCTGTTCCCGACTCGGAAGGGCTGTTCGCCGTGCAGTCCGACGAATGATTCGGAATGTTGCAAAACCGCCCCGCGCAGCCGCGCGCGACGTTAGGATCGGCGGGCGATTGCTCGGCAGGGGATGGTAGGACTGTGAGCGATGAGGAACGGTCGCTGTCGGGCCGCGCGGTCGCGCGCTCCGCGTGGCCGGAGATGCGCCGGCTCCCGGTGCGGAGCATCCGGCCGCGGCCCGACCAGCCCCGGCGCCGGATCGACCCCCGCGGTCTCGAGGAGCTGACCCGGAGCATCGGTGTCCACGGCGTCCTGCAGCCGATCCGGGTGCGCCGCTGCGGCGAGGACGACTACGAGATCGTCGCCGGCGAGCGTCGCTGGCGTGCCGCGCGCAGTGCGGGCCTGCAGGACATCCCCGCGATCGTCGTCGAGGCCGACGACGACCGGGCCTACGTCGAGGCGCTCATCGAGAACGTGCAGCGCGAGGAGCTCAACGCCGTCGATCGTGCGCATGCGCTCACCCGGCTGCGCGCCGGCCTGGGGCTGCGGTCGTGGCAGGAGGTGGGGGAGGTCGTCGGCATCACCCGGCAGCACATCCACAACCTGCTCAACGTGACCCGGCTGCCCGAGCCGATCCGCGACGACATCCGTGCGGGCTCGCTCAGCGAGAAGCACGCCCGCGCGCTGATGCGCCTCCAGCCCCATCCCCCACTGCAGCGGCTGCTCTGGGAGCGGATCCACACCGAGCACCTCTCCGGGCGCGCCGCCGACGAGGCCGCGCGGACGATGGGAGCCCGGCTCGAGCCGCGCGCCCCCGGCGCCCCGCCGGCGTGGGACTCGGGGCTCTCCGCCCTCGTCGAGGCAACGCTCGCCGCCCTCGGCGCCGCCCGTCCCGAGGAGGTCGGCCGCGCCGCCGCCGGTCTCGCCGCGCTCCACCGCCGCCTCGGCGAGGTGCTCGGTCAGGAGCGGCCGGCGCCCGTCTGAGCCCCGCGGAGCGCGGCGAAGGCTCCCACCGTCGTCGTGCCGTAGGCGAGGTGGGCGCCGAGGTCGGGGGCGAGCTCGCCGATCCCGTACTTCCAGATCGGCTTGTAGAGCCCCGCCAGGGGGAGGACGACGTAGCTCGAGCCCCAGACGGTGAGCCCGAGCAGCGGACCCTCGGCGAGGCGCAGCCGGCGCTGCGAGCCGCCGAGCACCCCGAACATCGTGCCCCAGGCGATCCCGTACCCCCAGTGCATCACGTTGTTCGTGAGCCGGGCCCAGCGCGCGTCGAGGGGACGCCGGGTGAAGCCCTCGACGAGCCGGCGGCCGACCTGGGCCGGCGCCGAGACGTGCTCCCAGTCGCTCGGCCCGCCGAACTCCCAGCTCAGCGGGTCCTGGGTGCCCCCGCCGAGCCGGTGGCGCGCGTACCAGAAGGCGTCCATCCCGGCGGTGCCGACCGCGCCGGCCACCGCCCCACGGAGCACGGCGCCGAGCGGGGTCATCGGCGCCATCCTACGGCCCCACCGGTCCGGCGTCACAGAGCAGTGACGAGCGAGAATCCAGATATCACCATACCTTACAGTTATGTCGACACATTTGGAGGAGGACAGCTTGTGGCTCGCATCCTCGTCGCCGAGCAGCACCCACAGGCCCGGCGGTTCCTGTTGGGCGTGCTCGAGTTCGGCGGCCACGATGTGGTCGAGGCCGCGAATGGTGAGCGGGCGCTCATGGCGATCGGCTTCGGCCGGATCGACGTCGTCCTTGCCGAGCTGCGCCTCCCCGGGCTGACCGGGGCCTCCCTGGTGCGGGCGGCCGCACGGTTCGACGAGACCCTTCCCTGCCTCGTTCTCTGCGGCTTCGGTGACCTCAGCGCGATCGACGAGGCCCTCGAGGCGGGCGCGATCGGCATCGTCCCCAAGCCGGCCACCGCCCGCCAGGTGCTCTGCTGCGTCGCGCGCGCCGACGAGCGCCGCCTCCTCGCCCGTGCCGTGGCGCCGCAGCGGCGGGAGCTCCGTGGCGTGACCTCGCCGTGGCGGGTGTCGGAACCGACCCGCTGCTGAGCGGTCGTCGCCCGCGCGTCACCGGATCGCGTCCGGGGCGAGCCCGGCGGCCCGCGCCGCCGCCCCGAGACTTGGGCGCCGATGCTCCTCGACCTCCTCGCCCGTCTCCGCCGGGCACCGCTCGCCCCCCTCGCCGCCGCGCTCGTCCTCGCCGTCGTGGTGGGAGGCGTGGGGGCGGCGCTCAACCTCCGGCCGCACGGAGGCCCCCGCGTCGCCTCCGGCCACGCCGCGGCGACCGCGGCGCCGAGCCCGAGCCCCAGCCCGACCCCGGCACCCCCGACCGGCACGCCCACCCCCGCGCCGACGCCGGCGCCGACGCCGGCTCCGGTCACGCCCCGGCCCACCCCGGTGCCGACCCCGGTCCCGCCGCCCCCCGCGCCGGCGCTCGGCGGCCGGCTCGCCCCGGCGATGGCGTGGGACGGGAACAGCGGCACGATGCTGCTCTTCGGCGGCATCGACTGGGCGAATCACTCGTACGGCGACACCTGGTCGTGGAACGGCTCGCACTGGACCCTCCTCCATCCCCCGACCAGTCCCTCGCCGCGCTCCGGGAGCGCGATGGGATGGGATCCGGTGCACCACCAGGTCGTGCTCTTCGGAGGTGGCGCCCCGGGGCCGGGCCCCATGAACGTCGACACCTGGACCTGGGACGGCCACACCTGGACCCAGCGCCACCCCGCCACCACCCCGCAGATCTGGCTGCTCACAGGGAGCACGGAGGGGTTCATGGCCTTCGACCCCGTCCACGCCCAACTCGTGATGGTCGGCCCCACCCAGCTCGCGAACGACACGACCTGGACCTGGGACGGCACCGACTGGACGGTCCACGGCGGCGAGACCAACCGGGCCGGCGGGACGCCCCCGGCGTGGGACCCCGTGACCCAGCGGCTCACCCTCATCCTCCAGGGCGGCCCCGGCCAGCCCGCCGGCGTCCAGTACACCTGGAACGGATCGAACTGGGACGCCGCGCCGCTCGCCGACCCGTCGATCGTGCCGGCGCCCGTGCTCGCCACCGACGGGAACCACGGCCTCGTCGCGGTCGATTCCCACGGAGGGTCATGGCGCTGGGACGGCACGTCGTGGCAGCGCGACGCGGTGGCGGGTCAGGCTCCGGTGCGCAACAACGCGGCCATCGCCTCGGACCCCGGCACCGGGACCGTGCTCGTGAACGGCGGGACCACCGGGTCCCAGCCGGCCGGGACGATCTCCTCGACCGCCGTCTGGGACGGCACCCGCTGGCGGACGTACTAACGGCTCACCGCGCCGAGGGGAACCTCGGCGGCCGCTTCTCGATGATCGCGGCGGCGCCCTCGGCGACGTCCTCGTCGAAGAAGTTCAGCATCTCGAGCGCGAGCGACGCGTCGAAGATCGGGCCCGCCTGGCGCAGCCAGTTGTTGAGCGCGCGCTTGGTCCAGCGGATGGCGAGCTGGGGGCCGGTCGCGAGCTTGGTCGCGACCTCGAATGCCGTCGGGAGGAGCTGGTCGCCGGGGACACAGCGGCTCACCAGCCCGATGCGCTCGGCCTCGCGTCCGTCGATGAAGTCGGCGGTGAGCAGGTAGTACTTCGCCTTCGCCATCCCGCAGAGCAGCGGCCAGATGATCGCGGCGTGGTCGCCGGCACCGACGCCGAGGCGGATGTGGCCGTCGGTGATCCGCGCCTCCTCGGCCATGATGCTGATGTCCGCCATGATCGCGACGGCGAGGCCGGCGCCGACGGCGACGCCGTTGATCGCGGAGATGATCGGCTTCTCGCAGTCGATGATGTTGTAGACGATGGCGCCGGCCTCCCTCATGATGCCGGCCATCTTCGGGAAGTTCCCGATCTGCGTCTGCACCATCGCGAGGTCGCCGCCGGCGCTGAAGGCGCGGCCGGCGCCGGTGATCACCGCCACCCGGGTCTCGGGGTCCGCCGAGACGTCGGGCCACACCCGGACGAGCTCATTGTGGAGCACCTCGTCGGTGGCGTTCATCCGGTCGGGGCGGTTGATGGTGATGAGCAGCACGCCGTCCGGGCGGCGCTCGAAGAGCAGGTGCCGGTATGCCGCGAAGTCCAACCCGAGTCTCCCCTTACAGGCCCATGGTCCTGGCGATGATCTCGTTCATGATCTCGCTGGTGCCGCCGCCGATCCCGAGGATGCGGCTGTCGCGGTAGTGACGCTCGACCTCGCTCTCGCGCATGTAGCCCATCCCGCCGAAGATCTGCACCGCCGCGTCCACGACGTGGTCGCAGGCCATCACCGCGGTGTTCTTCGCCATCGACACCTGCTGCACGCAGTCCTCGCCGGCGAGCATCCGCGCCATCACCGCGCGGGTGTACTCGCGGGCGACGTCGACCTGCCGCGCCATCTCGGTGAGCTTGTGGCGGATCACCTGCTGCCCGACGAGCGGACGCCCGAAGGCGTGGCGGTCGCGCGCCCACGCCAGCGCGAGGTCGAGGCAACGCTGCGCGGTCGCGTACGCCTGGACGGCGATGCCGATGCGCTCGGTCTGGAAGTTGCGCATGATCTGGAGGAAGCCGGTGCCCTCGGCGCCGACGAGGTTGCCGGCGGGCACGCGCACGTCGGTGAAGGAGAGCTCGGCGGTGTCCGAGCACCACCAGCCCATCTTGTCGAGGCGGCGGTTCACCGTGAACCCGGCGGTGCCGCGCTCGATGACGAGCAGCGACACCCCGCCGTGGCCGTCGCCACCGGTGCGCACCGCGGTGGTGACGAAGTCGGCGCGCGCGCCGGAGGTGATGAAGGTCTTGGCGCCGTTCACCACGTAGTGGTCGCCGTCGCGGACCGCGCGGGTGCGCAGCGAGGCGACGTCGGAGCCGCCATCGGGCTCGGTGACCGCCAGGGAGCCGATCAGCCGCCCCTCGAGGGTCGGGCGCACCCATCGCTCGATCTGCTCGGCGTCGCCGGCGGCGAGGACGTGGGGGATGGCGATGGCGTGGGTGAACAGAGCCGCGATCACGCCCCCCGAGCCGCCGCTCTGGATGAGCTCCTCGGTGACGACCGACCCATGGGTGATGTCGCCGCCCGAGCCGCCGACCTCCTCCGGCCAGCCCGCGCCGAGCAGCCCGGCCTCACCGGCGCGGCGGCTCAGGCTGCGGGGAACGTCGCCCTCACGCTCCCATTCGGCCAGGTATGGCACGATCTCGCGCTCGGCGAAGGCGCGCACCGACTCGCGGAGCAGGCGATGCTCGTCGCCCGACCACACCGTGTGCATCTCAGCCCTCCTCGACGACGGCGACGACCGCGCCCGCCTCGACCTGCTGCCCCGGACGCACGCGCACCTCGCTGACCCGTCCCGCGGCGCCGGCGACGACCGCGTGCTCCATCTTCATCGCCTCGAGCACCGCGACCACGGTGCCGGGCGCGACCGTGTCGCCCGGGGTCACCTCGACGCGCAGCACGGTGCCGGGCATCGGGGCGTGGAGCGAGCCCGGGGCCTCGGCCGCCTCGGTGGTGGGGAAGCGGGGGAGCTCGCGGAGGGTCACCGCACCGCCGGGTCCGTCGACGTGGTGGGCGTCGCCGACGGCGTGCACCTCGCGGCGGCGGCGCACCCCGCCGGTCTCGAACACGACCGCGTCCTCGCCGACCTCGACGGCGACGGCGTCGAGGGCGATGCCGTCGACCTCGAGCCGCAGCCCGTCGCGAGCCGTGCGGTAGCTCGCCGTGTGGCGTCCCCGCGGGCCCTCGAACTCCACCCGCTCGAGCTGCGAGGGGTTGTTCCGCCAGCCCGCCGGCAGGGTCTCGAGCACCCGCCGGCGCGCCGCCCGCCGCGCCTGTCCGGCGAGCGCGGCGGCGGCCACCGCCCAGCGCTCCTCCTCCTCGCCGGCGAGCGGGGCGCCGAGCTCGGCGGCGGGGTGGCGCTCGAGGAAGTGGGTGTCGGTGGCGCCGCTCAGGAACTCCGGATGGCGGAGCACGCGAACGAGGAGGTCGCGGTTGGTGGTGACGCCGTGCAGCCGCGCGCCCTGCAGCGCCGCGGCGAGCAGCCGCGCCGCCTGGGTGCGGGAGGGCGCGTGCGCGATCACCTTGGCGAGCATGGGGTCGTAATGGGTCGAGACGGCCGAGCCGTCCTCGACGCCGCTGTCGACGCGCACTCCGTGCGGGGTCGGGATCTCGACGCGGTGGAGGGTGCCGGTGCACGGGGCGAAGTCGCGCTCGGCGTCCTCCGCGTAGAGGCGCACCTCGATGGCATGGCCGTCGCGGCGCGGCGCGAGCGCCTCCGCCGGCAGGGGCTCGCCCTGGGCGACGAGGAGCTGCAGGCGCACGAGGTCGAGACCGGTGATGCACTCGGTGACCGGGTGCTCGACCTGGAGGCGGGTGTTCACCTCGAGGAACCAGTGCTCGCCGCCGGGACCGAGGAGGAACTCGACGGTGCCCGCGCCGACGTAGCCGATCGCCCGTCCCACGGTCACCGCGGTGGCGCCCATCCGGGCCCGCAGCTCGTCGTCGACCGCGACGCTCGGCGACTCCTCGACGATCTTCTGATGGCGGCGCTGGATCGAGCACTCGCGCTCGAAGAGGTGCACGGTGTTGCCGTGGGTGTCGGCGAGCAGCTGGATCTCGACGTGGCGTGGCGCCTCGACGTAGCGCTCGAGGAAGACGGTGCCGTCGCCGAACGCCGACAGCGCCTCGCGCCGCGCCGACGCGACCGCGCCGTCGAGCTCGGCGGGGTCGCGGACGAGCCGCATCCCGCGGCCACCTCCGCCGGCGCTCGCCTTGACGAGCAGCGGCAGCCCCACACCGGCGGCGAGCTCGCCGAGCGCTGCGCCGGAGGCGTCCTCGTCGATCGCCGCCCCGGGGAGCACCGGCACCCCGGCCCCGGCCATCAGCCGGCGGGCCTCGAGCTTCGACCCCATCGAGGCGATCACCGAGGCGGGAGGACCGACGAAGGTGAGCCCGGCGTCGGTACAGGCGCGGGCGAAGTCCGCGTTCTCCGCGAGGAAGCCGTAGCCGGGATGCACCGCGCCGGCGGCGGTGCGCCGGGCCGCGTCGACGATCGCGTCGCCGCGCAGGTAGGTCTCCGCGGCGGAGCTGCCGGGGAGCCGCACCGCCTCGTCGGCCTCGGCGACGAAGGGCGCTCGCGCGTCGGCGTCGGAGAACACCGCCACGGTCGCGATGCCCATCTCCCGGCACGTCCGCATGATCCGCCGCGCGATCTCGCCGCGGTTGGCGACGAGCAGGCGCTCGATGTCGCTCACATCCGGAAGACGCCGTAGGTGCGGGCGCCGCGCACTTCGGCGGAGTGGCAGGCGGAGAGCGCGATCCCGAGCACCGTGCGGGTATCGCGTGGATCGATGATGCCGTCGTCCCAGAGCCGTGCGGTGGCGAAGAGGGCGAGCGACTCGCGCTCGATCTGGCCCTCGACGGCCTGGCGCATCATCGCGTCCGCGGCCTCGTCGTAGACCTGGCCGCGGCCCTCGGCGGCGGCGCGGGCGACGATGCTCAGCACCCCGGCGAGCTGCTGTGGGCCCATCACCGCGATCCGGTGGTTGGGCCAGGTGAAGAGGAGGCGCG
>DATKEY010000270.1:0-9245 GCA_035544475.1 Candidatus Dormiibacterota bacterium | reverse complement strand
CGCCCGCCCCGGAACCGCCGCCGACCGGGCGCCGGCGTCGCGGCGCCGCCCCCGCGGAGGCGGCCTCCCTCCCCCTGTTCTTCCCCGACGGGGCCGACATCGAGACCCCGCCCGTCGAGGAGCCGGCTCTCGACGAGGCCCCGTCGCCAATCATCCCCTTCTCCCGCGAGTTCGAGGGCCTGCCGCTCGAGCCGGTGGCGGAGGCGAGCCCCGAGGCGCTCGGCCTCGCCGAGGCGCCGGCGCACGCGGTCGAGCTGGCCGCGGACGAGGCCGAGCCGGAGCGCATCTGGACGGTGCCCTCGATGGAGCTCCTCGACACCGTGACCGGCAAGCGCGAGCGGCTCGAGGCGGAGATCCGGACCACCAGGGGGACGATCGAGTCGACCCTGCTCGCCTTCGGCATCGAGGCCCGGGTGCGCGGGGTCAACAGCGGACCCACCGTGACTCAGTACGAGCTGCAGCCCGCGGTCGGCGTGCCGGTGCGCAAGATCGTCAGCCACCAGACCGACCTGTCGCTCGCGCTCGCCGCACCGATCCGCATCCAGGCACCGATCCCCGGCAAGGCGGCGATCGGCATCGAGGTCCCGAACAAGGCGGCGCAGCTCGTCACCCTGCGCGACGTGGTGACCAGCGGCGCCTTCAGCGACGTGCGCAGCCGGCTCGGGGTGGCGCTCGGCGCCGATGTCAGCGGCCACCCGGTGGTCGGCGACCTCGCGCGCATGCCCCACCTGCTCATCGCCGGCGCCACCGGAAGCGGCAAGTCAGTGTGCATCAACGCGATCCTCGCCGGGTTCCTCCTCCAGGCTTCCCCGGCGCAGCTGAAGCTCATCCTCATCGACCCCAAGCGTGTGGAGCTCAGCAACTTCGCCGACGTCCCCCACCTGCTCGTCCCCGTGGTCGTCGAGTCCGACGCCGCGGTGGCGTCGCTGCGCTGGGCGGTGAAGGAGATGGAGGAGCGCTACAAGCTCTTCGCCTCGCACGGCGCGCGGAACATCGTCGCCTTCAACGAGCGCTCGCCCCAGCTCGGGCTCAATCCGCTGCCGAACATCGTCGTGGTCATCGACGAGCTCGCCGACCTGATGATGGTCGCCGCCGGTGAGATCGAGGACCTCATCTGCCGCATCGCCCAGCTCGCGCGCGCGGTCGGCATCCACCTCATCGTCGCCACCCAGCGGCCGTCGGCGGACATCATCACCGGCCTCATCAAGGCGAACATCCCCAGCCGCGTCGCCTTCGCGGTGTCGAGCGGCGTCGACTCGCGGGTGATCCTCGACGAGATGGGCGCCGAGAAGCTCCTCGGCCGCGGCGACATGCTCTATCTCCCCATCGACCAGGGCAAGGCGCGCCGTCTCCAGGGCGCGTACGTCAGCGACCGCGAGCTCGACCGCCTCATCGAGAGCTGGAAGGCGCAGGGACGTCCCGACTACCAGGAGGAGATCTTCCAGGTCGAGGCGACGGTGTCCTGGGCGAAGGACGCGACCAAGCGCGACCCGCTCTTCAACAAGGCGGCGCACACCGTCGCCGCCGAGGGCCGCGCCGCGGCGTCGCTCCTCCAGCGCAAGCTCAACGTCGGCTACACCCGCGCCGCGCGGCTCATGGACCAGCTCGCCGAGCAGCGGGTGGTCGGTCCCTACGAGGGCAGCAAGTCCCGCGAGGTGCTGATGGACGTCATCCAGGTCGACGAGCTGCTCGCCGACCTCGGCGAGGACTGAGGGGTCCGGTCCACGGGTCGCCACGGGTAGAGTGCGACGCGTGGAGCGGGTGCTGGTCGAGCGGCGGGGCGGGGTCGCCTGGCTGCGCATGAACCGGCCGGAGAGCCTCAACGCCTGGGACCGGTCGATGAGCCCGGCGCTGGTCGCGGCGCTGGAGAAGGTGGCGGGCGACGACTCCGTCCGCGCGGTGGTGCTCTCCGCCACGGGGAGGAGCTTCTGCACAGGGCTCGACACCAAGATGCTCGGCGCCGGTGACCTCGACACCGCGTACTTCGGCGGTTGGCACGACGTCTTCAATGCCCTGGAGGCGCTCGACGTGCCCCTGATCATCGCCGCGCGGGGCCACTGCCTCGGCGGCGGGCTGGCGTTGGTGCTCTGCGGTGACTACCGGGTCGCCGCCGAGGACGCGGTGCTCGGCTTCAGCGCCGTCCGCGGCACCGTCGGGGTGCCGCCGGCGCTCACGTACCGCCTCGCGGAGATCGTCGGAGCCGTCCGGGCCCGCCGCCTCGCCCTCTTCGCCGAGTACCTCGGCGCGGAGGAGGCGCTTCGCATGGGCCTCGTCGACGCGGTGGTGCCCACCGACCGGCTCGACGAGGCGGCGAGCGGCCTCGCCGAGCGCGTCTGCGAGAACTCGCCGCTCGCCGTGCGAGAGACGAAGCGGCTTCTTCGGAGCGTCTCCCGGATCGACGTCGACGCCGCCCAGAAGGCGGTGCTCGAGGCGACGGGGAGGTGCCTCGACGCGATCGCCGCCGAGCGCCGTGGCTGAGGCCGGCGCTGCCTGGTTGCGTGCTGTCAGCGGCGCACTCGGTGACGCGCTCGCCGACGGCGCGGCGAGGGTGGAGGAGATGCACCGGGCGATCGCCCGCCGGACCTTCGACGCCGTCGGACCGGGGGCCGCCGCCGTCCGCGCCGCTCACGACGGCGTCTCCGGGGCGGTGTACGCCGGGGTTCGGGGCGGTGCCCGGCTTGCCGGTCGCGCCGCCGGCGCGGTCGCCGCGCTCACCCCGCTCGCCGGGACGGACTGGGCCCGGCGTCCTGGGGTCGCCGTCCTCGAGGGGGCGATCGGTGGGGCGTTCGGCGACCACGTCGAAGCGCGTCACCCGGCGCTCGCGCCGCGGATGGCGGTGCGCCACGCCGGCCGCGACGTCGCCGTCGATCGCACGTCCCTCGCGGCCGCCTTCCCCCGCGCCGAGGCCCGGGTTGCGGTCTTCCTCCACGGCCTCTGCGAGACCGAGGCGGCCTGGGGACGGCCGGCGCTCGACGACGACGCTCCGGGCACCTACGGCGACCGCCTGCGCCGTGATCTCGGCCACTCGCCGGTGTTCCTCCGCTACAACACCGGCCTCCACGTCTCCGAGAACGGCCGACGGCTCGCCGCCCTCCTCGAGGGCCTCGCGGCCGCCTGGCCGGTCGAGCTCGTGGAGCTCGTCCTCGTCGGCCACTCGATGGGCGGCCTCGTGATCCGCAGCGCATGCGCCGAGGGCGACCGCGGCGGGCTGGAGTGGGTCGGCCGGGTCCGGCACTGCGTGTACCTCGGCACCCCCCACGACGGCGCCCCGCTCGAACGGGCCGCGAGCCTCGCCGCGTGGACGCTGCGGCGGCTCCCCGAGACCAGCGCCCTCGCCACCGCGATCGATCGGCGGAGCGCCGGGATCCGTGACCTCGGGCACGCCTACCTCCGCGACGAGGACTGGTCCGGCCACGACCCGGAGCGGCCCTGGGTCGACACCGGAGCACCGGTCCCCCTGCTCACCTCCTGCCGCCACCACGCGATTGCGGCCACCATCGGCGCGACCCCGGACCACCTCGCGAGCAGGCTGCTCGGCGACACCCTGGTGCTCCATCCCAGCGCCCACGGCAGGGGCCGTCGCGGGGTGCCGCTCGACCTCGCCCGCGAGGATCGCCACCACCTCGGTGGCCTCCATCACCTCGCGCTCCTCGACCACCCGCTCGTCTACGAGCGTCTGCACTCCTGGCTGGCCTGACCGGCGCCCGGCGAGGGGCTCACAGCCGTGGCCGCTCCCCGACCTCCGCCTCGGCCTCGATCTCCACCCGCCATCGCGGGTCGAGCAGCCCGGCGACCACGACCATCGTCGCCGCCGGCCGGGCCTCCCCGAAGGCGCGGCGGTGGGCGCGGCCGACGGCGTCCGCGTCGGCGGCGTCGACGATGTAGATCCGGGTCCGCACCACGTCCGCAGGACCGGCCCCGAGATCCCGGAGCGCCCCGATGATGATCGTGAGGCACCGCGCGGCCTGCGCCTCGGCGCCCTCGGCCACGCCGCCGTCCGGCTCGATCGGCGCCGTCCCCGAGACCAGCACCCGCGGTCCGGCGAGGACGGCACGGCGGAAGCCGAACGCCTCCTCGAACGGGGAGCCGGAGGCCGTCCCGGGGCGGGGGGGAACGGTGGACATGGCGGGTCAGTATCCTCTCCCTCGCCATGGCCACCGATTTCAGCTTCGACGTCGTCAGCGACTACGACCACCAGGAACTGGTCAACGCCCTCGACCAGGCGCGGCGGGAGATCGGCACCCGCTACGACTTCAAGAACGTGACCGCCGACATCACCCAGGAGAAGGAGCAGCTCGTGCTGCTCACCGACTCCGACATGCACCTGCGGGCGATCCTCGACGTGATCCAGAGCAAGCTCCACCGCCGGGGGATCGATCTCAAGATCCTCGACCCGCAGAAGCCCGAGGACGCCGCCAGGGGGAACCTCCGCCAGGTGGTGAAGCTGCGCAAGGGCATCTCCGACGAGCTCGGCCGCGATCTCAACAAGAAGATCCGCGCCGCCCATCCCAAGGTGCAGGTCCGCATCGAGGGCGACAAGCTGCGGATCTCGTCGAAGGAGAAGGACATGCTCCAGAGCGTGATCCGCGACCTCCGCGAGATGGAGCTCGACGTCCCGCTGCAGTTCACCAACTACCGCTAGGAGCCCGCATGGCCCCGACGCCGCCGACGTATCACCTGCGGGTGCTCGGCTGCCCGAAGAACCAGGTGGACGGCGGCTACCTCGAGGGCCTGATGGAGGGCAGCGGGCACACACCGGTGGCGGAGCCCGAGAACGCGGACACGGTGATCGTCCACACCTGCGGCTTCATCGAGGCCGCGGCGCAGGAGTCCGTCGACACCCTGCTCGAGCTCGGCGAGCTGAAGAAGCGCAACCCGGCGATGCGGCTGGTGGCGAGCGGCTGCCTCGCGCAGCGTCACGGCGCCGACCTCGCGGGCGCGATGCCGGAGCTCGACCTCGTGATCGGCACGCGTGACTGGCCGTCCCTGCCCGACGAGCTCGCGAAGCCGCGGAGCGAGCGGCCGGTGGTGCGCGTCGAGGAGCTCCGCCCGATCGACTACTCGCGGCTGCCGTTCCGGCCGACCGCGCCGGCGACGACGTACCTCAAGCTCAGCGACGGCTGCAACTTCCGGTGCGCGTTCTGCACCATCCCGTCCTTCACCGGCAACCTGCGGAGCAAGCCGGTGGAGGTGATCGTCGCCGAGGCACGGCGGGCGCTGGAGAGCGGGGTGCACGAGCTCGTGCTCGTCGCCCAGGACCTCACCGGCTATGGCCGCGACCTCCCCGAGCGCAGCTCGCTCTCCGAGCTGCTGCGGCGGCTGTCGGCGCTCGACCCGGCCCCGACCTGGATCCGGCTGATGTACGCGACCCTCGAGGGGGTGAGCGAGGAGCTCATCGAGACCCTCGCGACGACCCGGTGCGTCGCCCGTTACCTCGACATGCCCCTCCAGCACGTGCACCCCGCCGTGCTCCGCCGGATGAAGCGCCCGTACAGCGCCGACCGGGCGATGGACGTGCTCTCCCGGCTGCGCGCGGCGATCCCCGACCTGGCGCTGCGCAGCACCTTCGTCGTCGGCTTCCCCGGCGAGACCGACGCCGAGTTCCAGCACCTCCTCGACTTCCTCGCCGTGGCCGAGCTCGACTGGGTCACCGCCTTCGCGTACTCGGAGGAGGAGGGGACGGTCGCGGCCCGCATGCCCGACCAGGTCCCGGTCGCGCTGCGCGAAGAGCGCCGCCGCGCCGTGTACGCCGCCCAGGCGCCGGCGTCGCGGGCGCGCAACCGCCGGACCGTCGGCCGCGACCTCCTGGTGCTCGGCGAGGCGGTGGCTCCGGGGCGAGGCGGCCGTCCGCCGGTGCTGCTCGGACGCTCGGAGCGCGAGGCGCCCGACGTCGACGGACGGGTGGTGGTGCGCGGTCTCGACGACCCGGGAGCGCTCCTCGACCGCTTCCTCTCGGTACGGGTGACCGCCGCGGGCACCTACCAGGTGGCCGGGGTGCCGACGCCGGCCGCGAGCTGATGCGCTCGCGGCTCAACCTTCCCACCCAGCTCACGCTCCTCCGCCTCGCGCTCATCCCGGTCGTCGGGTACTCGCTGTCGGCGTCGTTCCCGTACCACGACCAGCTGGGTGCGGCCGTCTACGCGACCGCCGCCGCCACCGACACCCTCGACGGCGAGATCGCCCGTCGCCGGCAGCTGGTCACCGAGCTCGGCAAGTTCCTCGACCCGCTCGCCGACAAGCTGCTCGTGATCACCGTGCTCGTGATCCTGGTCAGCGCCTCGGTGATCCCGTCGTGGGTCGCACTCGTGGTCGTCGCCCGCGAGTTCCTGATCACCGGCCTGCGCCTCCTCGCCGCCTCCCAGGGCGTGGTGATCGGCTCCACCCCGTGGGGGAAGTCGAAGACCCTCACCCAGAACCTGATGCTGGAACTGCTGATCCTCCAGCGGCCGTTTCACGTGCTGCACGGTGTCGCCATCGCCTCGGTGGCGCTGGCGGTCACGGCGACGGTGCTGAGCGGGTTGGATTACCTCTGGCGGTACCGGCGGTTCGTCATCTAGCCCGTCCCAAAGACCGGCCGGTCGCACCCACCCCGCCATCTATGATCGGCCGATGCCACGCGAGGGACGGGGGGCGGCCGTGAGCGTCCTGATCGGCGCGGGCGCCGGGGCGATCGGCGTCGGGGTCGGTGCGGCGGCGCGGGGGCTGGCGCGGCGGCGGTCGCGGCCGGATCCCGCGGCGGAGCCGCGGCTCGCCGAGCTGTACCCGGAGTCGGCGGACGTGGCGAAGGCGCTCCTCGCCGGCCGGCTCAGCGTCGCGACCGCCGAGTCGTGCACCGGCGGGCTCCTCGGCGCGGTGATCACCGCGCTGCCGGGGTCGTCGCGGTACATGCGCGGCGGGGTCGTCGCCTATGCGAACGACGTGAAGACTGAGCTGCTTCAGGTGCCTGCCGAGCTCATCGAGACCCACGGGGCGGTGAGTGAGGCGGTGGCGCTGGCGATGGCCTCCGGGGCGAGTCGCCGGCTGGGCGCCGACATCGGAGTGGGGATCACCGGGGTGGCCGGGCCCGGCGCCGACGACACCGACAAGCCGGTCGGCCTCGTCTGGGTGGCCGTGGCCGGGCCGGAGGGGCGGCGGCGGGCGGTCCGGCTCCTCGGCGACCACGGGCGCGAGGCGAACCGCGGGGGCGCCGTCCGGGTGGCGCTGCGGCTCTGCGTGGAGGCCGCCGAGCGGGCCGTGCGGAGCCGCGGGAGGGCTGCCGGAGGGTGACCCTGCACGCCCCCGAGCGCGACCGCTAGCATACATATGTTCGGTCGGACCACCCCGGAGTTGAAGCATTGACAAACACACTGGAAAGTGGGACACTCCGGAGCGCCACAGGCAGCGGGCGGCGCGCCGCCGTCCCCAAGGAGACCGAGCCGGTGTCGACCGAGCGAGAGCGCGCGCTGAGCACAGCGCTGGGCCAGATCGAACGCTCCTACGGAAAGGGCGCGATCATGCGGCTGGGCGCGGCGGAGGCGCAGCGCAACATCGAGGCCATCCCCACCGGGGCGCTGACGCTCGACATCGCCCTCGGCGTCGGGGGCGTTCCCCGCGGCCGGGTGGTGGAGATCTACGGCCCGGAGTCGTCGGGCAAGACGACCCTGACCCTCCACATCATCGCCGAGGCCCAGCGCCGGGGCGGGGTGGCCGCGTTCATCGACGCCGAGCACGCCCTCGACCCGCAGTACGCGGGGCGCATCGGGGTGAAGACCGAGGAGCTCCTCATCTCCCAGCCCGACACCGGCGAGCAGGCGCTGGAGATCGTCGAGGTCCTGGTGCGCAGCGGCGCCGTCGACGTGATCGTCATCGACTCCGTCGCGGCGCTCGTCCCCAAGGCGGAGATCGACGGCGAGATGGGGGACACCCACGTCGGCCTCCAGGCCCGGCTGATGTCTCAGGCGATGCGCAAGCTCACCGCCGCCATCAGCCGCTCCAACGCGAGCGTCATCTTCATCAACCAGCTGCGCGAGAAGGTCGGGGTGATGTTCGGCAACCCCGAGGTCACCACCGGCGGCCGGGCGCTGAAGTTCTACGCGTCGATCCGCATGGACATCCGCAAGATCGACTCCATCAAGCAGGGCCTCGACGTGGTCGGCAGCCGCGTCAAGGTGAAGGTGGTGAAGAACAAGGTGGCGCCGCCGTTCCGCGCCGCCGAGTTCGACATCCTCTACGACGAGGGGATCTCCTACGCCGGCAGCGTGCTCGACGTCGCCCTCGAGACCCGGATCGTCGAGAAGAGCGGCGCCTGGTTCAGCTACGGCGACATGCGTCTCGGCCAGGGCCGGGAGAACGTCCGCGACTTCCTCCGCCAGAACCCCGACCTGCTCGGCGAGATCGCCCAGCGGGTGCGCGCCAGCCTGCTCCCGGCCGAGCAGGGCGCCGCGGGCACGCCGGCGGGCACCCCCGGCACGCCGGCAAGCGCCAACGGCACCGCCGCCTCCACGCCGACGGCGTCCACGGGCGGGTAGACCGCCACTGGAGCCACGTGGCTCCCCGGCCACGATGCCTCCGAAAGGGGGCCTCGCCGTGACGCAGCATGGGGAAGACGGCGCCAGGAGAAGACGCGATGGCCGATGAGCACTACGACGCGATCGTGATCGGGACCAGCCAGGGCGGCCGGTTCCTCCCCGTCGAGCTGGCGAAGGCGGGCCGGAAGGTGGCGCTGGTGGAGCGTGACCAACTCGGCGGCGTCTGCGTCAACAGGGGGTGCACCCCGACCAAGACGATGGTCGCCAGCGCGCGGCTCGCCTACCAGGCGCGCCGCGGCGGGGAGTACGGCGTGCGGGTCGGTCCGGTATCGGTGGACCTGGCCGCGGTGCGCGAGCGCACACGGGCCATGGTCGCCGGCGCGCGGCAGAACTACGCAAGCCTCCTCGCGCAGGACGGGCTCGACCTGATCGAAGGCGACGCCCATTTCACGGGGCCGAGGACGGTCGAGATCGCCCTGACGGACGGCGGGACCCGGCGGATCAGCGCGCCGGTGGTCGTCATCGACGCCGGCACCCGGCCCAAGCCGCTGGCGATCACCGGCGCGGGCGACGTCCGCGTGCTCGATTCGACGTCGATCATGGAGCTGGACGAGCTCCCGGAGCACCTGATCATCCTCGGCGGCGGCTACATCGGGCTGGAGTTCGGGCAGATGTTCCGCCGGTTCGGCAGCGACGTCACGGTCATCCAGAGCGCCCCACGCCTGATGATGACCGAGG
>DATKEY010000269.1:0-3097 GCA_035544475.1 Candidatus Dormiibacterota bacterium | reverse complement strand
CGCCGGCGCCGCGCTGGTGCGCGCTGAGCTCGGTGTGCGTGCATCCGCCACGGCGAGCGCTCCGTGAGGGAGGGGGTCGACGAGCGCCGCGCCACACTGACGGCGCGCTTCCCGGTGTGGCGTCCGATGACGCTCCACGAGCGGCTCGAGGCCGTCGCATCGGAGTGGGGTGACCGTCCCCTCGTCCTCACCGACGACGTCACCCTGAGCTACGCGGACGTCGCCGCCACGTCGGTGCGGCTCGCGGACGGCCTCGCCACGCTCGGGGTCGAGCCCGGCGACCACGTCGGCATGCTCATGGCGAACCATCCGGAGTTCATCACCCTGAAGTTCGCCATCTCGCGCGCCGGCGCGGTCGCGGTTCCCCTCAACTACCTCTACCGGCGCGACGAGCTGCGCTACGTGGTCGAGCAATCGGGATGCCGGCTGCTCGTCACCATGACGCAGTACGCCGATCTCGACTACCTCGCAATGCTCGACGGGATCTGTCCCGGGTGGGAGCGTGGCGGCGGCGACGTCCTTCCGGCACTTCGCGGCGTCGTGCTGCTCTCCACCGACGGGCGCACCCGCGACGGCGTGCCCACCGTCCCCGAGCTCGAGGAGCTCGGCGCGCGTTGCGCCGGCGCCGCCGCCGGCCGCGAGGTATCGCCGGGCTCGCTCTCCGACATCCTCTTCACGTCGGGCACGACGGGGTCGCCGAAGGGGGTGATGGTCACCCACGACGCGGTGCAGCGCACCGCCTACGGGTCCGCGCTCACCCGTGCCTTCGAGGACGGCCGGCGCATCCTCTTCTCGCTCCCCTGCTACCACATGTTCGGCTACGTCGAGGGCCTGCTCGCGGCGATGTTCGTCGCCGGCGCCACCATCCCGCAGACCACGTTCAGCCCGTTCCGATACCTTGGCGGCGTCGAGCGCCACCGCGCCTCGGAGATCCTGTGCGTGCCGACGATGACGGTCGCGCTCCTCGAGCACCCCGACCGTGCGGCGTTCGACCTCTCGTCACTCTTCGCCCTGCTCTCAGGCGCCGCGCCGGCGCCGATGTGGCTGTGGGAGCGCGCGGCAGCGGAGCTCGGCGTCTCCGAGATCACCACCGGGTACGGGATGACCGAGGCCGGCGGAGCGATGACGCTCACCCGTCCCGAGGACCCACGCGAGCTGCTCATCTCGACCGTGGGACGGGTCAAGCTCGCCGGGGCGGCGGGGCTTCCCGGCGGCGCCCTCGCCGAGTACCGCACCGTCGATCCGCTGACGGGTGCGGCGCTTCCACCCGGCGCCGAGGGCGAGCTCGTCTCGCGCGGGCCGACGACGATGCTCGGCTACTGGAACAAGCCGGTTGAGACGGCGGTCGCGCTCCGCGACGGCTGGCTCCACTCCGGTGACCTCGGCCGGGTGCTCGAGGACGGCTCGCTGCAGATCACCGGTCGGAGCAAGGAGCTCTACAAGAGCGGCGGCGAGCTGGTCGCGCCGAAGGAGGTCGAGGAGCTGCTCACCCGGCACCCCGGGGTCAGCCAGGCGTACGTCGTCGGCGCTCCCGACGAGCGCTGGGGCGAGGTGGGCTGCGCCTTCGTCGTGCGCGACGCCGCCGCGACCGTCGACGCGGAGGAGCTCGTCTCGCTCTGCCGGGAGCGGCTGGCGCGCTTCAAGGTGCCGCGCCACGTGTACTTCCTCGAGGCCGCCGAGCTCCCGCTCACCCCGACGGGAAAGGTCCAGAAGTTCGAGCTGGTCCGCCGCGCGCGGGAGCTGCTCGACGAGGTTCCGCGGACGCACTGAGGAGAGAAGCATGCAGGCGATCGCGATCACCCCGGGACAGGCGGGCAGCGTCCGCCTCGAGTCGCTGCCACAGCCGGCGCTCGACGAGGTGGCGGACGGACGGGGCGTCCTCGTCCGGGTGCTGCGCGTCGGCCTCGACGGCACCGACCGCGAGATCTACGACGCGAAGTACGGCGCCGCGCCGAGCGGATACGACTTCCTCGTGCCCGGGCACGAGGGCCTCGGCGTCGTCGAGGCGGTCGGCGAGAACGTCACCGAGCTCGCCCCCGGCGACCACGTCGTCGCCATCGTCCGCCGTCCGGGGACGAGCCGGTACGACCGGATCGGGCTCCCCGACTTCACCACCGACGACACCTACTTCGAGCACGGCATCAGCCGGCTCCACGGCTATCTCACCGAGCGCTACGTCGACACCCCCGAGTACCTGATCCGCATCCCCGTCGCGCTCGCCGACCTCGGCGTGCTGCTCGAGCCGATCAGCATCGCGGAGAAGGGCGTGGCCCAGGCGTACGAGATCCAGCGCCGGCTGCGCATCTGGGACCCGCGGCGCGCCGCGGTGCTCGGCGCCGGGCCGCTCGGGATCTTCGCGAGCATGGTGCTGCGGCTGCGCGGCCTCGCGGTGGTGACCGTGGGCCTGGACGAGCCCCCCTATCTCAACAGCGAGCTCGTCGAGGCGATCGGCGCGCACTACGTCAGCACGAAGCAGCGGTCCCTTGCCGACGTCCGCAGGGAGCACGGCCCGTTCGACCTCATGTTCGAGGGCACCGGCTACTCGCCGATGGTCTTCGACGCGATGCAGGTGCTGGCGAAGGATGGGGTGCTCGTCCTCTCCAGCGTCACCGGCGGCGACCGCACGACCGAGGTCCCCTCCGACGCCATCAACCTGTCCTTCGTGCTCGGCAACAAGGTGATGGTCGGGACCGTGAACGCGAGCCGGGAGAACTTCGAGGCCGGGGTGCGCGACCTCGCGATGGCCGAGGCGCAGTGGCCGGGGTGGCTGGGGCGGCTCATCACCCACCGCGTCGCCGGGCTCGGCAACTACCGCCAGGCGTTCGACCTGCTCACGTCCGCGCACGACGCGATCAAGATCGTCGTCGAGGTCGCGGCCGGGGAGCCCGCGACGGCGAGCTCCCCGGCCGGCTGACTCAGAAGGCGGTGATGCCGTTCGGGGTGCCGAGGCCCGTGGGCCCGTCCCAGCCGGTGCCGGCGTTGCACCACACCGAGGTGGCAGAGGGGCAGTTGCCGTTGCTCCCCGCGATGACGTCGTTGAGGCCGCCGGTCGCGGTCCAGGGGTTCTGGGCGCTCGCGGTGTTGCTGTTCCCGGCCA
>DATKEY010000268.1:0-6213 GCA_035544475.1 Candidatus Dormiibacterota bacterium | reverse complement strand
TGGCCGGGAAGCGAGCTGATCGTGGTCGAGGACGAGGGTCACGGGGGGGAGGGGATGGTGGCCCACTGGCACCGGATCCTCGCCGAGCTGGCGTAGCCGGGACATGGCGAGCTCCCGCCGCGACACCCCGCCGTTCCGCGCCGACCACGTCGGCAGCCTGCTCCGGCCTCCCGCAGTGCTCACGGCGCGGCGGGACCTCGCCGCCGGTCGCATCGACGCCGCCGCGCTCCGCTCCGTGGAGGACGCCGCCATCCGCGACGTCGTGCGCATGCAGGAGGACGCCGGCCTGCGCAGCGCGACCGACGGCGAGTTCCGGCGCGCCTCGTGGCACATGGACTTCATCTACGCGCTCGGCGGCGTCACCCGGGTCGACGACGCGTCGCTGCGGGTGGAGTTCGTCAACCAGGCCGGGCGGATCACGTTCGCGCCGCCGTCGATCCGGGTCGACGGCCGGATCGCGCTCGAGCGGACGATCTTCGGCGACGACCTCGCCTTCCTCCAGGGCGCCGTGAGCACCGCGATGCCCAAGCTCACCATCCCGTCGCCGAGCATGGTCCACTACCGTGGCGGCCGCGCCGCGATCGACCCCGTGGTGTACCCGGAGCTCGAGGGCTTCTGGTCCGATCTCGCGGACGCGTACGCCGAGGAGGTGCGCCGCCTCGCCGCGCTCGGCTGCCGGTACCTGCAGCTCGACGACACCAGCCTCGCGTACCTCAACGACCCCCGGCAGCGTGAGCACGTCGCCGCCATCGGCGGCGATCCCGACCGCCAGCACGAGACCTACGTCGCGACCATCAACCGCGCGCTCGCGGGCCGGCCGCAGGGGCTCGCGGTGACCACCCACATGTGCCGCGGGAACTTCCGCTCGTCCTGGGCCGCGGAGGGCGGATACGACTTCGTCGCCGAGGCGGTCTTCGGCGGGCTCGACGTCGACGGCTTCTTCCTCGAATACGACGACGCGCGCTCCGGCGGGTTCGAGCCGTTGCGCTTCGTCCCCCGCGACAAGGTGGTCGTGCTCGGGCTCGTGACCACCAAGCGCCCGGCGCTCGAGAGCCGCGACACCCTGATGCGCCGCATCGAGGAGGCGGCACGGTACTGCGACATCGACCGGCTCTGCCTCTCGCCGCAGTGCGGCTTCTCGTCGACGGTCGAGGGCAACGCGCTCACCCGCGACGACCAGCTCGCCAAGCTGCGGCTGGTCGTCGAGACCGCCGAGGAGGTGTGGGGCGCGGTGTGACCCCGCGCCCACCCGGGCTTGACTCCAGAACGATCGTTCTGATATCCAGAACGGGTGCCCCGCAGGCGAACCCTCCCCCGCGACGACGTGCTCCATCGCGCCACCGGCCTGTTCTGGCGCCGGGGGTACGAGGCCACCTCGGTGCAGGACCTCGTCGACGCGACCGGCGCCAACCGCGCCGGCCTCTACGGCGACTTCACCGACAAGCGGGGCCTGTTCCTCAGCGTCCTCGACCACTACGCCGAGAGCTTCGTCGGCAGGGCCCTGGCCGGACTCGAGCGGGAGGGCGCGACCGTGGTCGACATCCGCCGCTACTTCGAGGCCCTCATCGACCTGAGCGCCGGTCGCGGACTGCCCTCGGAGGGCTGCCTGATGACGAACTCCATGACCGAGGTGGCGCCTCGGGACGGCGAGGTCCGGGCGCGGGTGCGCGCCCATGTCGACCGGCAGCGGCGTGGCTTCCGGCGCGCGCTCGCGAACAGCGTGGCGGCCGGAGAGCTCGCGCCGGACGTCGACGTCGACAGGTTCGCGCACCTCCTCACGGTCGCCACCCAGGGACTCTGGGCGTACTCGCGCATCTGCACCGACGAGACGGAGCTGCGTGGCTTCGTCGACACCCTGCTCGCACCGCTGCTCGCACCACGACGACAGGAGGAGATCCGATGACCCCAGCCGACACCCGGCATGCGAAGCGGACGGCCACCGTGCTCGGTTCGGAGATGGCGTACGTCGAGACCGGGACCGGGGACCCGATCGTGTTCCTCCACGGGAATCCGACCTCGTCGTACCTCTGGCGCAACGTCATCCCCCACCTCGAGTCCGAGGGACGCTGCATCGCCCCCGACCTCATCGGCATGGGCGACTCGGCGAAGCTGCCGGACAGCGGACCGGGCAGCTACCGCTACGTCGAGCACCGCAGGTACCTCGACGCGCTCCTCGAGCAGCTCGGCGTCGAGCGCGACGTCACCCTCGTCGTCCACGACTGGGGCTCGGCGCTCGGCTTCGACTGGGCGTCGCGCCACCCCGACGCCGTCCGCGGGATCGCCTACATGGAGGCGATCGTCGCGCCGATGAGCTGGGCCGAGTTCGCCGCGAACGAGCGCGAGCCGGAGCGCCCGGTGGCCCGGGTCTTCCGCGGCTTCCGTTCCCCGGCCGGCGAGGAGATGGTGCTGGAGAAGAACATCTTCGTCGAGCGGGTGCTCCCCGGGTCGATCCTGCGGCGGCTGAGCGACGACGAGATGGCCGCCTACCGCCGGCCGTTCGCCGAGCCGGGCGAGTCGCGGCGTCCGACCCTGAGCTGGCCGCGCGAACTGCCCATCGACGGCGAGCCGGCGGACGTGGTGGAGATCGTCACTCGCTACTCCGACTGGCTGCGACACAGCGAGGTGCCGAAGCTCTTCGTCAACGCCGAGCCCGGGGCGATCCTCACCGGCGGCCTGCGCGAGCTCTGCCGGACGTTCCCCAACCAGCGCGAGGTCACCGTGCGCGGCATCCACTTCGTGCAGGAGGACTCGCCACAGGAGATCGGCGAGGCGGTGCGCGCGTGGCGCGCGGAGTGCACCTGACGGAGCGTCAGGCGCGCCACCCCACCGGGGGCGGGGGCGGCGGCGGCGCCGGGTCACGCGCCGGCGCGAGCCCGAGCAGGCGCGTCGCCACGTAGCCGAAGGCGAAGCCGCCGATGTGCGCCCAGTAGGCGACGCCGCTGCCGTTCACGTGGGTGCCGAGCTGGCCGACACCGCTGAAGAGCTGGAGGACGAACCACCCGCCCAGAACAATGATCGCGGGGAGCGCCACCGGGAAGATGAAGAAGATCAGCGTGATCACCCGCGCCCGGGGGAACATCAGGAGATAGGAGCCCAGGATGGCCGCAATCGCACCGGACGCGCCAAGGCTGGGGATCGCGGAGCTGGGCGACACGGCGAGCTCGAGGCCGGCGGCGGCGAGGCCGCCGGCGAGGTAGAAGAGGATGAAGCGCACCCGGCCGAGCCGGTCCTCGACGTTGTTCCCGAAGATCCAGAGATAGAGCATGTTCCCCGCGATGTGCAGCAAGCCGCCGTGCAGGAACATCGCCGCGAAGATCGAGAGCACCCAGCTCTTGTTCGGGCAGGTCTGGCGGAGCGCCTGCTGGACGTCCGCCGCCTCCCCCGCGTCGACGCCGTAGTCATGCTCGATCGCCTCGGCGGCGCCGGCCCCGCCGTCGCCGAGGTTGGTGTGATGGGTCACCTCGTAGGGGATCTCGGCGTGGCAGAGGAAGAACGCCTGCTGCGCCGCCTGGGTCTGCTGCGCGCCGCCGCTGTGCAGGGTCGGCTGCCAGAAGAGGAAGACCGCGACGTTTGCGACGATCAGTCCGAGCGTGACCCACGCGAACCGGCTGGTCGGGTTGATGTCGCGAATCGGAAGCACTGCGACGGAGGATAGCCCCCCTCACGCGGGGTTGGAAATCGCCGGCGATGGGAACGATGCCGTGACGCCTCGTCGCGCAGTGGGTGACGCACGCCACCGCAAGTTCGGCCGGCGGGCTAGCGTTCACCCCAGCGGCGTCCACCCTGAAGGAGCTCCATCTCATGGCCACCCGTCTGTCCGACCTCCGCCTGGCCCGGAACATCGGGATCATGGCGCACATCGACGCCGGCAAGACGACGGTCACCGAGCGGGTGCTCTTCTACACCGGCCGCATCCACAAGATCGGTGAGGTGCACGACGGCGCCGCGACCATGGACCACATGGTGCAGGAGCAGGAGCGTGGCATCACCATCACCAGCGCGGCGACCGCGGCGGAGTGGGACGGCCACCAGGTCAACATCATCGACACCCCGGGCCACGTCGACTTCACCATCGAGGTCGAGCGCAGCCTGCGCGTCCTCGACGGCGCGGTCGCGGTCTTCGACGCCGTCGCCGGCGTCCAGCCGCAGTCGGAGACGGTCTGGCGTCAGGCCGACCGCTACTCGGTTCCCCGCATCTGCTTCATCAACAAGATGGACCGCATGGGCGCGGACTTCGCCGCCTCCGTCGAGTCCATCCGCGAGCGCCTCGGCGCGCGACCGGTCCCGGTCCAGCTGCCGATCGGCGCAGAGGACGGCTTCCGCGGCATCGTCGACCTGGTCACCGGCGAGGCACTCGTGTACGCCGACGACATGGGCACCGTGGTCGAGCGCAGCGAGGTGCCCGCCGAGATCGCCGCCGACGTCGCCCGCTGGCGTGAGCACCTGCTCGAGGCCGCCTACGACTACGACGAGGCGCTGATGGAGAAGGCGCTCCTCGAGGAGGAGATCAGCGCCGACGAGATCCGGGCGGCCCTGCGTGTGGGCACGCTGCGCGCCGAGATCTTCCCGGTCATCTGCGGCTCGGCGCTCAAGAACAAGGGCGTCCAGCCGATGCTCGACGCGGTCGTCGCCTACCTGCCCAGCCCGCTCGACAAGCCCGAGGTTCGCGGCACCCTGCCGGACAGCGAGGAGGAGGTGGTGCGCAGCGTGGACGCGGGCGCGCCGCTCGCCGCGCTCGCCTTCAAGGTGGTCACCGATCCCTTCGTCGGCAAGCTCACCTTCGTGCGCATCTACAGCGGCACGCTGCGCAAGGGCAACCACATCCTCAACAGCACCAAGGGCCAGCGCGAGCGGGTGGGACGCATCGTCAAGCTCCACGCCAACCTCCGCGAGGACGTCGAGGAGCTCGCTGCCGGCGACATCGGCGCGGTCATCGGCCTGCAGCGCACCATCACCGGCGACACCCTCTGCGAGAGCGACGCCCCGGTCGTTCTCCAGTCGATCACCGTCAGCGACCCGGTGATCAGCCAGGCGGTCGAGCCGAAGAGCAAGGGTGACCAGGACAAGCTCGGCGTCGCCCTGGGCAAGCTGATGGAGGAGGATCCCACCTTCCGCGCGCGGACCGACGAGGAGACCGGCCAGACCGTGATCAGCGGCATGGGCGAGCTCCACCTCGAGATCATCGTCGACCGCCTCCGTCGCGAGTTCAAGGCCGAGGTCAACGTCGGCGCTCCCCAGGTCGCCTACCGCGAGACCATCACCCAGCCGGCCCACGGCACCGGCCGCTTCGTCCGCCAGTCCGGCGGTCGCGGCCAGTTCGGCCACGTCGAGCTCGAGCTCGAGCCGAACGAGCCGGGCAAGGGCTTCGAGTTCGTGTCGAAGATCGTCGGCGGCACCATCCCCAAGGAGTACGTTCCCGCGGTGGCCAAGGGGATCGAGGCCAACCTGACCACCGGTGTGCTCGCCGCCTACCCGGTGGTGGACGTGAGGATCACCCTGGTCGACGGCTCGTACCACGAGGTCGACTCCAGCGAGCAGGCCTTCAGCATCGCCGGGTCGATGGGCTTCAAGGACGGCATGCGCAAGGCCAGGCCGACCATCCTCGAGCCGATCATGAAGGTCGAGGTGGTCACCCCCGACGAGTACTTCGGCTCGGTCGTCGGCGACCTCAGCAGCCGGCGCGGCATGGTGCAGGGCTCCGACCTGCGCGGGGCCACCCGGGTGGTGACCGCGCTGGTCCCGCTCAGCGAGCTCTTCGGCTACTCGACGCCGCTGCGCAGCATGTCCCAGGGCCGCGCCCAGTACTCGATGGTCTTCGACCACTACCAGGCCGTGCCCCAGGCGGTGCAGAAGGAGATCGTCGCCGAGCGCAGCAGCAAGGTGCCGGGCGCCGACTGACCGGTAGCGCCGCAGGCCGGCCCTTCGAACGACACTCTGGATCAGGCCGGGGCGACCGCCTCCGGGACCTCGAGCCAGACCAGTCCCTGCAGCGCCAGCCGGAGCCGCCCGCCGCCGCGGACGACGACGGCGAGCACGCCCTCACAGAACCGGCAGCGCAGCACCGCGCCGGGCGCGTGCGGATACATGTAGAGGTGCTGGGCACCCATCTCCCCCACCTCGCCGCACCCGACGCACCGGCCACGGGCGGCGGTGAGCTCGGGGACGAACATCTCCTGGAGCATGCCCGCCGCGGCGTTGCCGTCGAGCCTCAGG
>DATKEY010000267.1:0-5490 GCA_035544475.1 Candidatus Dormiibacterota bacterium | reverse complement strand
CGCCCAGGAGCCGCCGGCCGGGCTGCTGGTCCACGCCGTGGGGCTCGTGGCGGTCGCCGGTCTGATCGCGGCGGCGATGAGCCGCCCGTCCGCCGGGGCGCCGGTCGTTCTCCCCGCTCCCCGTACACTCGTCAGGAGTGCCTGAGGACCCCTCCCGTCCACCCCTGGTCGGCGTCCTCGCCCTCCAGGGAGACGTCCGGGAGCACCGGGCCGCGCTGGAGGCGGCCGGGGCCCGTACCTCCGGGGTCCGGACCGCCGCCGAGCTCGACGAGGTCGACGCCCTCGCCATCCCCGGGGGCGAGTCCACGACGCTGAGCCGGCTGATCCGCACCTTCGGGCTCGAGGAGCCGCTGCGGCGCCGGCTCGCCGGAGGGATGCCGTGCCTCGCCACCTGCGCGGGGATGATCCTGCTCAGCCGCCGGATCCTCGACGGACGCCCGGACCAGCTCGCCCTCGGCGCCCTCGACCTCGACGTCCGCCGCAACGGCTACGGGCGCCAGGTCGACTCCTTCGAGGCGCCGCTGCAGGTTCCCGAGCTCGGCGAGCCCGCCTTCCCCGGGGTCTTCATCCGCGCGCCGGTGGTCGAGCGGGTGGGGGAGGGGGTGACCGTCGTCGCCCGCCACGAGGGCCGGCCGGTGGCGCTGGCCGACGGCCCGCACCTGGCGCTCGCCTTCCACCCGGAGATCAGCGGCGACGCACGGTTCCATCGTCTGTTCGTCGAACCTCTGTGTTCCAATTCGCGGTCAGCGCGGTAGACTCCAATCGTGACATCCGGGCCCGCAGGCTCCCGCGACGAGGCTGAGCTGCGCCAGATTGCCTGACGTCGCCCCTCGTGCCGCAACGCTGGCGTTTCTTCGCGTCGCCGGCGGAAGGGGCCTGCCAGTGTGGGTGCGGATGACTCCCCACTCATGAACGTCCGCAGCGCCAGCTTCCGCGACCTCGACCGGGTCGAGGAGATCTACCGCCGCTCCTCGGCGGAGTCGGAGACCGACGCCGCCCCGCCGCTCTCGGCGGGCGACAGTCCCGTGCCCCACGCCACCCTGGTGCGGCTCTGGTACGCGGTGGGCCGGACGTTGTCCTCGCTGGTCCCGACCGCGGAGCCGTCGGGCAACCTCTTCGTCGCCGAGGACGCCGGCGGCGAGATCATCGGCTTCATCCAGGCCAACGGCGTCCCCGGGCAGCCGAAGGCATGGCACATCATCAACCTCTGCGCGGTCGCCCAGGGCCGCATCCACGTCGCCGGCGAGCGGCTGCTCACCCACCTCGTCAACCAGGGGATGCAGCACGGCGTCACCCGCTTCTCGGTCCGCCTGCCACTCAACCACCCGCTCGTGGGGCTCTTCGTCGAGTGGGGCTTCTCCCAGTACGCCACCGAGCAGATCCTCTACCGCGACGACCCCGTGCCCGCCCCCCAGGTGGTCGTCGGCCGGGGGGCGGGGGGACTGCTCCGCCCGGCGCGCGGCGAGGACCGGGGCGGCATCCACCTGCTCTACCTCCGCACCACCCCGTCGCACGTCGCCAACATCGAGGGGCCGTCGCTCAAGGCCTGGCAGGCCTCCTTCCAGCAGGGCTGGATGGCCCGGATCGGCCGGGACGACGTCCGTCACCTGGTGGTCGAGCGTCACGGCATCGAGGCGTGGGTCGGGATCCGCCCCGCGACCCCGGTGCGGCCCACGCTGATGGCGCTGCTCTGCGATGGCAGCGACCCGGCGCTCCGTGAGGACTTCGTCGACGCCGCGCTCGCCCAGGTGCCGCCGGGGCCGCTGTCGTGCGCGCTGCGCCACTACGACTCCGAGCTGATCCGCAGCCTCCAGCGCCGCGGCTTCGACATCTACGGCACCCAGCTGCTCCTGGTCCGCGACCTCGCCCTGAAGATGCGTGTCCCCGCCCGTGCTCGACGCGAGAAGAAGCCCGTCCTGGTCCCCGCCGGCCTGGTGCGAAGCGCCGGCGTAATCCCTGCGGTGCCGCTACGCGTCCTGTCCACACCACAGCCGAGGAGTTCGCCATCATCGCTCGCATGACGTCCTACGGCCCAGCCTGGAATGAGGAGCTGTCGCTTCTCATCGACGCCCTTCCGCACCGCATCGCCGAGGCCGCTCGGCAGCTCCCCGACAGCCGCGGTGAGCTGCTCGAGATCGTGCTCGACCTCGGCCGCGAGCCCGAGGCTCGCTTCGATGCGGGTGAGGTCATCCTCGACCGCGTCCAGGTGTCCCACGACGACCTGGAATACGTGGTCTCGCGCGTGGGCGCCTTCGGCGACGACAACCGGGCCGGGATCGAGCGCACCCTGCATCGCATCAGCGCGATCCGCAACCGCTCGGGGGACATCGTCGGTCTCACCCTCCGCGTCGGCCGCGCCGTCACCGGGACGATCGACATCATCAAGGACATCGTCGTCGGCGGGCGGTCGATCCTCCTGCTCGGCGCGCCCGGCATCGGCAAGACGACGATGCTCCGCGAGTGCGCCCGGGTGCTGAGCGACGAGTGCGGCAAGCGGGTGGTGATCGTCGACACCTCGAACGAGATCGCCGGCGACGGCGACATCCCGCACCCCGGCATCGGCCGCGCCCGCCGCATGCAGGTGGCGACGCCGGCGATGCAGCACGCGGTGATGATCGAGGCGGTCGAGAACCACATGCCCCAGGTCATCGTCATCGACGAGATCGGCACCGAGCTCGAGGCGGTCGCGGCGCGCACCATCGCCGAGCGCGGGGTGCAGCTCGTCGGCACCGCCCACGGCTCGAGCCTCGACAACCTGCTCGTCAACCCGACGCTGAACGACCTGCTCGGTGGCATCCAGACGGTGACGTTGAGCGATGAGGAGGCGCGGCGGCGGGGCACCCAGAAGAGCGTGCTCGAGCGCAAGGCGCCGCCGACGTTCGACGTCCTGGTGGAGATCCGTGAGCGCGACCGCGTGGTCGTGCACATGCCGCTCGACGAGACGGTCGACGAGGCGCTCCGCGGCCGGGTGAAGCCCGCCGAGCTGCGCATCCGCGGGGAGAGCGGGCAGATCGTCAGCCGCATCGACACGTCGTCGCCGGTCGCGGGGGTGTTCGACGCCGCGCCGTTCGGCGGCGGTGCGCGGGGCCGGCGTGATCGGGAGCGCGATACCGACGGCTTCCTGCGGCCGCGGCGGTCCCTGCGAACGCTCGAGGACCCCTTCGCGATGGCGCACGAGGGGCGGGAGCGCGAGTTCCGCGAGGCCCGCGGGCCCCGGCCCAACCAGCCGCTCGCGGTCTTCCCGTACGGGGTGTCCAGAACCTACCTCGAGCAGGCGGTGCGCGAGCTGCGGCTGCCGGTGCGCATCCAGCACCACGTCGACGACGCCGACACCGTGCTGACGTTGAAGAACTACTACCGGCGGAAGGACTCGCCGGTGCGCGCCGCGGAGTCGACCGGCATCCCCATCCAGGTGCTGCGGAGCAACACCGTGGCCCAGATCAAGGGCGCCTTGGCGCGGGTGTACGGCGTCGACGTGGGGGATTCGACGGAGGTGGCGCTCCAGGAGGCCACCGAGGCGATCAACCGGGTGCTCCAGACCCATCAGACGGTGGAGCTGGCGCCGCAGAACGCCTATGTCCGCCGGCTGCAGCACAAGCTCGTCGAGCAGCACGAGCTGACCGCCCGGAGCACCGGGAGCGAGCCCAACCGCCGCCTGCGGATTCTCGGGCCCGGCGAGGAGGCGTAGGCCTCACCATGGCTGCGCCGCCGGGTGATGAGGGGGCTGGCCCGCCCCGGGACAGCGAGTGGCCGGGGTTCTTCATCACCTTCGAGGGCGTGGACGGGGCGGGGAAGAGCACCCAGGTCGCGGCCCTGGCGGCGGCGCTGCGGAGTGACGGGCACGATGTGCTGACGGTCCGCGAGCCGGGCGAGACCGTGCTGGGGGAGCTCATCCGGGGGCTGCTGCTGCGGCCCGCGCCGGCGCCGCTGGACCCGTGGGCGGAGGCGCTGCTGTTCGTGGCCGCCCGGGCGCAGCTGCTCGCCGAGACGGTGCTGCCCGCGCTGATGGGTGGGACGGTGGTCATCGCCGACCGGTTCGTGGACTCGACGCTCGCCTACCAGGGGGGTGGGCGGGGGCTCGACCGCCGGGCCCTGCTCGCGCTGCACCGCGCGGCGTGCGGGGACGTGTGGCCGGACCTCACCGTGCTCCTCGACCTCCCCATGGGGGCGGCCGACCGGCGCCGGCGGGACAGCCAGCTGCCCCTCGACCGCATGGAGCTCTCCCCCGAGGCGTTCCACGCCGCGGTCCACCGGACCTTCCGCGAGCTCGCGGAGGCGGACCCGGGGCGGATCGTGGTGGTCGATGCCCAGCGGCCGGCCGTGGTGGTGTCGCAGCGGGTGTACGCGGTGGCCGCGGAGCGGCTGGCCGAGGTCGGCGGGCTGTCCTCTCGACCCTCGGCGTAAGGTTCGCGCCGTGAAGCTGGTGATCGCGGTCGTCCATGCCGACGATGCCGGGCCCTGCAGTGCGGCGCTGAGCGACGCCGGCTTCGTCTGCACGCGGTTCACCACCTCGGGCGGGTTCCTGCAGAAGGGGAACGCCACCCTGTTCACCGGCGTGGACGACGGGCGGGTGGGCGAGGTGGTGGAGCTGCTTCGCGCCAACGCCCGGCAGCGCAGCGAGTACATGAACCCGGTGTCGCCGCTGGCGGAGCCGGCGGAGTTCTTCGTGCCGTTCCCGGTCGAGGTCGAGGTCGGAGGCGCGACCGTGTTCGTGGTCGATGTGGAGCGCTTCGAGAAGCTCTGACCGCGGGGTGACGGTGTGCCCACGGGGCGGAGTTGGCCGTTCTCCGGCGGATACCGTGGCGACGTGGTCGTGCGGATCCTGCGGTGGCTCGTCGTCGCCGGTGGGGTGGCGATGCTCGCCGTGGGGGCTCTGCTGCTCGTGCAGTGGCGGCACGACGACGCCGCCGCCCAGCGGTACCTCGATGCGCTCTGCACCGCGCATCCGGTCCCGGGGGTGTGCGCGAACGTCTCCGACGCGCGTGTCGTGTCGACGTGGACCGACCGCGATTCCGTTGGCGGGCTGCGGGCATGGGTCCGGCTCGCGCCGGCGGGCGGCGGGGCGCCGTTCGTCGTGCAGGGGATCTGGCCGAACGACGCCTTCCTGAGGATGCATGTCGGGGCCCACGTCGTGGTCATCCATCAGCGCGGGGATCCGGTGAGTCTCCGCCTCGATCCGGACACCGCGCACCCGGCCGGGCTGCGGCTGTGGACCGTGGACAACCCGGTGCCCGATCGCGACCTGAACCGCGACCGCGGCCTGGCGGCGATCGGCGTGGCCCTGCTCGCGCTGTTTCTCGTCGTGCCGGGGCGGCTGACCCGGCTGCCTGGGCGGGGGCTGCGGGAGGCGTTGGGCGACCGCCGCCTGCGCATCGCGTTGTTGGTGTTCACCGCGGTCCAGCTCCTCGACGTGGCCACGAGCGTGGCCGGGCGGCACGGCCCACTTCCGGGGCAGCCGCGCTGCGAGCAGCGCGACGGCGAGCACCGCCG
>DATKEY010000266.1:0-6454 GCA_035544475.1 Candidatus Dormiibacterota bacterium | reverse complement strand
AGGACCGAGGTGATGCGGTTCGGGTTGACGTGGAGCTGGTACGTCGCCGCGCCCTTGGGACAGAGGTGGCCGGCGCTGATCGGGCTCTGCGGGTTGCCCTCGATGGAGAGGATCTCGCCGTCGCGGTGGAAGACGCGCTGGGAGCAGCCGACCGCGCAGTACGGACAGACGCTCACGGTGACCTCGGCGCCCTCGATCCGCGGGCGCATGGCCGCGGTGCGCGGGCTGACGGGCTGCGGGTCGCTGCCCAGGGTCGCGAGCCGGCGGAGCAGCCGCCTAGATGTTGGTGTCATCGGCGGGAACCACGTCGGGATCGGGGATCGGCGCGGCGTCGGGCGGCGCGGTGGGGGTCTCGGGGCAGGTCGCGTCGAGGGTGTAGGCGGTCATCGACAGCGACCCGTACGCGTACCCCTCGACGAGGGTGCGCGCCGGACGTCCCGCGGCGGCGGCGAGGCCGGCGAGATACAGGAGGGGGATGAAGTGGTCCGGCGTCGGCACCGCGGCGGCGTAGTCGCGGTGCGAGTGCAGGCCGAGAACCTCTCCGGGTGCGCCGGTCATCACCGAGCGCGCCTCCTCGTCGAACCGGCGCGCCCAGTCGAAGCCGTCCTCGCCGCTGCGCGGGTCGATGCGGCGCAGGTTGTGGACGACGTTGCCGCTGCCGATGACGAGCACGCCCCGGTCGCGCAGCGGGGCCAGCTGTGCCCCGAGCTCGACGTGGTGGTCGAGCGGCTTCGTCGCGTTGATGGAGAGCTGGACGACGGGGACGTCGGCGGCGGGGAACGCGTGGCACAGCACCGACCACGTGCCGTGGTCGATGCCCCAGCTGTCGCGGTCGAGCCCCACCCACGTCGGTTTCACGACCTCCGCCACCTCGTCCGCGACGTCGGGCGCGCCCGGCGCCGGGTACTCCACGGCGAAGAGCTCGTCGGGGAAGCCATAGAAGTCGTGAATGGTGCGCGGCCGGGCCATCGCGGTGACCGCGGTGGCGTTGGTGTACCAGTGCGCCGAGACGACGAGGATCGCGCGCGGCCGCGGCACCGCCGCGCCGAGCTGCCGCCACGCCTCGGTGTAGCGATTGAGCTCCAGAGCGTTCATCGGGCTGCCGTGGCCGAGGAACGCCGCGGGCATGGTCCCGCCGCTCACCGCGGATCCCTCCGGTCGAGATTCCAGTGCCGCCCGACGGTGCAGAGCCATCCGCCGTCGGTGCGGGGGATCAGGGCGAAGCGGGTGATCGTCCGCTGGCCCCCCTCGTGATCGCCGTAGAGCAGATCGATCCCGAGCACGTTGCGTGCGGCGATCGCGGTCGCCGCGACGGTGAACTCCGCGACCTCGGGCTCACGAAAGACGCCCTGCCAGAACCCGAGACCGTTCGGCGGGATGTAGATGTCGCGCGTCAGGCGGTGGAAGTCGCCGGGCGAGGGGTGGGTGTTGTCGAGGACGCGCTCGGGATGGAACACCCATCCGTGGAGCACGGCCATCCCGCTTCCGGCGTTGCGCAGAGACATCGTCATGTAGACGGCCCCGTCGTTCGCCTCCGCGGTGGCGGCGCCGCCCGGCACCTTGACCCAGTGCGAGTCGACGAACAGGATCTTCTGCTCGGGATCCTGCTGCTGCGAGGGCATGAGCACCGGTCGCAGCCCGGCGAGCAGCGAGCGCTCCGCGACCCTGGCGGAACGGCTCCCCGATCGCACCGAGGCGAACGTCGCAACCGCGAGGACGAGGGTGCCACCCGCGGTCGCCAGCGAGGAGATCGTCGCCCAGTCGGCCATCGGCGACAGGGTACCGGGTCGGCCGCTGCCGGGTCGCCGCCCGTGCAGGCCCGGTGGGTGGCTGCGCCCCGCTACGCGGCGGGCGTGCGGCGGCGGAAGACGCTGGTCGCGATCTGCACGCGCACCAGGCGCAGAAGGGTCGGCCAGTCCATGTCGCCGTCCGCGGGGGGCGCCGGGTGGTGAGGGCCGCCGACGACCACCAGCGGCTCCTCCACCCTCTCCGGTGGCGCCGGAGGGGGGGCGGCCTCGACCGGGGGCAGGAGAGTGAGCGGCTCGCGCTGCGGCCGTCGACTCGCCGCAGCATGTGCGCGCGCCCCCGCACTCGGCCGGGACGCGGAGGTCAGGCGCGCCGCCTCGGCGACCTCGGCGGCGAGCGCCCTGTAGGAAGTGGCGGCCACCGACGAGGGTGCGGAGACGAACACGGGGACGCCCTTGAGGGCGCTCCTCTGGAGCGTCACGGTCCTCGCAATCCGCGAGTCGAAGACCCGCACCCGGGCGCTGCCGTCCAGCGCGTCGAGCATGTCGGTCGTGAACCGTGTCCGGTCGACGAACGTCGGCACGACGCCGAGGAGCTCGAGGTCGGGGTTCAGGCTCTCCCGCGCGGCGGCCAGCACCCGGAGCACCTCCTTCAGCCCGCGTACAGCGAAGGCCGACATCTGGAGTGGCACCACCACATGGCGCGCGGAGGCCAGCGCCGTCAGCGTGTGGAAGCCGAAGTTCGGGGGCGTGTCGTAGAGGACGACGTCGTATGCGGCGTGCACCATGACGCGGAGCGCGTCGCGCAGGCGGAGTACGCCCCGGATCTGGCTCGGGAGCTCTGACTCGACGGCACTGAGGTCGGGATGCGCGGGCAGGAGCCGCAGGCCCGGCGTTCCCGTGGTGACGATGGCCTCGGCCGCCTCGCACCGGCCGGTGACGACGTCCGACAGCGTGGGCCGGGGGGCGTAGGGGTCGAGCCCGAGTCCGGAGGTCAGGTTCGACTGCGGATCGCAGTCGACCACGAGGCAGCGGTGGCCCATGGCTGCGAGCGCCGCGCCGAGGTTGATCACGCACGTGGTCTTGCCCACGCCGCCCTTGCCCGCGATGACCGCGATCCGCTGTGCCTCGCCGACCATCATCCATCCTCGCGGTTCAGAGCGGTCGCCGGGACGCACACCGGCCACAGAGCTCCGGTGAGGAAACGCCGGATCAGCGAGAATCCTGCGGATCCGGGGCGACCCGCCGTGCCCGCAGGTGGAGGAAGAGCGGGATCCGCAGCCACCGGGCCTCGCCCGGCCGGTGGGTGTCGAGGTAGCTCCCGGCGACCTCCACCAGAAGGTGGCTCACCCGGAGATCACCCAGAGCGAGGAGGCGACGAGCCTGCCACGGTCGGGGCGCACCCGACGCCGCGCAGCTCATGGGACCTGGTCATCAGGCCCCCGACCACGGTCAGGAACTCCTGGACGTCCAGCGGCTTGGTGAGGTACGCCTGCGCCCCGGCCTCGAGGACGCGGCCGATCTGCCGCCGGCTGGCGTCGGCGCTGATCACCACCACGGGGATCGGCGCCGTCCGCTGATCGGCCTGGAGCCGGTGCAGCACCTCGTAGCCGTCGATGTCGGGCAGGTGCAGATCGAGGAGGATGAGATCCGGGCGGTGCTGGACCGCGAGCTCGATCGCGAGCTGACCCTGCATCACCGGGAGCAGGGTGACGCGGGGCCGCCGCTCCAGGATGCTCTCGACGAGGCGGAGATTGGCCACGTTGTCCTCGACGTAGAGCACGGTCGACGAGCTCAGCGGAGGGTGCGCGGCGGGGACGACCGGGATCGCCTCGCGCCTCTCGGCCGTCGCCACGTCCTCGGCCGGGACCAGGTCGATCCAGAACCTCGCTCCGTCCACGATGTTGTCCACACCGATGGCCCCACCCATCGCCGTCATCAGGTGCTTCGAGAGTGCGAGGCCGAGACCGGTGCCCGCGACGGTGCCGCACTCGGCGCCGAGACGGTCGAAGGGCTGGAAGAGCCTGTCGACCTTCTCCGGCGGTATCCCCGGACCGGTGTCGGTGACGGTGACCCGGACACGACCCTGCTCGCGCCGGGCGACGACGTCCACGCGGCCACCGTCGCTGTTGTACTTGACCGCGTTCGACAGGAGATTGAGGAGGACCTGCTTGAGGCGTTGAGCATCGGCGGTGACGTACTGGCCGTCGACGTCCGACACCTCCTGGGTCACCCTGATGCGGCGCTCGGCGGCGGACGGTTCGATGAGATCGACCGCCTGGCCGACGACCGTCGCCACCGCCACCGGCTCCAACGACAGGTGGAGCACGCCGGACTCGATGCGCGACAGGTCCAGCACCTCGTTGATGAGGTCCAGGAGGTGCCGGCCGGCGTGGAGGATGCGGTGAACGTGCTCCCGCTGAGAGCCGGTGGCGTCCAGCTCCAGGAGCTGACCGAAGCCGAGGATGGCGTTGAGAGGGGTGCGCAGCTCGTGGCTCATCTGTGAGAGGAACTCGGTCTTCGCGCGACTGGCAGCCGCCGCCGTCTCCAGCGCCAGCCGCATGTTCTCCTCCGCCAGCCTGCGGGCCCCGATGTCCCGGTTGACCTCGAGCAGCCCGGTGTTCCCGTTCGTGTCGGCGTTCGTGCCCCAACGACTCTCGACCACCACCGAGGAGCCGTCACGGCGCCTGTGGACCAGCTCGCCCTCCCAGTGCCCCGTGCGTCTGACCTGCTCCTCGATGGCCGCCCGAGGCTCGGGGAAGGTGGTGCCGAGGAGGAGATGGGAGACGCGGCCGACCGCCTCCTCGGCGCTCCATCCGTAGATCTCCTCCGCCCCCCTGTTCCAGTACGTGATCAGCGCGCTCTCATCCGAGGAGCGCGCCAGGATGGCGTCGTGAGCGAGATCGAGGAGCCTCGCGCGCTGGGCGAGCTCGGCCTGGGCCCGGTGCTCGGCGGTGACATCCCGTCCCACCGCGTAGATCGACGCCGTCGGCGCGGCCCCGGCGATGTTCCACGACATCAGGCGGTGGGAACCGTCACTGCAGACACCCCGAACCTCCAGGCCGCTGACCGGCTTCCCCTCACCGATGCGGGCCAGGTGTGCGCTCCACGTCACACGATCCTCCGGATGGAGGAGCTCGACATAGGGTCGGCTCGTCAGCTCCTCGCGTGAGAACCCGGTGATGCGCTCCAATGCGGGGTTGACATCGGTGAACCGGCCGTCGAGATCGCCGACGCACTGGGCGTCGAGCGACAGCTCGAAGAAGCGCTCGCGCTCGGTGGCGGCATTCCGCCACTGAGCGAGCGCGCGCCCGAGGACGCCGACCTCGTCCTGTCGTCCCGTCTCGGGGATGTGGGGCGCGCTGCCCTCGGCGATGGCCTCCGCGACGTCCGCCAGTCGCATCACCGATCGCAGGGTCGACCGCGTCAGCACCAGGCCGAGGATGAGGATCAAGGTGGCGGTTCCCGCCGCCCCCACGATCACGGCGACGACCATCGCGCGGGTGGCGGCCGATGCGCGGTCGTTGGCCGCCGACTCGGCGCTGAGGAGCTGCGAGCCCAGCGTCGCCTGAGCATCTCGAAAGGCGTCGAACAGCTGATTTCCGCGCAGAGAGGTCGACAGCGTGGTCGCCGGAGGGGTCGCCGAGTCGAGCGTCGCCCTCTCCGCCTCCGCCCACTTCTGCCACCCCTGGGCGATCCCCTCGACCACGGCGAGCTGGTGCGCGCTCCCCGTGGGAACCACGGCGGCGAGGAGGTGCTCGCTCGTCGCCACCTGGGCGATGCCCGTGGTGTAGGGCTCGAAGAACGCCGGGACGCGGTGGGCCGCGTAGCCACGCAGGCCGGTCTCCTCATCGACCATGCCGACGAGCAGATCGGCGTTGATCGCCTGAGCCTGGCGAATGCGATCAGCCTGGTCTCTCGCCTGCCGGGCCGCGCTGTCGCGGGAGAGTGCGAAGACGAGGCAGGTGAGGATGAGGGCGAGGCTGGCGACCACGAGGCGCATCGCCCGGCACTGGAGGCGCGAGCGGCACGACCGCCGGATCATCCGCAGCCCGCCCGGGTGCGGATCGGGTGGAGGATCCCCTCCCGCTGGGCGATCGCCACGGCCTCGAGCTTGGAGTGCGCCCCGAACTTGGTGATGACGCTGTGCACGTAGTTCCGGACGGTGTGGACGCTGAGGTTGAGCCGGTGGGCGATCTCCTTGTTCAGCCGTCCCTCGGCGACGAGGTGGAGCACCTCGACCTCCCGCGCGCTCAGCTCCGACCCCACCCAGGGCGCGCCGCCGCCCAGCTGGCGGATCAGCCGGTGCAGCGTCGTCGGTGAGATCAGCGTGGCCCCTCCGCGGGCGGCGCGGACCGCCGCGGCGAGGTCCTCGATCGGCTGGTCCTTGGTCAGGTAGCCGGCACATCCCGCGCTCATCGCCTGCACCAGGACGCGGTCGTCACCGGACCCGGTGAGCACGATCACCGGTGTGGTCGGCGCCTCTCGCCGGACGAGGTTCGCCCCCTCGACGCCGTCCCCGTCGGGGAGGAGGTAGTCCATGACGACCACGTCGGGGCGGCATGTGGCGACCGCCAGGCGTGCCTCGGCGACGGTGGGCGCCCAGGCGACGACGCGGATGCCCTGCTCCTCCAGCGCCTGGCGGAGCGCCTCTGCGACCATGCGGTGGTCCTCGACGAGAACGACGGAGATGCGGTCGTCGGCGGCGA
>DATKEY010000265.1:0-3225 GCA_035544475.1 Candidatus Dormiibacterota bacterium | reverse complement strand
GTGCGTGAGTTCCCGACCGACGGAACGCACCTCTCAGTGGATACGCGAGGGCACTGGCTCAGGTGGCACCCAAGATGGCACGCATGGATACCCGAAAAGCCGGAATCTGCTGCCCCCACAGAACGGCATGGCAGTGTAACTCAAACCCTCGGAGTCGGCGCTTCCGACCCGCGCCGAATACGCGAGATCGCACGGAATGAGCCGGCTGGGTCCACGTATCTCGGCTCAGCCCGCTCCTGACGTGGGGACGCGGAATCACCGAGCGGGGCGGGTATCGCCCCCAGAACACACCTGCAGCTGTGCCAACAGTGCTCGGGCTCCGGTATCGGACACCTTCCCGCAGAAATCGCCGGGGGGTTCCTGGATGACCTTTGCCGAGGACGCGGACACGGGGCCGGCCGCAGCCACGCCCACGGTGGGGGCGAGGGAGGTCGCAGCCACGGCCATCCCGACAGCGAGAATCCACCTTCTCATGTGACAGTTCCTCCGGTGGGGGCCCAGGCGCCCCCTACCCCAGAAGGACAATCGCTCGCCCGGCGCTGTTGCGTTCCGTGGAGCCCGAGATTGCCGACTCGTTAGGGGCCGAGCGTCCTTCGATTAACGGCTGGTGACCAACTCGGCGAGAGCGCTCCGTTCGATTGCGCCGCCATCCCCGGGCGGTCACCATCCCAGGGAGCCGGTGTGGGAGTGAGGAGGGAGGACGCATGACCGCGAGGCGGCTGGCCGTCGTGGGCATCTGGGCGGTCGCGGCGCTGACCGCGTGCGGGACCACCGCGCAGACCGTGAGCACGTCGGGCTCGGGCGGAGGCGTTGCGGGCAACCCCCCGACGGCGGTCACGATCACCGAGACCGGGTCGACGCTCCTCCTCCCCTTCCTCCAGGAGCTCGTCGCCCCGCTCCGGCAGGCGTACTCGAACATCACCCTCCAGCCCTCCGGGGGCGGCTCGGGGAAGGGCATGGCCGATGCGCTCAGCGGCGCCGTCGACCTCGGAGGGTCGGACGCCTACCTCAGCAACACCCAGGCGCAGGCGAACCCGGACGTCCTCGACCTGCCGGTGGCCGTCTCGTCCCAGGCGATCAACTACAACCTGCCCGGGGTGAGCGACCTCAGGTTGAACGGTGACGTCCTCGCCCGCATCTACCGTGGCGACATCACGAGCTGGAACGACCCGGCGATCGCCGCGCTCAACTCGGGGGCCACGCTCCCGAGCACGCACGTCGTCCCCGTGCGCCGCGCCGAGCCCTCGGGCGACACCTTCATCTTCACCCAGTTCCTCTCCAACACCAGCGACGCCTGGCGGAGCTCACCCGGATACGGGGCGAGCATCGCCTGGCCGTCGGCGAGCGGCGAGGTGACCACGAGGACGAACAGGGGGATGGTCACGACCTGTGCCGCCACCCCCGGGTGTGTCGCCTATGTCGGGGTGAGCGCCGAGCCGGCGGCGGCCCAGGCGGGGCTCGGCGAGGCGCAGCTCCAGAACCGCGCCGGCAGCTTCCTGCAGCCGACCCACGACACCGTCACCGCCGCGCTCTACAACGCCCAGCAGCTCGTGCCCGACGACCTCCGCCAGTCGCTCATCTACGCCTCCGGCGGCAACTCGTACCCGATCGTCAACTACGAGTATCTGATGGTCCGCACCGCCCAGAGATCCGCGGCGAGGGCGATGGCGATCCGCACCTTCCTGAGCTGGCTCATCGACACCGGACAGGGGAGCGCGCCCGAGCATCTCTCGCCGGTGAACTTCGTCGCGCTGCCCGACGGCGTGCTCGCCAGGGTGAAGGCGGCGATCCCCCGGATCACGGGCTGACGGCGGCGCCCGGCTCAGCCGAGGACGGCGCCGGTCCGGGCGATCTCGAGCAGGGGTCCGATCACCTCGGAGCGCAGCGCGGGGTGCCGGAAGTGCTTGTCGGGGTGGATGTCGTAGACCGTCCGCCGGCCGACCCGGGTACGGCTGACGAAGCCCTCCTCGCAGAGGTCGGCGACGATGCGGTGCGCGGCGCGCTCGGTGATGCCCACCCGCTCGGCGATGTCGCGGACCCGCGCCTGGGGATCGCGCGCGATCACGATGAAGACCAGACCGTGGTTGCTCAGCAGCGACCAGGACCGCTCACGGGCGCCCTCGGTGCCGGCCAGTACCAGGCCGGGCTCCATGGAAAGCGGACCCATGAATGGATGATATGCACACGGGAACCCGTAGGGAAATGATGAGGTGAGAGACCGCTCCGCCGAGGAGGCCGGATCTGCCCGCGATTGTCGCTCGTCCCTCGGAGCCGCCTCACCGCGGTTGGCGGATGGTGAGGGTGGCGTGGCTCCGCGGCCTTCTCGACGAGTCGGCGACGGGCAGATCCGGCTGGAGGAGTTCGTCGTCGGCGGTGCCGCGGTCTCGGACCGCGACGGGTATCCACAGTCCCATCCCCAGCCGGCCGGGCCGGTTGTGGGTTGGGTGGATAAGCATACTGGCAAGCCCGGCCCGGGCGCACGGGGTTCAACGCAGAACCGGCCTTAAGGCCACCGCGTCAGAAGCGACGCGGTGGCGGGCTCGGGCTCGCACCGCCCGGCGGCGGGGGCGGAGGCTGGTTCGGCGCGGGACAGCCCGGCGCGCGCTGCCCGGGCGGCTGCTGAGCGGGTTGCGGCCGGCCCGGCTGCGGCTGCGCGGGCGGGCACGGCGGCGGACCGCCCTGCGGGGGCGGCGTCGGCGCCGGGGTCCGCTGCGGCGGGGGCGTCGGAGCCGGAGTCCGCTGCGGCGGCGGCGTCGGCGCCGGGGTCCGCTGCGGCCACGGGGTCGGCGCCGCGGTCCGCTGCGGCGGCGGGGCCGGCGGGGCGGTCCGCTGGGGCGGCGGGGTCGGCTGCGGCGTCGAGCGCGGCGCCGCGGTGGGAGCCGCGGTCGGCCGCGGCTGCGCCGTGGGCCACGGCGTGGGCTGGGGGGTCCGCTGGGGTGGCGCGGTCGGCGGCGCGGTCTGCTGCTGCGGCGGCGGCGTCGGCGACGGGGTCCGCTGCGGCGACGGCGCCGGCCGGGGCGTCGGCCGGGGGGTCGGCTGCGGGACCGGCGGGCTGGTCCGCGGCGGCGGCGGCTTGAGCGACCCCGGGTCCTGGGGCGGGGTCGGCGAGGGCGCCGGCGAGGTGGCCGCGGTCGGCCGAGCGGTCGGCGTCGGCGCCGGCGCCGGCGTCGGCGAGGCGGTCGTGGACGGCCGGGGCGTCGGCGTGGGGCCGGGGGTCGGCCGCGG
>DATKEY010000264.1:0-8254 GCA_035544475.1 Candidatus Dormiibacterota bacterium | reverse complement strand
GGAGTCAGCTCGCTCCGACCGGGGTCCAGCGCCCGTCGCGCCAGAGCCAGCCGTCCCCGAGCGCACCGGTGTTGCCCTGGCCGCCGAACAGGAGCAGTGCGCCGGTCGAGGGGTCGTACCCCATCCCGGCGAGGGTCCGGGGCGGGGGCGCCGCCGGTCCGGGCTGCGCGGACCATGTCGCCCCGTCCCACCGCCTGGTGTCCCCGAGCGGGTTGCCATGGCTGCTGCCGCCGAAGAGGACCAGGCCGTGGACGGCGGGGTCGTAGGCGATGCTCGCGCCGCTCCGTGGCGGCGGTGAGGCCGCCGGGGTCAGCGCACGCCAGGTGCGACCGTTCCACGCCCAGGTGTCCCCGAGGTCGCCCGCCGCTCCGGTTCCTCCGAAGAGCACCACCTCCGCGGTGTCGGGGTCGTAGGCCATGGCCCCCAGGGTGCGCTCCGGCGGCGAGGTCGGGGGGTGGGATTGGCTCCACGACGGCGCGTTCCACAGCCAGGTGTCGGCGAGGCGGCCGCTGCTCGCCGCGCCGCCGAAGAGCACCACCTGCCGGGTCGCCGCGTCGTACGCCATCGCGGCACCGCTCCTCGCGGGCGGTCCTCCGCCCCCGCCCGCAGCGTGCCAGGCAGTGCCGTCCCACAGCCAGGTGTCGCCGATCGTGGCGGTCGCGCCCTGCTCGCCGCCGAAGACGACGACCGACCGATGCGCCTCGTCCCCGGCCGCTCCGGCGAAGGCGCGCGGGGGAGGAGCCGGGAACGCGTCGACCTGGCTCCAGGCGCCGTTCACCCACCGCCAGGTGTCGTTGAGGTCGCCGCTCACCGACGCGCCTCCGAAGAGGAGCAGGCCGTGGGTCGTGGGGTCGGCGGCCATCGCCGGGTAGAGGCGCGGCCCCGGGGCGGGGACGGCGTTGATCGGGGCCGGCGGGCTCGCGGCGGGCGCGGTCGCGGGCGGCGGTCCGGACGGCGAGGATGCGCCGTCGCACGCGGCGAGGAGGGAGAGGGCGGCGACCGCCACGGCGATGCGCCGCACGCCGGATGTCCTCAAGGCCCTGCTACTGCCCGGTGTCGCTCTGGGCGCCGGTCCAGTACCACGTGTGGTTCGCGGTGTTGTAGCTGAAGAACTCCATGAACGCCTGTGCCTGCGGACCGGGGTATCCCTGGTTCACCACCTGCCCGGTGGTGGTGTCCACGAAGTGGTTGTCGGTGGTGTGGTCGACGAGGCGGAAGATCATCTGGTCCGGGTCCGCCGACGTGATGGTGAGCGTGTCGAAGACGACGTGGAAGATGTTCCGCTGGTGCCGGGAGTTGAGCGTGGTGATCGTCGCCGTGATGCCGGTGAGCTCGGGCCCGGCGAGGAAGTCGTCGAGGTGGCTGGTGTCGCCCGCGGCGTAGGCCTCGGAGAGGCGGTCCTCGAAGTACTTGACGAGGTCCCGCAGCTGCGCGGGGGTGAGCGGGCCGCGCGGCATGGTGCGGTTGATCTGCGTCACCGGCGCGGTGGGACCCGCTGCCACCGGGGACGGGGACGCCGCCGGCGAGGACGTCCGGCCGGCGGAGGCGGGCGCCGGGACGTCCGAGCCGCAGGCCGCCGCCGGCGCGGACGCGATCATCGCGGCGACTGCCGCCGCGACCCGCCACGCGATCATCACCCGGCCCCGGCGATCATCGACCGCAGGATCGCCAGCGCGGTGTCGAGGGACGGGTGCGGACCGAACACCGACACGGACCAGAAGGTGTCGCCGCGTCCGAGCCCGATCTCCGCGCCGTTCGCGTTGTCGATCGTGTACCCGCCGAAGGCCTGGTCGTGATCCATGAAGGCGACGCTGCGGTCCCCGAGCGGGGGCGCGGTCACCTGCTGCTGCCCGCTGTCGAGCCGCAGCTGGCGGAACGCGGTGACGAACTTCTTGCCGCCGTCGGGCTGTGAGAAACGGAGGACGTCGCAGAGGACGAGCAGGTCGGGGCCGGCGCCCGGCGGTGCGGTGGTGAGCGCAGCGGCGGGCGTCGGCGCCGGCGTCGGCGTCGGGGCGGCGCCCGGCGTCTGGTCCGCAGGATTGGTGGGCAGCGGCCGGGTCGGGACGCTGGTGAAGACCCCGCGCTCGCCGGTCTCGAAGCCGAAGGTGAGGAGCGCTCCCTGGACGTCGCCGTTGAGGCTGTAGCGGCCGGCGGTGAGCGTGCCCGCATGGGGGGTGTCGGCGACGAATCCGGGCTCGGCGATGGAGGCTGCGGTGCAGGCGTGGAGCGGACGCGGCGGCGGGGTGGGTCGAGGCGTCGCGACCGGGGCGGTCTCGCCGCACGCGGCGAGCAGCCCGACGAACGCGCCGGCTGCGACGAGGTGACGTGTCACCCGGCGGTGCTCCCGATGGTTCGGTATTCGCTGAGCCGGACGAAGGAACCGGCCTTCAGGAAGATACCGGCATGGTTGGTGGAGGCGGGGAGCAGCGGGTTCGTGAACGGGTTGATGAACACCGTGGTGAAGAAGGCGAGCCGGTCGGCGCCGCCTCCGCGCGGCACCCAGCGCAACGCGTAGGACTGCCCGAACACGAAGTCGCGGAAGTCGGTGCCGAGCACCGCGGTGAGATGCGCGGCGGACCGGTCGCTCCCGGCGTCGCGGAGCAGGTTGTCGATCACCCACCCCGCGACGTAGCCGCGCAGCCCGTCGAGGGTGGGCCGCCTGCCGCCGTACCACTGCAGGAGCCGGGTCGCATAGGAGATCCCGGACACGTCGTCGGGATCGACCTCGCTCGCGAAGTGGATGCGGCCGACGCTCACCCACTTCCCGGCGGCGCTGACGAGAACGTTCGACATCAGCTCGGAGCTCGCCTCCGCGCTGTGGGCCGGCGCCCATTCGGGCGTCAGGTTGCCGAACGCGAGGATGACCGGGAGCGCGGCGTCGGGAGCCGCCACCATGACGACCGAATCGGGGTTCAGCTCGCGGACGTGCTCGGCGAGGACGGCGGGGGGCGCCGAGTCGATGGCCATCCGGCGGTGGGGGAGGCCGAGGCGGGTGAGCTCGATCGTCGTCGCGTCCGCCTCCTCCACCTCGGCGGGGCTGTGCCCGGCGAGGACCAGCGCGCTGCGGCCATGCTCGAGGGTGGCGACCTGGTCGGCGAGGGCGGCGCCCTCGGCTGCCGGGTCGGGCGCGGTGCTCCACACCCCGGGGGCATGGCCGCCGGCCTCCAGGGCTCCCACCACGGGAAGGTGGAGGCGCTCTGCCGCCGCGGCGATCGCGGCGACGCCGGAGGGATCCCCGCAGGGCGCTGCGAGCAGCGCGACGTGCATCTCCGCGAGCCGCGCCACCGCCTCCGCGGGGCCGGTCTCATGGGTGTCGACGGCGATGACGCGGATGACGTCGCCGCCGGCGAGGGCGCCCTCGTTGCCCTCGACGGCGGCGGTCTGCACGCCGATCGCGCGGTCCTGGCAGCTCTGCCCGTCGCTCCCCGAGAGGTCGCCCGCGATGCCGAGCAGCACCTGGTCGGGCAGTGACAGCGGGACGATCTCTCCCGTTCCGGTGGCCGCCGCCTCGGTCGTGGTTCCGAGGTGGGGGCGCATCACGAAGGTCCAGCGACCCGAGGCGAGGTCCACGTCGGCGCTGAGCCAGGGCCCGCCCGTCACCGGGCTCAGGGTGGCGCTCACCGGCGCCGCCGAGCAGTCGCAGCGCGCCTCGAGGTCGATCGACGTCACTCCGCCGAGGGGGACGGGGAGGTCGTTGTCGTCACTGCGCTCGACCGTCGAGACGACCCGGTTGCGCCCGGGGAGCCCCGGCGACACGGTGACGGGGATGAGGTGGGTGCCGTTCGAGGCGGCGAAGAGCGGCGTGCCGGCCGGTCGCGGGCTCGCCTGGGACGGATAGGGGAAGGAGACCGGGTTCGGCGACTGGGCGAGGACCCCGGCGGCCGAGAGCACGAGGACCGCGACCGCCGCCTCGGCGGCGTACGCGCGCCGGCCGAGCAGCCAGGCTCCGCGCCGGCGCGTGCGGGGCGGCGCGTCCCCGGCGCGCATCCTCCAGACCGCTCCGGCCAGGCCGCTGAGGATCATGAGGAGAACGAGGCAGAGCTTGGCGTCGAGGAGCCGTCCGTAGCTCGAGCTCCCCAGCTGTCCGACGCTGCGGAGGTTCACCCCGGCGTTGTAGATGCCGCTGGCGAGCATGACGACGATGCAGACGGCGACCATCGGCGTGAAGCGTCCCGCCTCGGTGCGCAGCCTCCGGCTCGCGGGGGTGCCGGAGGGAATCCGGACGGTCCCGGCGACGACCGCGACGATGGCGCCGACCCAGAGGCTGATCGAGAGGAGGTGCACGCCGAGCACGAGGAGCTCGAGGGTGCGGTGGTCGGGGGCGGCGAGCGCGTGGCCGGAGAGCGCCAGCGCCCCGAGGAGCGCCGCCGCGACGGCGGCGCCGTAGGCTGCCGCGCCTCTGCCGACGCGACGCCCTGCGGCGAGCGCTCCACCGTCGAGCACCGCCGGGGCGAGCGCGAGGGTCAGCAGCCCGCGGAGGACGATGAGCTTCCCGGTGAGCGAGCTGAGCAGCGTCCCGACGCCGTTCCACCGGATCAGCAGCCCGGCGAGGGCGGCGACGACGACGAGCTGGGCCAGCCACACCGCGGTCCGCAGCCGTGCCAGGCGGGCGCCCGCGACGGGGCGCGACTGCGGGTCGCGGGGGAGGACGACGAACCCCAGGAGCAGCAGGCCGGCGAGCAGGACGGTGAGCACCGTGAGGACTGTGCGACCGACGAGCTCGAGGGGGCTGACATCGCCCGCCGATCCGTACCCCGTGGTGAGCGACGCGGCGGCGGCGTTCGCGGAGGGGTGGGCGACGTTGAAGGTGAAGTCGCCGACGACGCGGTGGCCGTCGTCGCCGACCACCGTCCAGTTCACCACCCAGGTGCCGGCGTCGAGGGGCGGCAGCGTCGCGGTGAGCCTGCTTCCCGAGGAGCTGACCTCGGCCTTCCGCTCCTGTCCGTCGGGACCGACGAGCGACACCGAGGAGTACGGGCCGTCGAGCTCCTCGGTGTAGAAGATCGTGATGTGCGCCGGAGAGACGGGGACCGTCGCCCCCGCCGCCGGGTCGGCGCTCACCAGGTAGGGATGGGCGGCCACCCCCACGGGCAGCAGCGCGCCCGCGATGGCGGCGACCAGCACCGCTGCCCGCCATCTCCGTCGCAGCATGCCCGTCATCCTGCCTCAAACGAGAAGGGGGCCGGGTCGCCCCGGCCCCCTTCGAAGTGCCGTGTCGGGATCCGCCTACGGAGAGTAGGGGAAGCCCCCGCTGTCGGCGCCGCCGTGGATCTCCGAGCCCCAGTACCCGGTGATGTTGCCGGCTGCGTCGTACGTCGCGCCGGTCTGCGGCGGGCCGTTCTCGACGAAGAGCATCGCGTGCGGCTTGTAGAAGCCGCTGGTTGCACCTCCCGGCCAGCTCTTGCGGTTGAAGTCGACGCAGGGAGTGCCGAGGTTCTCGTCGATGAAGGAGTTGTCGTACTGCAGGTCGCCGTTGTACGGGTTGACGTTGAGCATGCAGACCTTGTGGTTGCCGTCAACGCCGGTGCGGGCGACGAAGTAGTTGGCGAAGGACATCCGCGTCGGGGCGTGGGTGTCGGTGACGATCTTCCCGGTCTGCGGGTCCTTGATCTTGATCGTGGCGAGGGTGAAGTTGTCGTAGGCCGCCCAGTGGACGCCACCGGTCGAGGTGTCGTTGATGGGGGCCACGCCCGCGAGGGTCGGGCAGTCCGAGCCGCCGAGGCTCGGGTCCATCACCGCGCGGATGTTGTCGATATTGCAGGCGTAGTTGTGGCCGGCCTCGAGGAGGCGGGTCACGTCGATCTGGTAGATCATCTTCGGCGTGCCGCTGTCGGAGAAGTCGTCCTGGTTGGTGTAGCGGCCGCTCACGCCGTGCATCACGAAGCGGTTGTCGGGGCTGACCTGGATGACCGTGGCGCCGTCACAGCCACCGGCCTCGGTGATCTGCGAGTTGGGGCCGCCGTTGGGCACCTGGCCGCTGAAGCTCGACTGGTCCTTGGGGGAGAACACCGCCGCGCTGGAGTCGTAGACCTCCTTCCACGGATAGGTGGCGGTGTTGGTGATGTCCGGGGTGTAGAAGATCGCGCCCCCGCACATGCTCTCCGAGAACATCCCCTTGGGGACGTTCCCGTTGGGCAGCGGGTAGTCCCAGGTCTTGCCGACCTCCATGATGCCGAGGTTCTCGGCATGTCCGGGGTTGGCGTCCGCGCGCGGACCCTTGGGCATCACGTCGACCTTGGTGATCTTGGGATGGTTCGGGTCGGAGATGTCCCAGAGGCGCACGGTGCGCCGGAAGACGTTGTAGTTCTCGGGCTTGAGCGGGTCCTCGACCAGCCGCGCCGGCTCGGCGTAGTCGGCGGTGGCGAGGACGTGGAGGTCGGACCGGCCCTGGATGCCGTGGGGGTTCGCGCAGCTGCCCAGGTCGGGGCAGGTGGGCAGGCCGTTGGCGTCGCTCGCGGGCAGCCCCTCGGCCATCGAGGAGTTGAACTCACCGAGGATCTGGCCCTTGGGGCCGATGTGGACGACCTCGCCGGGGGTCATCCCGTAGACCTGGAGCGGACCGCCCATCAGCGTGCCGTAGGCGGTGCCGTCGGGCAGCGTGTCGAAGGCGTCCCAGATCGAGCCGCCCGGGGTCGCGAAGGGCTCCTGCGTGCTGATCAGGGTCAGCTTCGGCAGGTTGGTGGTGTCGAAGGTGAAGAGCCGCGAGGTGAACAGGCCACCTGCCCAGAGCGGCTGCCCCGGGAACCAGGTGTACTGCATGTGGTGGGGCTCGTTCTCGACGCCGTCCACACCGGGGATGAGCGCGACGTCGACGATCTTGCCGTAGGTGTCGCAGCCGCGCTCGGCGTCGATCACCGCCTCCATGTCCTGCCCGGCCTGGAGCTCCTGGGGCAGGACCTCCTTGATGCCCTCGAGGTTGATGGCGCCGCCGCTGGCGAAGATCAGGGCGTCCTTGCCGCTGAGGTCACCGGCGTTCATCTTGCCGGACCACAGGACCTCGTACTCGTGGCCTGCTCCCGGCGCGGGGCAGCTCACCGCCGGGGTCGCCCGCTGCTCGGGCGAGCCCCCGGCTGCCGTCGCCGGGGCCATGGTGTTCGGCCGCGCCACCGCCTTGGGCTGGGTCTGGACCGTGTAGTTGATGACCTCTTTGACCCCGCCCGGCACCTGCACCGGGGTGACGCTCCGGACCACCTTCACGGCGCTGGAGTGGCTGAGCAGGTCGGGTACCACCGTGCTCGTCGCCACCACCGCCGACGGGATCAGCAGTGCCGCACCCCCGCCTGCCAGAAGTGCTCGTCTTATCCTCATTCGCCTTCCGTCCAATCTGCGTATGGCCGCCCGCCCGGTCCGCGTCGTACCCCCGTCGAGGCGACCGGGCAACGGTTCTTCAGAAAGCCCCCAACAATCGAGTGCGCTCAGCGTTCGCCCAGCGGATCACCTCCTCCCAATATCTGACAATCTGGATCGACATTATCAACATGGAAGGGCCGAGCGTCGAGCAGGCCGCGACTCGACGCGCAGCCTCCGCTCATCTCCCGCTCTCCTCCTCTACCCACCGGACCTGCCGGTCCTGCCCCGTTAGACAGCGGCTGCGCGGAGCGTGTATCAGTCGGCGGGGGTCGTGCGTGCTGAAAACGCGCGAATTCGCGAAATTTCACCCGACGGGGTGACGGTGGGTGAGGCCCCGAAATCACCCGACGCGGCCTCGCCGGCGCCCTCAGGCCGAGCGGCGGGCCCCCGCCCACTGGACCGCGGTGTCCTCGCTGTCGAAGAAGCGGAACTCCGGGAAGCGTCCCAGGGTGAGCACGGCGGCGGCGAACGCCCGCATGAAGCGGCTGCCGCGGAGCAGCGCGATCCGCCGCAGCGGGAGGACCCGGAGCCGCTTCATCGCGTACATCCCGGCCTTCGGGGTCGCCTTGGAGAGCGAGCTCATGTCCATCACCAGGGCATCGGCGCCGTCGCGCAGCGCGATCTCCTCGATGTTCTCGCAGAAGGGCTTGGCGATCGGGTAGCGCATGAGCCCGACGTCGACGGACCCGCGAACCACCCCCGGCGCCGCGAGGCGCACGTCGAGACGGGGATCGTTGCGATCGACGACCTCCGAGCCGTCGAGGCGGCGTGCGAGCGCGCCCCCGGCGACGCTCACCATCGCGCCGCCGACCACGAGCGTGGCGACGAGCCGGATGCGGTGTGGACGGGACATCGCGAAGATTGTAGTCGGGGGCGCCGCGCGGGCCGCCCTCCGCGGTTTCGG
>DATKEY010000263.1:0-13268 GCA_035544475.1 Candidatus Dormiibacterota bacterium | reverse complement strand
GGGGGGGCGGGGATCGGCGGCGGTGAGGGCGCCGCGGGCAGCGCGGTGGCGGCGGCGGGCGGCGCCGCGGTGAGCGGGAGCGCGGGGCCGGTCGAGCCGCGGGTGGCGAGCAGCCCGGCTCCGCCGGCCGCGGCGGCGGCGAGGACCGCCGCCACGGCGATCCGGGCCCGGCGCCGCTGCCGCCGCCGGGCCGGCGGACCCGGGGCGGCCGGTACCCGGCCGCCGGGCGCGGTGATCACCGTCGCCGCGCCGAGCCCCCCTGCGGTCGGCTGCGCCGGTCCGTGCCGGTAGCGGCGCAGCGGCTCGACGAGCTCCGCGAGCCGCACCGCGGCGCGCAGCTCGCCGGTCCGCTCGGCGAGCTCGCCGGCGGCGGTGCTCACGACGGCGAGGGCGGCGTGGGCCCCGTCCTCCGGGGCCGGCCCGGCGGCGAGGGCGCGCAGCTCCGCGGGCACCGTCACCGGCGAGGCGGCGACGAGCGCGGCGATGAGCTCCCAGGCGGCGACGACGTCGTCCTGCTGCAGCCGGGCCACCTCGGCGGGGCTCCGCGCGGGGCGCTCGCCCTCGCCCGTGAGCCGCACCGTGCCGCCGTCGTCGACGCGCACCGCGTCCGCCGTCACCGCGCCGTGGACGCGCCCGCGGAGGTGGACGCCGGCGAGGGCGCCGAGCACGGCGCGCGCCACTGCGACCACGGGCCCGGGACCGAGCCGGGCGACGGCGCAGAGCCGCCGGAGGCTGACCTCCGGCGGGCCCTCCCTCTCGGGGCTCATGAGGTCGCACAGGGTAGATCGCCGGAGGATGACTCCGGGGGCGCACACCCTATAGTCCGTCCAGCGTGAGACGGACGACCGGCGCGAGCGCGGCGCGCTTCCCCAGGTGACGCCGCCGCCGCCGCCGCCCGGCGCCGCGAGCGCGACCATCTCGACGTCCGCGCGCGCGCCGCGTGCCGGCCGGGTGCGCGCCACCCTCCCGCTGCTCGGCCCCGCCTTCGTCGCCGCGGTCGCCTACGTCGATCCCGGCAACGTCGCCACCAACATCCAGGGCGGAGCCCGGTTCGGCTACCTGCTGCTCTGGGTGGTCCTCGCCGCGAACCTCATGGCGATGCTCGTCCAGTACCTCTCGGCGAAGACCGGCATCGCCACCGGGCGCAACCTCGCCGAGCTCTGCCGCGACCACCTCCCCCGCTGGGCGGCGATCGGGCTCTGGCTGCAGGCCGAGCTCATGGCGATGGCGACCGACCTCGCCGAGTTCGTCGGTGCGGCGGTCGCCCTCGACCTCCTCTTCGGCGTCCCCCCGCTCAGCGCCGGGCTCATCACCGGCGCCGTCTCGCTCGGCATCCTCGCGCTGCGGCCGCGCGGCTATCGCCGCTTCGAGGTCACGATCGTCGGCCTGCTCACCGTCGTGCTCCTCGGCTTCCTCTACGCAGGGCTTCGCAGCGGCGCCGACCCCGCCGGCGTCGCCCGGGGCCTGGTCCCCGCGTTCCGGGGCGGGGACAGCCTCCTGCTCGCCGCCGGGATCGTCGGCGCCACGGTGATGCCCCACGCCATCTACCTCCACTCCGCGCTCAGCCAGGAGCGGCTCGCGGTCCTCGGCGTGGCCGAGCGCCGCCGGCTCATCGGCGTTCAGCGCGTCGACGTCGCCGTCGCGATGGGGGTCGCCGCCGTCCTCAACATGGGGATGCTCGTCGTCGCCGCCGCGGTGCTCGGCGGTGGCCCTCACGGGGACACGCTCGAGGCCGCCCACACCGCCTTCGGGAGCGTCCTCGGGGGCGGGGCGGCCGTCGCCTTCGGTCTCGCCCTGCTCGCCTCCGGGCTCGCGGCCTCGAGCGTCGGCACCTTCGCCGGCCAGGTCGTCATGCAGGGCTTCCTCCGGCGCAGCCTGCCGCTGGCGCTCCGCCGCGCGGTGACGATGGCGCCCGCGCTCGTCGTCCTCGGCCTCGGGCTCGACCCCACCCGCAGCCTCGTGGCGAGCCAGGTCGTCCTCTCCTTCGGGATCCCGTTCGCGCTCGTCCCGCTCGTGGTGCTCAGCGCCCGCCGCGCGGTGATGGGGCCGTTCGCCAACCGCCGCGCCACCACGGTGGCCGCCGCCGCGATCGCGGCGGTGATCGTCACTCTCAACGTGGTGCTCCTCGGCCAGACCCTCGGGTTGTAGGCGCAAAGCCGGAGACCGTTTGGTGCACCAAGCGGGACTGGTAGGATGGTTCCCATGACGAACGCAGAGCCGTGGTCGGCGCTCGGCGACTTCATCCGCTCGCAGCGCCAGCTCGCCCGGCTCAGCCTCCGCCAGCTCGCCGAGCTCACCAGCGTCTCCAACCCGTACCTCAGCCAGATCGAGCGCGGCCTCTACCGGCCCTCGGCGCAGGTGCTGAAGAGCATCGCCGAGGCGCTCCACCTGTCCGCCGAGACGATCTACGCCGAGGCGGGTCTGCTCGACCAGCGCGGGGACCAGCCGGCCGCGAGCCCGCGGGTCGAGGAGGCGGTCCGGCTCGACCCCCAGCTGAGCACCGAGCAGAAGGAGGCGCTCATCCAGGTGTACCGGGGATTCCTCCGCGCCCGTTGACGCGCACAGCGTTTGCTTGGTATACTTAGCAGAGTCACCAAGCACCCACCCGGAGGTCCCCAATGGCCACCACCGTCACCGAGTTCGCAGACGCCGTCCAGGAGCAGGTCACCTCGGGCATCAAGCAGGCCCAGGAGATCAATCTCGCCGCCCTCGAGGTCGCGCGCGACTTCGCGGCCCTCTTCCAGCCCACCAAGGGCACCCTCACCCTGCCGAAGGGCGTCCCCAGCGCCACCAAGGTCATCGACCAGGCCTACGACTTCGCCGGGAAGCTCCTCGAGCTCCAGCACGACTACGCCGTCCGTATCGTCGAGGCGATGACCCCCGCCTCGGTCATGGACAAGAGCTGACCTCTCCCTCCTGAGGTCGCACTCGGAGCCCGGGCGCACCGGCGCCCGGGCCCGGGGGGAACCGGCACCCGCCCGATAGAGTCGAGACATGATCATCGAGACAGCCCGCGGTACCAGGGTCTTCCGCGAGGAGCTCTCGCCGGTCTCCTTCCTGGAGCGCGCCGGCACCGTCCACGCCGAGCGCCTCGCCGCCGTCGACGGTGACCGCCCGTTCACGTACGCGCAGTGGCGTGCGCGCTCGCGCCGGCTCGCGTCGGCGCTGCGCCGCGCCGGGTTGCGCAAGGACGACCGGGTCGCGTTCCTCGCCCTCAACAGCGAGCCGCTGCTGCTCGCGCACTTCGGCGTCCCGCAGGCGGGCGGCATCCTCGTCGCCGTCAACACCCGGCTCACCGCCGGCGACGTCGCCTACATCGTCGAGCACTCGGGCGCGAGCTGGGTCTTCCACTCGCCCGAGCTCGCGCCCCAGCTCGCCGCCGTCCCGGCGTCGGTGCGCCGCATCGACATCTCGACGGAGTTCGACGCGCTGCTCGAGGAGGGGAGCGAGGACGGGGTCGAGTCGTGGCTCGAGGACGAGGACGACGTCATCTCCATCAACTACACGTCGGGGACGACGGGGCGGCCGAAAGGGGTGATGTACCACCACCGCGGCGCCTACCTGAACGCGCTCGCGATGGCGCTCCACCACCGGCTCACCGAGGACAGCGCCTACCTGTGGACGCTGCCGATGTTCCACTGCAACGGCTGGTGCTTCACCTGGGCGGGCGCGGCGGTGGGCGCCACCGCGGTGTGCATCCCCGGGGTCGACCCCGAGCGTGTCTGGGGGATCTTCGACCGCGGCGAGGCCACCCACTTCTGCGGCGCGCCGACGGTCCTCACCATGCTCGTCAACCATCCCCGTGCCCACCGCCTCGAGCGACCGGTGCGGCTCTTCACCGCGGGGGCGCCGCCGTCTCCGGCGATCATCGGCCAGATGGCCGAGCTCAACTTCGACCTCCACCACGTCTACGGGCTGACCGAGACCTACGGTCCCTTCACCATCCACGAGACGGCGCCGAGCGTCCGCACCCTGGCCGCGGAGGAGCGCACCCGGATCCTCTCCCGGCAGGGGACGCCGCACGTCACCGCCGGCGAGGTGCGCGTCGTCGACGAGAACATGGTCGACGTCCCCGCCGACGGCGAGAGCATGGGCGAGGTCGTGTTCCGCGGCAACGTGGTGATGAAGGGCTACTACGAGAACGCCGAGGCCACCGCGCAGGCGTTCGCGGGCGGCTGGTTCCACTCCGGCGACGTCGGGGTGATGCACCCCGACGGGCGCATCGAGCTCCGCGACCGCAAGAAGGACATCATCATCTCCGGCGGCGAGAACATCTCGACGATCGAGGTCGAGCAGGCGGTCGCGTCGCACCCGGCGGTGATGGAGTGCGCGGTCGTCGCCATCCCCGACGACAAGTGGGGCGAGGTGCCCAAGGCGTTCGTCACCCTCAAGCCCGGGAAGGCCGCGACCGAGGAGGAGATCATCGAGCACTGCCGGGCGCGGATCGCCCGGTTCAAGTGCCCGAAGCGGGTGGAGTTCCTCGAGCTGCCGAAGAACGCCACCGGCAAGGTGCAGAAGTTCGTGCTCCGCGAGCGCGAATGGGGGGGGCGCGAACGACGCATCAACTGAACCCGTGAACGGACCGGCGCACCGATTGAGCCGGCAGGACGACCGGCGCACCCGCGCCGGCAGGAAGGAGAGTGAGAACGATGGCGAATGAGACGCGGACGACGCCGAGGACCCCGGAGGAGCTGCGCGAGCATCTGCTCGAGTCCCAGTACGGTGCGCGCATCATGGCTGCCACCCAGCGCAGCCTCAGCGGTGCGATGCGCCGGTTCGGGCTCGACCTCGTCGCCCACCCCGCCAGGACCCTGCGCGCCACCGCGGACCTGGCGATGCGCGAAGCGACGGTCACTGCCCGTGCCGCGAGCCGCCTGATGGGCGCCGACCCGAAGCCGCTGGTGGAGCCGTCCGCAGGCGACCGCCGTTTCACGGACCGCGGATGGCAGGAGAACCCCTTTCTCCACCAGCTGGTCGAGGGCTACCTGGTGTGGGCGGAGTGGTGGCGTGAGAATCTCGAGAAGTCCGGCCTCGGACCGACCGACCGGCTCCGCGCCCGCTTCGCTCTCAACAACGGCCTCGACATGATGTCGCCGAGCATCCTCCCCATGGTCAACCCCGCGGTGATCAAGGAGGCGATCGACACCGGCGGGCTCAGCTGGCTGCGGGGCATGAGGACCATGGCCGAGGACATCGTGGGCAACAACGGCCGTCCCGGGCAGGTCGACAGCTCCGGCTTCGAGCTGGGCCGCAACCTCGCCGCCACCCCCGGCCGGGTCGTGTACCGGAACCGGCTGATCGAGCTGATCGCCTACGAGCCGCAGACCGAGAAGGTCCACGAGATCCCCGTCCTCGCCTGCCCGCCGTGGATCAACAAGTACTACATCTTCGACCTGGCCCCGGGCCGCTCCTGGCTCGAGTACATCGTCCAGAACGGCTTCACCGTCTTCGTCATGAGCTACCGCAACCCCGACGCCTCGATGGCGTCGCTGACCATGGACGACTACCTCGTCGACGGGGTGCTCGCCGCCATGGACCAGGTGCAGCGGCTCACCGGGGCGCCGCGGGTGAACCTCATCGCGCTCTGCATCGGCGGTACCTACGCGGTGCTCGCCGCCGCCCACCTCGCGGCGAAGGGGCAGGCCGACCGGCTCGGCTGCGTGACCCTCACCAACACCCTGGTCGACTTCAGCGAACCCGGTGACCTCGGGGTGTTCGCCGACGAGGGGACGGTGCGCCATCTGGAGGAGGCGATGAAGCGCAAGGGCTACTTCGAGGCGTCGCAGATGGCGTCGACCTTCGACTGGCTGCGCGGCAACGACCTGATCTGGAACTACGTCGTCTCCAACTGGCACATGGGACGCAAGCCGCCGAGCTTCGACATCCTGGCCTGGAACGCCGACAGCACGAACATGCCGGCGACGATGCACATCCAGTACCTGAAATCCCTCTACCTCGAGAACCGGCTGTCGCGGCCGGGGGCGTTCACCATCGCCGGCACCCCGATCGACCTCTCCAAGGTGCGCACGCCGTTCTACGTCCTCGGCGCCGAGGCGGACCACATCACCCTGTGGAAGGGCACGTACCGCACCACCCAGCTGCTCCGCGGCGAGATGCGCTACGTGCTCACCAACAGCGGACACATCGCCGGTCCGCTCAACCCGCCGGGGTCGCCGAAGAGCGTCCACTGGACCAACGACGCACTGCCGGCCGATCCCGACCGCTGGCGGGCGGGCGCCACCAGGCATGAGGGAAGCTGGTGGGTGGACTGGGTGGGCTGGCTGTCGGCGCGGTCCGGAGCGACGGTGACGCCGCCGGTGCTGCCGTCCGGCGAGCCCGCCCCCGGACGCTACGTCCGCAACCAGACCGGTCCGGAGTTCGCGCCTCCGCCCCGGCCGCGCCCGCCGGCGGCGGCGACGCGGCGCTCGCCGCGGAGGGCCGGGACGCAGCCCGCCCCGGCGCCGGCGGCTCCCGCGCGGTAGCCGGTCGCTCGCGGCAGCCCTCCTCACCGGACCCGCCCCCTGGCCGCCGCCAGGGGGCGGTCCTCGTCGGGACGGCGGTGGGCCGCCATCGCGCAGCGTCGAGATGGCGCTACGATGTCGACGCAGCCCGCCGCCTCGTTGGTGTGCCGACGTGCTCCCGCGCTCGTCGTGCAGACGTTCGTGCTCGGTGAGGGCGAGTGGGCAGGGCGCGAGCGGCGCAGCGGCGGAACCGGCAGGAGGCTCGGGCGATGGCGACGACCATGGACGAGATGCGTGAGGGGCTGTCCGAGGCCCAGTACGGGGCGCGCATGGCCGGCGCCACCGCATCGAGCTTCGGCGGTGCGCTGCGCAAGCTCGCCCTCGACATCGCCTCCCATCCCGCCAACGCGGTGCGCACCACCGCCGACCTGGCGCTGCGCCAGGGCACCGTGGCCGTCCAGACCGCGAGCCGGCTGATGGGCGCCGACCCCAGATCCGTTGTCGACATCTCCGCGGGTGACCGCCGCTTCGCCGACCGCGCCTGGCGCGACAATCCGTTCCTCCGCCAGCTGCTCGAGAGCTACCTGGTGACCGCCCAGTGGTGGCGCGACCGCGTCGACCAGTCGAACCTCGGCACCGCCGACCGGCGCCGCGCCCGCTTCGCCGTCAACGCCCTCCTCGACGCGCTGGCGCCGAGCAACCTGCCGATGGTCAACCCCGCGGTCGTCAAGGAGGCGATCGACACCGGAGGGCTGAGCTGGGTGCGGGGCATGACGGCAATGCTCCAGGACGCGGTGCGCAACGGCGGCCGTCCCCAGCAGGTCGACTCCTCGGCCTTCGAGCTCGGCCGCGACCTCGCCGCCACCCCCGGACGGGTCGTGATGCGCAACCGGCTCATCGAGCTCATCGCCTACGAGCCGCAGACCGAGAAGGTCCACGAGATCCCGATCCTCTGCAGCCCGCCGTGGATCAACAAGTACTACATCCTCGACCTCGCCCCGGGCCGCTCCTGGATCGAGTACATGGTGAAGAACGGCTTCACCGTCTTCGTCATCAGCTACCGCAATCCCGACGCGTCGCTCGCGGCGATGACGATGGACGACTACCTCGTCGACGGCGTGCTCGCCGCCATGGACCAGGTGCAGCGGATCACCGGGGCGCCGCGGGTGAACATCGCCGGGCTCTGCCTGGGCGGCACCTACGCCGTGCTCGCCGCCGCCCACCTCGCCGCGAAGCGCCAGGCCGACCGGCTCGGCTGGGTGACGATCACCAACACCCTCGTCGACTTCGCCGAGCCCGGCGACCTCGGCGTCTTCACCGACGAGGGCGCGGTGCGGCGGCTGGACCAGGCGATGTCGCGCAAGGGCTTCCTCGACGCCTCGCAGATGGCGACCACCTTCGACTGGCTGCGCGGCAACGACCTGGTCTGGAACTACGTCGTCTCCAACTGGTACATGGGACGCAAACCGCCCGCCTTCGACATCCTCGCCTGGAACGCCGACAGCACCAACATGCCCGCGACGATGCACAGCCAGTACCTCCACGTGTGCTACCTGGAGAACCGGCTGGTCAAGCCCGGGTCGTTCACCATCGCAGGCACCCCGGTGGATCTGACGAAGGTGCGCACCCCGTTCTTCGTCCTCAGCGCCGAGGCCGACCACATCACCCCCTGGAAGGGCACCTACAGGACCACCCAGGTGCTCGGCGGCGAGGTCACCTACGTGCTCACCAACAGCGGGCACATCGCCGGCGTGGTCAACCCGCCGGGGGCGCCGAAGAGCGCCCACTGGACCAACGAGAAGACCCCGCCGGACCCGCAGACCTGGCGCGAGAGCGCGACCCCCCACCAGGGCAGCTGGTGGGAGACGTGGATCCGCTGGGCGTCGGAGCGCTCGGGGCCGATGGTCGCGCCCCCGGTGCTGCCCGCGGGCGAGCCTGCCCCCGGACGCCACGTGCGCAACCAGACCGGCCCCGAGTTCGCCGCGGGGGTCGAGACCGCGGCGCCGGCGCCCCGCCGTCGCGCCGCTGCGGCACCGGCGCCGGCGAGGTCGACGCGGGCGGGGACGCGGCGCTCCCCGAAGCGGACCGCCGCGACTCCGCCCGAGGCCCCGGCCGCGCGGTCCGACGGCGCGTTCGTCGACCTCGGCGAGGCCGACGCCCCGAAGGAGCCGTCGAGGAACTGACCGCGTCCGTCAGCAGTGGGCGACGGCGAGGGTGTAGACGGCCGACTTCGCGCCGCTCAGCTTGAGGCCGATCTTGTACTTGCCGGCGGCGAGCATGCCGCCGTCGAGGTGGACCGAGCCACCGGTCACGGTGGTCTGAGCGACGACCTTCGATTTGTGGTCGAGGAGCTGGACGCGCATCGTCCCGCCCGGCGTCCAGGTCACGTCGGCGCCGAGGGTGCCGGCCGCCGCGGTGGTCAGCGAGAAGGTCTTCTTCGTGCCCTTCTTGAGCTTCCCGGTGACGCTCGAGGTGATGCCGCAGCCCTCGGTGGTGGTCGTGGTGGTCGTGGTCGTGGTCGTGGTGGTGGTCGTCGTCGGGTCGCTCGTGGTCGAGTCCGTCGTCGACGTGGTCGTGCCGGTGCTCGTCAGGTCGGTCGTCGTCGAGTCGGTGGTGGTGGTGTCGGTGGTCGTGGTCGTCGTGGTGGTGCTCGTGCTGCTGTCGGTGCTCGTCGACGACGTCGTCGTCGTGGTCGAGGGGGGTGTCCAGAGCCCGAGCGTGCAGCTCCACGGGAACGGCTTGCACGCCGAGGACTCCTGGTCCTCCGGGTACTGGCAGTGGGTGCTCGGGCTGCCGGTGGAGTGGTCGTCGGCGTCGCCGTCACCGTCGCACTCCGCACCCTGCGAGCCGGGGGAGGCGAGGCCGAAGTTGTGGACCACGATGGGGTTCGAGGTGCTGCCGGACCACGGCCCGTACACGGCGACGGTGCCGTCGGGGTAGACGTTGGTCGTCGTCCCCGAGGCCGAGCCGGAGCTCGTCACGGTGATGTCGGTCTCCTGGCGCCGGCAGGCGCTGCCGCCGTTGCAGGCGGCGTAGCCCTCGGGGTTGGAGCTGTTCCCCGGAGGGGTCGCCGTCTCGTGGATGCGGTAGCTCCCCGGGGGGAGGCCGGTGATGTGCACGCACCCGGTCGTCGTCGAGCTGCAGTCGCCGTGCTGGACCGGGCAGTTGCCGGAGACGACCGCCTGCTTCCCCGACCCGGGGGTGCTCACCTGGAGGTTCAGGCCGTTGTCCCCGACGACCTGGTACGAGGCGCCGTCGAGAGCCTGCTCACAGGAGTCCATCGTCTGGAGCCACACCGACGCCGTGGTCGAGCTCGCGTGCACCCCGACCGGCGAGCCGGGCAGGCTGAGCGCCGCCGCGCACAGGGCGACGACGGCGGTGGACAGGGCGAGCCTGATCCGCGGGCGCAGTCCGCGCACGTGATATCCCCTTCCCGGACGCCGTGTGCAGCACGGCGCCTACGGGGGATAGGACGGGAGTTCGCCGCGAAACCTGCGCCGGCCGGAGGTCAGGCGGAGGTGCTGGAGCTCGTCCGCCGGGTGGTCGTGTGGGTCGACGAGGTGCGCGACGAGCTCGCGCGGGCGACGGTCGTTGTCGTCGTCCGGTGGCTTCCGTGCGACCGGCCGGTCGTCGAGCCGAGGTGGGCGCCGGGGGTATAGCCACGGATCTGGCAGCTCCACGGGTAGGGGCTGCAGGGCATCGCCCCCTCCTCCGCCTCGGGATACCCGCAGTGCGAGCTGGGCGTCCCCGTGAGGTGGTCGTCGGCGTCGCCGTCGCCGTCGCAGCTGCCCGAGCCCAGGCCGAAGTCGTGGATCACGAGCGGGTCGTCGGCGGCGCCGGAGTACGGTCCCCCGTTGTCCGGCCAGGTCTTCGTGCTGGCGTCGGGGTAGACGGCGGAGACCGTCCCGGTCACCTGCCCGGTCGGTGAGACGGTGACGTCCCCGACCTCCGACTGGCAGGCGCTGCCCCCCTCACAGGGGGCGTAGCCCTCGGGGTTGGTCGGGTTCGGCGGCGGAGTGGTCCGCTGGATGATCTTGTAGACGCCGGGCGGGACGTTGCTGAACTGCACGCAGCCGTCGGTCATCGTCGCGCAGTCGCCCTGCTGGAGCGGGCAGCCGCTCGTCGGGGACACGACGTGGGGGCGCGCCGCCGGGGTCGACACCGACATCGTGACGCCGCCGCCGGTGAGGTCGTAGTCGGCTCCGCCGATGGCCTGCTTGCAGGAGTCCATCGTCTGCAGCCAGAAGGACGCCGTGGCCGTCGCCGACGCGGGGACCGGGCTGACGGCGATGGCGACGCTGCACGCCGCGATGACGAGCGTGGAGAGGACGATGCCGAGTCTCGAGCGCGACCACACCATGGTCCGGCTTCCTCCGCCTGACGGAACCCTTCCTGTCCATGCGGCGGCCTGGCGGGGACGCCGCAGAGTGCCACAGGATACATCCCGCTCACCGGAAATGGGGAGCGCGTCAGGAGGTTCCGGCCGCGGACGTCTCCAGCTCCTGGGAGTGGGCGGTGAGGTGACGGGTCAGCATCCGTACCCAGAACCCCGCCGCGCGCGAGGTCGCGAGGTCCTCCTCGGGCACCTCGGCGAGGCCGCCGGCGAGCGCCGCCGAGGCCCGCTGGTAGCGGCGGCAGACCTCCTCGAAGTCGAGCCCCGCACCCGCCTCGAGCGCGGCCGCATTGAAGGCGTCGACGTCGGGCCTGCGATCCGGCGCGTCGCCGGCGAGCCTGCGGGACGCCTCCTCGTGCCAGGCGGCGGCGTGGAGGAGGACCTCCCGGACCCCCCAGCCGTCGGGCTGGGGTCCGACCGGACCCATGGCGGCGCGCGCCAGCCGTCCCACCTCCGCGCTGAACGACCCGACGAGGCCGGTGCGGCTGTCGGGGTCGGGGGTGTCCAGGCGGACGTCGCGTGGCATCGGCGGGAGTCTACCTACCATCCCTCCCATGGACCGGGGTCCGCGGGATGCGCTCGCCACCGAGATCCTCGACCTGCTCGCCCTCGAGCCCGCGCCCGAGCTCGACCGGGTGCTCGACCGCGTGCTCCGCACCGCGCGGCGGGCGGTCGGGGCGCGCTACGCCGGCCTCGGCATCCCCGACGGCCGGGGAGGCTTCTCTCGCTTCCGCACCCTCGGCATCTCCGAGCGGAAGGCCGCGGAGATCGGCGACCTGCCGCGCACCCACGGCGTTCTCGGCGCGCTGCTCGACGGCGGACCGATCGTTCTCGACGACATCCGCCGCCATCCCCGGTTCTCGTACTTCCCGCGCAACCACCCGGTGATGACCGACTTCGTCGGCGTTCCCATCAGTCACCGCGGCGCCGTCCTCGGCAACCTCTTCCTCTCGGGGCGCAGCGGGCGGCGCTTCGGGGCCGCCGACCGGCGCGCCCTCGAGACGATCGCCGGATACGCGGGGGTGGCGATCGCCAACGCCCAGCTCTACGAGCGCGCCCAGTCGCTCGCGGTCGTCGAGGAGCGCACCCGGGTCGCCCGCGAGCTCCACGACGCCGCCTCGCAGCGGCTCTTCAGCCTCGTCTACGAGGCCCACGCCGCGGCGCTGCGCACCGAGGATCCCGACGCGGTGGCGGCACTCGGGCGGATCGAGGGCCAGGCGTCGGAGGCGCTGCGCGAGCTGCGCGGGCTCGTCCATGCGCTGCGGCCGAAGAGCCTCGAGCGGGACGGGCTCGCGGTCGCGCTCGCCGCCCACCTCGAGGCGCTGCAGCGGACCCACGGGGTACCGCTCGTGCTCGAGGCCGACGACGACCTGGGGCTCACCCTCGAGCAGGAGCACGGGCTCATGCGGATCGCTCAGGAGGCGGTGCACAACGCGGTGCGCCACGGAGGCGGGGCCGAGGTGAGGGTGCGGCTGCGCCGCGGCGCCTCGGTCGAGCTGCGGGTGTCCGACCGCGGGCCGGGGTTCGACTCCGAGACGCTGCCCCGCACGGTGCGGACGCTGGGGATGAGCACGATGCGCGAGCGGGCGGAGGCGCTCGGCGCGCGCCTCGAGGTCGTGAGCGCGCCGGGGCGGGGGTGCACGGTGCGGGTCCGGGTTCCGGTGCGCCGCCGTGGCTGAGCCGGTGCGGCTGCTCCTCGTCGACGACCACGCGGTCGTGCGCGAGGGGCTGCGGGCGTTCCTGCGGCTGGTGCCGGGGATCGAGGTGGTCGGCGAGGCCTCCGACGGGGCGTCGGCGGTGATCGCGGCGCGGACGCTGCGGCCCGACGTCGTGCTCCTCGACCTGGTGATGCCGGGGGGCGACGGGGTGCCGGCGCTGCGGCTGCTGCGGGCCGAGGTGCCGCAGGCGCGCGTGCTCGTGCTCACGAGCTTCACCGACGACGCGCAGATCTTCGCGGCGATGGAGGCGGGGGCGGCGGGATACCTCCTCAAGGATGTCGAGCCCGACGCGCTCGTCGCCGCGGTCCGGGAGGTGGCGGCGGGCAATCCCGTCCTCCACCCGCGGGTGGCCACCCGCCTGATGCGCCGCGGGATCGCGGTCGAGCCGGGGCTCGCCGAGCTCACCGCGCGCGAGCGCGACGTGCTGCGGCTCATCGTCGAGGGGCTCGCGAACAAGGAGATCGCGCGCCGGCTGGGGATCGGCGAGAAGACGGTGAAGACGCACGTGAGCCGGGTCCTCGACAAGCTCGGCGCCGCCGACCGGACCCAGGCCGCGGTGGTGGCGCTGCGCACCGGGATGGTCGAGTAGCCGGCTCGGCCCGGCGCGGCGGTAAGCGCCCCGTAAGAGTTCGGCGCAGGCGACAGGAATCGACAGGGGCCGAGCACGGCTCCGCGCCGGCCGTCGCGCCCGCGTCG
>DATKEY010000262.1:0-4147 GCA_035544475.1 Candidatus Dormiibacterota bacterium | reverse complement strand
GGCGGGTGGGGCCGGGCCGCCCCCGCCTCCTCCTCTGTCCGGGGTTCCCGGCCTCCGGCTGACGGCGGGGTGACAGAAAAAAGCACCGCGCCCGTTGTGTGTAGAGGTGGGCTCCCGGAGCGTCCTGGGGAGCCGCCGCGGGTCCGCACGTGGCTCGCCGTCAGGGCAGGCAGGGCGTCTCGACGCAACTGGAAAGGGGTGAGCGGCATGCACCGCACAGGTGTCGGCGGAGTGGATCGGCAGGGGGCGCCACGGCGCGCTCTGCGGCGGTCGATGGGCACGCTGCTGCTCACCGGCGGCCTCGGATTCGGCTTCCTGGTGACGCTCGGCGTCGCCGGTCCGAGCGGCGCCCCCGGTGGCGTCATGACCCGGCTCGTCGCGGCGAGCAGCTCGAACCCGGCGTCGAGCGCACACCCGACCGCGGGCTCGACCTCGAGCCCCCATCCGTCGTCGGTGCCCAGGCCGTCGTCGCCGCCGCCTCCCACGGCCGCCCCGACGCCGGTGCCGACCGCCACTCCGGTGCCGCAGCCGACCCAGGCGCCGCCTCCCACCGCGCCGCCGTGCACCGCCGGCCTCGGCTCGCTCCTCTTCGGCTGCCCGACCGCGCCACCGGCGCCGCCGCCCACGGCGACCCCGGTGCCCCAGCCGACCCCGTTCCCGACCGACACCCCGGCGCCGACCGCGGCCCCGACCGGCACCCCGGCTCCGACCGGCAGCGCGTCGCCGACGCCGGCGCCGAGCCACACGCCGGTGCCCGGCAGCAGCCAGGTCAACGGCCCCTACTGTGACGCGAGCGTGCAGACCTGCCCGGGCCAGAACGCCCCGAGCTCGAACTCGCTCTTCCAGCCGGGTCCGGACACCTCCGGCGGCAGCACCGACAGCTCCGGCAGCACCGGCTCCACCGACACCTCCGGGGGCAGCACCGGCTCCACGGACAACTCCGGCGGCAGCACCGGCTCCACGGACAACTCGGGCGGCTCCACCGACAACTCCGGCAGCTCCACCGACAACTCCGGCGGCGGCGACAGCTCGAGCAGCTCGACGAGCAGCGACGCCCAGGCGCCCGCGACCGGTGGCAACTCGAACGGCAGCGGGAACTCGAACGGCAACGGCCAGCAGGGCAGCAACTCGCTCTTCGGCAACCAGCCGCTGCCCGCGGCCGACGCCCCGGCGACCCCGGTCACCGAGACCTCGCTCAACGTGTGGGCGATCGTCGGCGCCGCGGCCATCGTCCTCGTCGTCGTGCTCTCGCACCTCGCCTCGACCGTCCGCTCGCGCAGCGTCCGCCGGCGCAGGGCGCGGACGGCGTAACGCCCCGGAGGTTCGGGGACGCGCTACCCGGCGGCGGCCGTCGCCGCCGCCGGGAGCAGCCGGAACGCGGAGCGTCCCGCGTAGCGCCCGGCGCTGCCGAGCAGGCTCTCGAGGCGGAGGAGCTGGTTGTACTTCGCCACCCGCTCCGAGCGGGACGGCGCCCCGGTCTTGATCTGGCCGGCGTTGACCGCAACCGCGAGGTCGGCGATCGTCGTGTCCTCGGTCTCGCCGCTGCGGTGGCTGATCACGCTCGTGTAGCCGTTGCGGGTCGCCAGCGCGATCGTCTCCATCGTCTCGGTGAGCGTGCCGATCTGGTTCACCTTGATCAGCACCGAGTTGGCGACACCGCGCTCGATCCCCAGTCTCAGCCGGTCGACGTTGGTGACGAAGAGGTCGTCGCCGACGAGCTGGACCCGGTCGCCGATCCGCTCGGTGAGCAGCCGCCATCCCTCCCAGTCGTCCTCGGCCATCCCGTCCTCGATCGACACGATCGGATAGCGCTCGCACCACTGCGCCCAGAGGTCGACCATCTCCGCGGGCTCGAGGGTCCGCCCCTCCCCCTTCAGGACGTAGCGGCCGTCCTCGTAGAGCTCGCTCGTCGCCGGGTCGAGGGCGATGGCGACGTCCTCGCCGGCGCGATAGCCGGCGGCGGCGATCGCCTCGAGGAGCACCTCGACCGCCTCCTCGTTGTGCTTCAGGCTCGGGGCGAAGCCGCCCTCGTCGCCCTGCCCGGTCGCGAGCCCGCGCTTCTTGAGCACCGCGCGCAGCGCGTGGAAGCACTCGCTGCCGGCGCGCAGCGCCTCGGCGAACGTCGGCAGGCCGAGCGGGGCGTACATGAACTCCTGGAAGTCGACGCTCGTCTGGGCGTGGACGCCGCCGTTCAGCACGTTGAGCAGCGGCACCGGGAGGACGTGGGCGTTCACCCCGCCGAGATAGCGGTGGAGCGCGAGCCCGCTCGAGTCCGCGGCGGCGCGGGCGCAGGCGAGGCTCACACCGAGGATCGCGTTGGCGCCGAGCCGGCCCTTGTTCGGGGTGCCGTCGAGCACGCAGAGGTGAGCGTCGAGGGCGACCTGGTCGGCGCCGTCGGTGCCGATCAGCTCGGGGGCGATGATGTCGACGACGTTCGAGACGGCGCGGAGCACGCCCTTGCCGCCGTACCTGCCCGCATCGCCGTCGCGCAGCTCGACCGCCTCGTGGCTCCCCGTGCTCGCGCCGCTCGGCACCAGGGCGCGTCCGATCGCGCCGCCACTGAGCAGGACCTCGACCTCGACGGTCGGGTTGCCGCGCGAGTCGAGGACCTCGAGCGCGGTGATCTCCTCGATGAGGGTCATGGGGCCTCCACCTCGGCTGTTGAGCGAGCGGAGCGCATTATGCCGGTCCCGCGGAGCGCTCCCGGAACCGCAAGATCGCAACGAACGCCACGTTCCGTTCAGTGAGAGGCCGGCTCGACCTGGCCCTCCGGCGCCGCCCGCCCCCCCGACTGGAAGGAAGATCCCCGTGCTCCTCGAGCTCGTGCTCGGGTCCGCGCTCGCCGCCGCCCTCGTGACCCTGGCCGCGGTGAGCGTCCTGCCCCGCCTGGAACGGACCGGTGGCGCTGTCGCGGTGCTCCTCGCCGCCCTCGGTGGCGCCCTCGGCGCCGAGGTGACCGGCGACCTGGCCGGGCGCCCCGTCGCGGCGGCGCTCACGGCCGCCGTCCCGGCGATGGTCCTCGCCGCCGGGAGGCGGCGCGGCGAGTGGCGGGGATGGGCGCGGGTGGCGCTCGCCGCCCTGGCCCAGGTCTCGGCCGTCTACCTCGTCTACGCGGCCCTCGTCACCGCGACCACCGCCCGCGGACCCGCCGGCCTGGTGCTCGGGGCCGTGCTCTGGCTCGTCCAGCTCGGCTCGCTGCTGCTCACCCTCTCCTTCGCCCTCGAGCTCCTCGACGTGCTCGGGCGCCGGCGCTTCCCCGCCCGCGACGCGGCCCTCGCCGCTCCCGAGCCCGAGCGCTGGCCCGGCGTGTGCGTCCAGATCCCCGCGTACAACGAGCCGCCGGAGCTCCTCGCCGAGACCATCCGCGCGGTGATGCGCCAGGACTATCCCGGCCGGTGGATGGTGCAGGTCGTCGACAACAACACGCGCGACGAGGCGGTGTGGCGCCCGATCGAGGCCCTGTGCGCGGAGCTCGGGTCGCGGGTGCGGTTCATCCACCTCGCCGACTGGCCCGGGTACAAGTCGGGAGCGCTCAACGAGGCGACCCGGCGGCTTCCGGAGTGGGTCGAGGTGATCGCCGTCGTCGACGCCGACTACGTCGTCGAGCCCGGCTTCCTCCGTGCGACCGCGCGCCACTTCGCCGATCCCGACGTCGCGTTCGTGCAGACGCCGCAGCACTACCGCGACTGGTCGGACGACCGCTACCTCGCCGGCCTCTTCTACTCCTACAAGTACTTCTTCGACGTCGCCATGGTGAGCCGGGCCGAGCACAACGCGATCATCTTCGGCGGCACGATGGGACTCGTCCGGCGCGATGCGCTCGAGCGCATCGGCGGCTGGGACGAGTGGTGCATCACCGAGGACGCCGAGGCGTCGCTGCGGCTCCTCGGCCTCGGCTACCGCGGCGTCTACGACCCCCGCTCCTACGGCGCCGGCCTGATGCCGCTGAGCTTCGAGGGTCTGAAGAAGCAGCGCTTCCGCTGGGCCTTCGGCGGCGTGCAGATCCTCCGCAAGCACGGCCGCTCGCTGCTGCGGTTGCGCGGCGGGGCACTGCGCCTCACCGCCGGCCAGCGGATCGCCTACCTGACCGGCGCGCTGCAGTGGTTCAACGAGGTCCTCGGCGCGCTCTTCACCGGGCTGCTGCTCA
>DATKEY010000261.1:0-6586 GCA_035544475.1 Candidatus Dormiibacterota bacterium | reverse complement strand
CATCGCTGCGGCGGCGACGGCGAGCGCGCTCGGGGACGCCAGCACCGGGACGCCCGCCGCGTGGAGGCGGGTGCGGACGGCGCGCACGTCATCGGCCGGCCCTCCGACGCCGACGAGCGCGGGATGGCCGCCGCCGAGCCCGGCGCGCTCCGCCACCGAGACGAGGTCGAGGACCTCGGGCTCGGCGAGGGTGTACACCGCGACCAGGTCGACGCCGGGATCCGCGCCGACGGCGACGAGGACGTCGGGGAAGCTCTCGGCGGGACGCCCGGTGTCCACCGGATTGCGCTGATAGGTGAGCGGCGGGAGCAGCGCCGACAGCCTGCGCCGGGTCTCGGCGGTGAGCTCGGGGACACGGACGCTCCACTCGCCGAGCGCGTCGGCGACGAGCAGGCCGGGCCCCGCCTGCGCCGTCACCACTCCGACGCCCGGATCGGGGTGCGGCGCGAGCCGGGCCATCGAGAGCGCGACCGCGGCGTCGACGAGCTCACGCTCGTCGTCGACGACGACCGCCCCCGCCTGGCGGAGCGCGGCGCGGGCGGTGCGCCACGAGGTGGCGAGCGCGCCGGTGTGGGAGCGGGCGAAGTCGTCACCGCCGTCACGCCCGGCGACGAGCGCGACCACCGGCCTGGCGGCGGCCAGCCGCGCCACGGAGTCGACGAGCGCGCGGCCGTCGGCGACCGTCTCGAGGTGGAGGACGACCACGGACGTCGACGCGTCACCGGCGAGATGGTCGAGGACGTCGGCGGCGGCGACGTCGACGCCGTTGCCGAGCCCGACCGCGAGGCTCACACCCACGCCGGCGTCGGCGAGCAGGAAGGAGAGCGCGTGGTTGACCCCGCCGCTCGTCGCCACCACGCCGACACGTCCCGCCGGCACCCGCGCGGCACCGGGGACGAAGCTCACCGTCAGCTTGCGGCGGGGACACAGGAAGCCGGAGGTGTTGGGTCCGAGCAGTCTCACCCCCGTCGAGGCGACCACCGCTGCGATGTCGCGCTGGTGGCCGGCACCCTCGCCCCCGCTCTCCGCGAACCCGCCGGCGCACACGACCGCCGCACGGACGCCGGCCGCCACCGCGCCCTCGAGCGCGGCCGCGCTCTGCGATGCGGGAACGCAGAGCACCGCGAGGTCGATCGGCCCGCCGGCGCGGACCGCCTCGGCGACGGAGGCGTGGAGCGCGTCGCCGTTTCCGGCACCGCGTGGGTTCACGAGCGCCACCGCGCCGCCGAAGCCGCGCAGCGACCGCGCCATCATCGCGCCGAGCTTGCCCGGACGCGTCGAGGCGCCGACGACGGCGACGCCGCGCGGCGCGAACAGCGCGTCGAGACCGGTGGACGCGGGCGCCTCGCCGATCACGCGGTCACCCCCGCCCCGGCGAGGACCGCCGCCGGGACCGCGACCGCGTCGGCTCTCCCCGAGAGCACCAGCCGCAGCGCCTGGTCGCGATCGAACCCGTCCTCCACGACCACCGCCGGAATGCCGCGGGTCAGCCGGCACTCCTCGGCGAGGAGCGTCCGGGTGAGCGACGTCCCCCCGTGGATCGCGACCAGCTCGGGCGCGCCGCCGGCGCCGAGCTCGAGGTCGTCGACCGCCCGGACGAGGCCGGCCTCCGTCGCAGGCGCGGCGAGCCTCAGCGCCCGCGCTCCGTCGAGGTCCTCGACGGTGAGCACTCGGCCGGGGAACGACATCGAACGCAGCCGCAGCGGGGTGCTCAGTGGGGGGTGGTGGTGCTCGTCGAGCCAGGCGCGCTCGACGGCCTCGACGAAGCCCGGGTCGCGCCGCTGCAGCTTCTCGCAGCCGAGCGCGCGGGTGAGGAAGTGGAAGGCGAACTGGGTCGGCTCGAGAGCGTCGTGGTAGCGGCCGAAGTGCTCCCACCACGAGAGGCTCGGCCGCGCCGAGTCCTGGATGCGACGGACCAGCGGGTGACGCCGCTCCTCGTAGGCCGCGAGCGCCGCGTCGAGGTCGTCGCCGTGCTCACCGATCGCCGCGGCGAGCGCGACCGCGTCCTCCATCGCCATCTTCGTCCCGGAGCCGACGCTGAAGTGGGCGGTGTGCACGGCGTCGCCGAGCAGCACCACCCGACGCGCCCGCCAGCGCGCGCAGCGCAGGGTGCGGAAGTTGCCCCAGCGCGAATTGTTGACGAGGAGCTCGCAGCCCTCGAGGTGCTCGGCGAAGAGCGACTCGAGGTAGGCCTTGGTGCGCATGTCGCTCGGTCCCGGCGGCCGGCTCACGTCGAAGGCGTCGAGCCCCGCCCGCCGCCACGAGCTCTCGTCGGTCTCGACGATGAACGTGCTCACGTCCTCGCTGATCGGATAGCCGTGCACCGCGAAGACCCCGTCCGGACCGCGCTCGTGCACGAAGGTCAGACCCTCGAACATGTGGGTCGTCCCGAACCAGATGAACTTGGCGCCGGCGACCTGGACGGAGGGGGACAGGGTGTCCGCGAGCTGCGCACGCAGCCGGGAGTTGGCGCCGTCGGCGGCGACGACGAGGTCGTACCCGTCGAGGTCCTCGAGGCCTGCGACCTCGGTCTCGAATCGCAGGTCCGCGCCGGCCTCCGCCGCCCGTGCCTGGAGGAGCGAGAGCAGGGTGCGGCGCGCGATCGCCGCCATGCCGTTGCCGGCACAGTGCAGACGCCGTCCCTTGAGCCGGACCTCGATGCGGTCCCAGTGCACGCCGTGCGCCGCGAGCGCGTCGCGGAGCACCGGGTCCGCGTCCTGGAGGTTCGCGAGGGTGGCGTCGGAGAACACGACCCCGAAGCCGAAGGTGTCGTCGGGACGGTTGCGCTCGAAGACCGTGACCTCGACCGACGGGTTCGCCCGCCGCACCTGCGCGGCGAAGGAGAGACCACCGGGGCCGCCGCCGGCACACGCGATGCGGAGCGTCGGCCTCGGCACGCGCGTCAGCCCGCCGGCTCGTCGTCGACGGCGACGAGCCAGGGACCGCGCGTGCGCAGCCCCGACCCGGCCCGGGTCCAGCGACCCGCCTGGCCGGTGACCGAGCGGGTCCCGGTGTCCGGCACCGGCTGGACGAGGGCGCCGACGACCTCGGAGACGAACGCCTCCGCGGGCCGGCGCAGCGCCTCGTGGGCCTCGAGGAAGAGCTCGTGCGCCTGGCGCCCCATCCAGCCGGCGGGGAGCAGCTCGAGCGGGAGGTCGGGATCGCGGAAGGGGAACTTGCGGTAGTCGTAGACGAGCCGGGTGCGCTCGACGACCGCCTCCCGGGGCGAGTGGCGGCCCGCGCGGTACCCGGCGAGCCGCGGCTGGTAGGTGCGCTGCAGCTCGCGGTAGTCGCGATCGAGGGCGTCGAGGTCCCAGCAGCGTGCGGCCATCTCGCGGTCGACGCGCAGTCCCGCCGAGCGGCACTGCAGGACGTCGAGCCGGATCGCCGGCTCGCCGGCGAACCACTCCTCGACCTCGGCGCGGCGATCGTGTGGCGACAGCCAGGTCGACGCCGCGAGCGGACCGAACCCCAGCCAGGCGAGCTCCTTGCGGATCCGGTCGCGCACTGCGCGGTCGCTCTCCGAGACGGTGTAGATGACCATGTGCCACTCGCCGTCCCACGGCTCGCGCGAGCGGTCGAAGATGCGGCTGCGGCCCTCGTCGAGCAGCTGCCAGCTGCGGGCATTGAGCGAGTAGACGGTCTCGCGTCCCTCACGCCGGGTGTCGAGCCATCCCTCCTTGCGCAGCCGGGCCACGACCACGCGCACGGTGGCCTCACCGATCCCGAAGCAGTCGAGCAGCTCGGTGAGCGCACGCAGCCGCACCTCCCCCCCGGCGTAGCGGAGGTAGTCGCCGAAGAGGTCGAAGACGATGGAGCGGGGCTTCACCGGTGCCGCTCTCTCATCGCAGCGCGGGCGCCCGGTGCAGCCGCGCGGCGGGCGGGACGAGCGCGGCGGCGCCGGGGACGCCCGGTGCGGTCGAACCCCGGGTGGCGGCGAACTCGTGCTCACCGCCGCAGCCGAGCAGGTGGACGCTCAGCGGACCGTCGCTCGTCACGGTGATCGTCGCCGCGCAGTCGACGTGCGCGCGCGCCGGGTCGATGGTCACCTGCCGGATGTTCGTCGCGGTGATCGTCAGGCCGTCCGACGGCGTCGCCACGGCGGCGCCGCCGGGGTGACGGTACTCACGCGTGTACGGGTTCGACGGCAGCGAGTTGTGCACGTCGGGATGGTCGTAGCCGGTGCCGAGGGTGATCCCGTCGCTGGGCACCGTGCCGTTCTCCATCGCCGCCCCGGCGATCGGGCGGGGTCCCACGCCGAGACCGCCCGAGGTGACGTCGACGGTGCCCAGGCCCCGCGTCCGCGTCTCGATCGACGAGAGCCAGTAGGCGTGGTCACCGACGAGCCCCGACGCGGGATCGTCCATCAGCGGATTGCGCACGTAGGTCACCCGGGGCGGGTCGTCGACGCGGCGGGTGTGACCGAGCCACGGGGTGAGGACCTGCCAGGTGCCGTCGTTGCACATCGTCAGGTGCTCGGCCGCGAGCGCGTGCCAGGTGATGAACTCGTAGTCGTAGTCACCCTGCCGGTAGACGTCCGCCCGCTTGCGGGTGATGTCGTAGGGGATGAAGTCGTCGCTCGACCCGGCCCACTCCATCACGGGCTGGTCGCGGCGGGACGGGAGGAGGTCCGACAGCGTCGAGCCGGGCTCGTGGACGATCAGCGTGTCGACCGGGAGCTTGTCGGCGACCCCGTTGATCGTCGGGAAGGACGGCGCGATGTCGAGTCCGTCGCAGATGAAGGCCTGGCTGAAGAGGTCGGGGAAGGTCAGCGCGAGCTTGTTGGCACTGTAGGCCCCACTCGAGAAGCCACTGATCGCGATCCGGGACTGGTCGACCGGGAGGCGGCCCGCGAGATCCGCGAGGGTCTCGAAGTTGCTCGCCCCGCTCTGGCCGTAGCCCCACTCGTCGGCGCCGCGGGCGTCGGTCCCCACCACCAGGGTGGGGACGTCGGAACGATCTCCGACCGCATGCCACAGGTCGCTCTTCCCGGTCACCTGGTCCCCGGCGTTGATCGCGAAGCCGTTGAGCCACAGAAGGGTCGCATACCCGCCGGACGGCGGCGCACCCTTCGGCACGTACACGAGGTACCGCTGCAGACGGCCGGCCAGGTCGGGGGTGCAGTCGTCACGGCACGGCCAGCCGAAGGCCAGCCCCGCGCGGGAGTCCGTGCCGGGCTCGCCGCCCTGCGAGAACCCGTTCTGCTGGCTGAAGCTCCCGAGGCGGGGGCCGTTCGGGTCGCCGGGCAGCCGCCGGCCCTGCCTGCTCTCGTAGTGGCTCGCGAAGAGCATCGTCATGAAGCCGCTGACCGGGACCCCACCGCGCTCGCCGGCGAGGTCGTCGTTCCGACCGGCGGCGAGCTTGGTGAAGTCGACGGTCGCGAAGAAGGGGCTGAGGTCGCCCGCGGCGATGGCGGCGAGCTGCTGATGGTCACGCCACGCGGCGTCGAACGGTTCGTCGTAGCGGAACGCGGCGTCGAAGAAGGCGCTGGGGTGGTCGCTCACCGCTCCGCCCGGCTGGGTCTCGGTCGGCTGCCCGTGCCGGGGAACGAGGTAGGCGCCGGTGGCCGGGTCCCAGAGGCCCGAGGCGGCACCGACCCGCACAGCCCTCTGGCCCCGCGGATCGAAGGCGGAATAGGGGATGCGGACGTCGACCTGGCGACGCCCGAGGTCGGTGGCCACGGTCGGCACCTCGGGGCGGGCCTGGCCGGTGGAGGCGTCGACGATGTCGCCGGTGGTCCCGTGGACGGTCACGAAGATCTGCGCCGGCATCACCGTGTTGGCGCCGTGGGGCACCTGCCGAGCCTGGCCCGCCTCACCGCCCAGGGCGATCGTGGTCGCCGCCAGGTCGGGCTCGGTCATGGTGTTGTAGGTGAGACGGACGCCGGTGGCGCCGGCGAGGGGCCTGAGGCGCACCTCGACGAGGTTGGCGGCGTTGTCCCGGTACTTCGGCGCGGTGGGATAGGTGTAGTCCTTGTCGAAGGTGTAGAAGTACCAGCGGTAGGCCGGGCCGCCCCCGTTGTCGTCCCAGACGCAGCCCTGGTAGAGGAACTCGCCGGCACGGTAGGCGCTCGTCATGCAGACCCGGGTCGGCTCGGCGCGCCAGACCCCGGTGTTCTCGAACTGCGGTGCCCGCGCCGGGGGCGCATGGAGGATGCTCGGCCCGGGCAGGGGTCCCCGCTCGGCCGGCGCGACCGCCCGGGGCAGCGCCGCCCCGTGGAGAAGCGAGGCCTCGGTGGGCGCCGCGGCAGCCATCGCACGGGCTGTCAGGGCACCCAGCGCGAGGACGACCAGAGGTCCGCGCATCCCCCGCACCAACCCGCCCATGAGACTCCCTCCTCGATGACGGCCGGCCCCGAGGGGCGCGCCGACATGTGTCACTCAATACACGCTCGGAATTAAGACGACACATGTCGGCGGTGTCAAGCCCCCGCTCGGGAGGCCGCTGCACCCCGCCCCACAGGTCCTTGTGCCGGGGGGCCTGCCCACCCATACTCGCCCGGCAGGCCACTCGGCCGCAGCCCCGAGAGGAGGTATGTCGTGTTCGGAACCATCGCGCGCTGGCGGCTGAAGGCCGACGTGACCGA
>DATKEY010000260.1:0-10212 GCA_035544475.1 Candidatus Dormiibacterota bacterium | reverse complement strand
GCTGGCCTTCACCTGCCCGGCGACGTTGCCGATCGCGGTGGGGATGCTCGGGACGGGGAGGCCGCCGATCGTCACCCAGGAGCCGTCGGCGTGCCGCACCACCGGGACGTTCTGGTGGTCGTCCTTCGGGTTGGGGCCGTCGCGCAGCCCGGTCTTGGGATCACAGGACACGAAGTGGTAGACCGTGTCGTGGGGGATGGTGAGGTAGCGCGAATAGCACGCCGCGAACACCGAGCCGGCGAGGAGGATCGCGGCGACGTAGTGGAGGGCGGCGCGGCGGCCGCCGGCGGCGTCGCGCCACATCCGGGCCTCCCCGTCGCCGGGACCGGCGACGCCGCGCAGCGCGGGCACCCACCGCACCGCCAGTGGTTCGAGGAACCGCCCGAGGATGAGGACGGACGCCACCAGCGCCGGCGCCAGCGCGGTGAGCTTGGCACCGAAGGCGAGGCCGGCGATGACCGCGAGCCCGTAGAGCGTCGCCCGCCACTGGGTGCGGGTGCGCGCCTGCCAGTGGAGCAGGAACGCGTAGGTGATGCAGATCGCGAAGAAGATCGCGATGATGTCGATCACCCCGGTCCGCGACTCGACGAACTCGAGCCCGTCGAGGCTGACCATGGTCGCCGCGGCGACGGCGAAGAAGCGCTCGCGTCGCAGCCGCCGGGCGATGAGGTAGACGACGCCGACGAGCAGGCTGCCGGCGATCGTGCACGTGATCCGCCACGACCAGGTGCCGAAGCCGAGCCAGGCGATCGGCGGAGCCATCAGCAGCTTGGCGAGCGGCGGCTCGGGGTCGAAGTAGTCGACCGCGGGCTGGTGGAGGTCCTTCGCCGCGTCGATCGGGAAGTACACCTCGTCGAAGACGAAGCCGTTGTGCGTCTGCGGCGGCTGGTTGCCGTGGGTGATGTTCCCATGGCCGTCGACGGGGACGTCCGGGATCGGCGCGTCGCCGTTGTAGGGGTAGCCGACCCCCCAGGCGGCGACCGGCGCCTGGGTGAGGGGGTGGCCGAGCACGTTCGGGAAGAACGGGCTGCCGAAGCGCAGCACGAAGGACCCGACGACGAGCACGAGCAGCCACACGAGGTCGACGCGATCGAGATCGAGGAAGGCGCGAAGGCCCACCCGCGGCACCGCGCCACCCGCCCTCGGCCTCATCGACGCCGCCTTCGCCGCGCCGGCGCCGTGCCGGGGTCGGGCTTCGGCATCGCCTCCTCGATGTCCCGGAGCAGCCCGTCGGGGTCGGTCACCGGGACCACCAGGTCGTTCTCGAAGACGTAGTAGCGGCCGAGCAGGCGGCGGAGCCGGACGAGCTGCTCGGCCGGGACGTCCAGGCGCAGGGTGATCGCCTCGGTCTCGAGCCACCTCTCCGCGGGCCGGGGCAGGATCCTGCGCCGCTCCGGCTTGTTCGCCGTCGCCGCGATCCGGGCCACCCGGGCCCGCTTCACGTCGGCGAGGGGGATGCGCTGGTTCATCCCCGTGCGGCGCACCACCAGGTCCTCGCCATCGACCGCGAGGCTGCTGTACCGCTGGCGGAGCCAGAAGTTGAAGGCGAAGCCGTAGAGGGCGGCGCCGGCGAAGCTGAGGGGCGCCGTCGCCGTCGTCACCCCACCCGACTTGCCGTGGGTGAACGCCGGCGCGAGCAGGGTCGCGAAGAGGAAGACGGTCGCGAGGATGAACAGCGGCCAGCGATACCGCCGCCAGCGCTCGATGTCGTACAGGATGGCGTGGCGACGGATCTGCATGGCTGGGCGGCGCCGAGGATACCGTTCCGACCCACCGCACAGCGCCGTCAGCGGGTCGTTACATCTCCTTCACAAGTCCTCACCGGAAGTGAACAGGAGATCGACGACCCCGGGGGTAAGGTGAGACCACCGAGCAGGTGCGCCTGCTCCTGAACTCGAAGCTCATTCCCTTCCTTGGAAAGGCCGGGGCCCCAAGCCCCGGCCTTTTCATTTTCGGTTCAGTCGGGGGCGCCACCGCTGCGAACCCGGCGCACCGCGTCCAGCCAGGCGGCATAGGCCTCCCGAGGACGCTCGCCGGGCGAGGCGGGCTCGAACCGCCGCCCCGGGCGCCAGGCCGCGGCGACCGCGTCGGGGCCGTCGAGCAGCCCGGCCCCGACCGCGGCGAGCCAGGCCGCGCCGAGCGCCGTCGTCTCCGCGGTCGAGGTGCGGGCCACGGGGATGCCGAGGAGGTCCGCCTGGAACTGGAGGAGGCCGTTCATCACGCTGGCGCCGCCGTCGACGCGGAGCTCCGCGAAGTTCGCGCCGGCCGCTTCCATCGCCTCGACCACGTCACGGGTGCGGAGCGCCATCGCCTCGACGACGGCGCGGACGACGTGGGCGCGCTTCACCCCGGCGGTGAGGCCGAGCAGGGCGCCACGGGCCCCGCTGTCCCAGTACGGGGCGCCGAGGCCGGCGAGAGCGGGGACGAAGTGGCAACCGTTGGCGTCGGGGACGCTGTCGAAGAGCGGACCCGCCTCGGAGGCGGCGTCGATGAGCCCGAGCCCGTCGCGGAGCCACTGCAGCCCGGCGCCGGTGACGAAGATGCTCCCCTCGAGCGCGAAGGTGTCCCGGCCCCCGATCCGCCAGGCGACCGTGGTGAGCAGCCCGTGGGCCGGCTCGGGCACCGTCCGGCCGAGGTTGCAGAGCACGAAGCTCCCGGTCCCGTACGTGTTCTTGCTCATCCCCGGGGAGACGCAGGCCTGACCGAAGAGCGCCGCCTGCTGGTCGCCGGCGATCCCGCAGATCGACAGCCGCCGCCCCAGGAAGGCGCCGGGGTCGGTCTCTCCGAAGCGCCCCGCGGAGTCCGAGACCTCCGGGAGCATCGAGACCGGCACGCCGAAGAGGTCGCAGAGGGCGGGGTCGAAGGCGCCCGCGCGGAGGTCCCAGAGGAGGGTGCGGCTCGCGTTCGAGGGGTCGGTGGCGACCCGGCGGCCGCCGGTGAGCCGGGCGACGAGCCAGGCGTCGACGGTGCCGGCGCAGAGCTCGCCGGCCTGCGCCCGGGCGCGCAGCTCCGGCCGCTCGCGGAGCAGCCACTCGAGCTTGGTCGCGGTGAAGTAGGGGTCGAGGAGCAGGCCGGTGCGGGCGCGGACCTCGGGCTCGTCGCCGGCACGGCGGTGGGCCTCGCAGATCTCCGCGCTGCGCCGGCACTGCCAGACGATCGCCGGGGCGACCGGCCTCAGGCTCTCGCGCTCGAAGACGACCACGGTCTCGCGCTGGTTGGTGATCCCGAGGGTCGCGGGCTCGATCCCGCCCTCGAGGAGCTCCTCGCAGGCGCCGAGCACCGACGCCCAGAGCATCTCGCCGTCCTGCTCGACCCAGCCCGGCCGGGGGTACGAGACCGGGACCTCCCGGTAGGCGCGGCGGTGGACGGCGCCGTCCAGCCCGACGAGCAGCGCCGTCGTCCCGGTCGTCCCCTGGTCGATCGCCAGGAGGAGCGGGGGCGCGGCCACTACTCGCCGGCGAAGTTCGGGGCGCGGCGCTCGGCCTGAGCCGCGAGCCCCTCGCGGAAGTCCTTGGTGTGGAGGAGGAGGCGGAGGTTGGCCTCGAGCGCGCTCCGCTGGCCCTCGGTGACGTCGGCGCCGGCGGGGTCGGCGAGCATGAGCGGCTTGAGGTGGGCGATGGCGAGCGGCGGGGTCGCCGCGCAGCGCGCCGTCCACCGGGCGGCCGCCACCTCGAGCTCGTCACGGCGGACCACCTCGTTGACCACCCCCCACCGCTCCATCGTGGCGGCGGGCACCCGGTCGGCGAAGAAGAGCATCTCCTTCGCCCGTGCCATCCCCACCTCGCGCTGCAGCCGGGGGATGTGCCCGAGGTCGGGGAGGAACGCGTAGCGCATCTCCATCATCACGAAGAAGGCGTCGTCGGCCGCGACCCGCAGGTCGCAGGCGAGCATCAGCGCGAGGCCGCCGCCGACGCAGGCGCCCTGGATCACGGCGAGGGTCGGGACCGGGCAGCTGTCGATCGCGTCGACGGTGCCCTGGAGCTCGGAGGCGTCGATGCCCTCGGTCGAGCCGTTGCCGCCCGCGACCTGGACGAGCAGGCCGCGGTCGAGGCCGGAGCAGAAGCTGTCGCCCTCGCCGCGGAGGACGACGGCGCGCACCCCGGGCCGGTGGGCGCGCTCGCGGAACGCCTCGCCGAGCACCCGCCAGGCGCCGATGTCGAGCGGGTTGCGGTGCTCGGGGCGGCTCAGGGTGACGGTGAGCACCCCGCGATCGTCGAGCTCCATGCGGGCCGAGGCGGTCATCGGTGGTCCTCCGTGGGGGTCAGGCGTGGCCGAGCGGGACGGGACGTCCGGCGGCGCACTCGCACCTCCGGGTCACGGGCAGGCCGGAGATCAGTGAGCGCAGCGCGGAGCGCAACCGCTCCGTGTTCTGGCTGAAGACGGCAAAAACCTCCTCCTGGGTCACCGGGCGCACGTGGGGCGAGCCCTCGAGGCCGCAGTCGTAGTCGGTGACGAGCGAGAGGTTCACGTAGCACATCCCCAGCTCCCGGGCGAGCATCACCTCGGGGTACTGGGTCATGTTGATGACGTTCCACCCGGCCGCGGTGTAGTGCGCCGACTCCGCGCGGGTGCTGAAGCGTGGGCCGTTGATGACCACCACGGTGCCGCCCTCGTGCACGGTGAGACCGGCGGCGCGCGCCGCGGCGGCGGCCAGCGGGCGGAGCTCGGCGCAGTACGGGTCGGCGGCGCTGAGATGGGCGACCTCGGGTCCGTCGAAGTAGGTGTCGGCACGTCCCGAGGTGCGGTCGACGAGCTGGTCGCAGACCACGACCTCGCCGGGGGCGTGCTCGGCGCGCAGGCTGCCGACCGCGCACGGCGCGAGCACCCGCTCGACGCCGAGCTCGCCGAGCGCCCAGAGGTTGGCGCGGTAGTTGATCCGGTGCGGCGGCAGGGTGTGACGTGAGCCGTGCCGGGCGAGAAAGGCGACCCGGTGGCCGGCGAGCTCGGCGAGGGCGACCCGGTCGCTCGGCGGGCCGTAGGGGGTCTCGACCTCGACGGTCTCGACGTCGTCGAGGAAGCGATAGAGGCCCGACCCGCCGATGACCCCGACCGTCGCCCGCTTCGACATGACGTCGCATGGTGGCACGTCGGCGCCGCATGGCGGCATCATCCGGCGGCGTGCGCGCCATCGACTTCCACGTCCACCTGCCGACCGAGCAGTGGCTCGACGGCAGCCTCGCCGGGTACATCGAGCCGGCCGAGCGCTACTTCCGCTCCACCGTCGTTCGCCGCACCATCGACGAGCTCGCCGAGGAGTACGCGGCCCTCGACATCGTCGCCGTCCTGCTCGCCTGGGACGCGGAGACGGCGACCGGCCGCCCCCGGGTCCCGAACGAGGTGGTCGCGGACGCGTGCGAGCGCCACCCGGCGACCTTCATCGGCTTCGGCAGCGTCGACCCCCACAAGGGCGAGGCCGCGGTCGCCGAGGTCGGGCGGATCCATGCGATCGGGCTGCGCGGGGTCAAGCTCCACCCGACGATGCAGAACTTCATGCCCGACGACGAGCGCTTCCGGCCGATCTACGCGGAATGCGAGCGCCTCGGGCTCGTCGCGCTCTTCCACACCGGCACCAGCGGCATCGGCGCCGGCCAGCCCGGCGGACAGGGGCTGCGCCTCGACCCCTCGCGCCCCATCCATCTCGACGACGTCGCCGCCGCGCATCCGGGCCTGCAGATCATCGCCGCGCACTTCGGCTGGCCGTGGCACCTCGAGCTGATCGCGATGGCGCTCCACAAATCGAACCTCCACATCGACATCTCGGGCTGGGCGCCGCGCCACATCCCCACCGAGGTTGTCCGCGAGCTCCGGGGGAGGCTTCGCGACCGCTTCCTCTTCGGCAGCGACTACCCCTTCATCCGCCCCGAGCGCTGCCTCGAGGAGCTCGAGCAGATGGAGCTCGGCGAGGACGTGATGGAGCGGCTCCTGGTGGAGAACGGGAGACGGCTGCTCGGCCTCACCTGAGCGCGTCGAAAACCACGAGCGGCGGGTTTTGTCGATTCCGTTCGCACCCGCCGATTCGCTGATAGGATTGACGCGGGTGAGAGGACGAGGCCGCGAGGGCCACCTCTCCCTGGTCAGGAAGGGAGGCCCATGCGAGGCATGTATCGCGGACTGTGCGCGCATGATTGCACGCACAGCGCCGTCTGGGCGACGCGGTGAGCGTCGAGTACGTTCCGCCCGACGACGAGCTCGTCCCCGACGGGGACCTCGACGAGCTGCTCGACCTCGCGGCCGAGCTCTCCGCCCCGGAGGAGCTGCCGTCCGCATGGGATCGTCGCGCCCGCTTCACCGGGGGGCGGACGATGACCCGGCTGCTCCGTGGTGGCCGCGGAGCCCAGGAGGGCGCCGTCGACGAGGACGAGGAGGAGGACGGCGACCCCGAGATGAGCGCGGAGCTGGTGCGCCTCCACATCGACGCCGCGGTGGAGGAGCTCGGCGAGCTCGCGCTCGTCGAGGAGGCTCCCGCGCGCCGGCCGCTCCCGGCCATCGTCTACCCGCGGCAGTGGATCCCGATCCCGTGGCGCAGGCCCCTCGCGGTGAGCGGCGGGCTGCTCCTCATCGGTGTGGTGGGGGGAATCCTCTTCCACACCCTCGGCCCCGACAGCTACAGCTCGCTGCCCTTCACCCAACCGCAGGCGCTGCTGGGGCCTGCTCCCGCCGAGGGCGACGTCGGCCGCTTCCCGACCCTCGCGGCGCTGCCGCGCCCGGCGGTGACGGCTCCGCCCAAGGTGACGCCGCCCCCGACCGGCGCCCAGCAGGGCAGCGGCCAGACAGCCTCGTCGACGTCCGGGAGCGCCGGCGGCTCGGGGAGCAGCTCGGCGTCCGACCACGTGCTCTCGCCGCCGATCACCGACGGTCCGATCGTCGGCGGCGGCGGTGCCGGCACCAGCGGCTTCAACCCCTTCCCGGGGGCGACGCCGTTCGCGAGCCCGACCCCCACCCCGTCGCCGCGGCCGACCTTCTCGCCGCGGCCGCACCCGTCGTCCACCCCCAAGGCGACGCCGAACCCGAGCTTCACCCCGAACCCGAGCGGCTCGCCGCAGCCGTCCCCGAGCGGCTCTCCGCAGCCGTCCCCGAGCGGCTCGCCGCAGCCGACGCCGAGCGGCTCGCCCCAGCCGACGCCGACGTCCACACCCGCGCCGACGCCGAGCCCGACCCCGCGGCCGACGCCGACCCCGGCGCCGACGCCGCAGCCCACGCCGACGCCGTTCCCGACGCCGCGGCCCACGCCGACGCCGTTCCCCACGCCGCAGCCCACGCCGACGCCGTTCCCCACTCCGCGGCCGACGCCGACCCCCGCGCCGACCCCGCGACCCACGCCCACGCCGGCGCCGACGCCGCGACCGACGCCGACGCCGGCTCCGACGCCGCAGCCCACCCCACAGCCCACCCCGGCGCCGACCGCGGCGCCGAGCCCGAGGCCGAGCGGCTTCCCGAGCCCGTCCGCCCTTCCGACCCCGACCGGGTTCTAGACAGGGCCGGCGAGCGGGCAGGATTTCCCGGCGTTCCCCGTTTACAGGGGGAGCGCCCGCTCGCCATGGAAGGGGTGAGAGACCATGCCACGCACAGTGTCGCGGAGCTGCGCCGCGCGTTCCGCCGGTGACGCCGAGCGATGATCGACCCGCAGCGATCCACGGATCAGTCCGCCGATCTCGAGGAGATCCTCGACCTCGCGGCCGAGCTCTCCCCGCCGGAGAAGCTCGCCGCCGCGTGGGATCGCCGGGCTCGCTTCAACCGCGACCGCTTCAGCCACATGCTCCGGTTTGTCGACTCCGGGAGCCCGGCAGGCGACGAGGCGCCGCTTCCCGAGCTCCCCGCGGTCGACGAGCGCGAGGCCGCCCGTGAGCAGCGCAACCGCATCCGCGCCGTCATCACCGAGCTCGGCGACCTCTCCGGGTCGGAGGTGGTCGACACCGAGACCCCGGTCCGGACGCTGATCACCGTCAGCGGCACCGGCCGGCAGGCGGGATGGCGGTGGGTGGACACCTCCGGGGCCGCGGCCCAGGGTCCCCGCTGGCGCAAGCCCGCCGGGGTCACCGGCGGCATCATCGCGGCCTGCCTGGTGCTCGGGGTCGCGTGGCACACCCTCGGCCCCAACGTATCGTCGGTGAACTACACGACCGGTCCGTCGACCGGCGGCAGCGCCGAGAACGTGCCCTCGCAGGGGTACCAGCCGCTGACCATCTACTCGCCGCCGCCGACGGTGTCGCTGCCGACGCCCGCGTCGGGAACGGCGAAGAACCCGCTCGCCGTGGTACCGGTCGCCTCGCTGCCCGCCACCCACGGCTCGGCGTCGTCGCCGCCGGTCACGATCGTCGGGGCGCCGATCCAGCTCGTCCCGAGCCCGACCAGCCCGCCGATCCTGCTGTCGCCCCCGCCGAGCGGCAACCCGACGCCGGCTCCGACAGCGGCTCCGACGGCGGCGCCGACCGCGGCTCCCACCGCGACGCCGGTGCCGACCCCGGCTCCGACCGCGACACCGGCTCCGACCGCGACCCCCGCGCCGACCGCGACCCCGGCTCCGACATCGACCCCGGCTCCGACCCCGGCGCCGACCAACACTCCCGCGCCGACCCCGGCGCCCACCGCGCCGCCGACCGCCGCCCCGACCCCGTAGCGGGTCCGGGGGCCGGGGTCAGGACCTCCGGAGCAGCCCGGCGACCGTCGATGACGTGACCGGGGATGCGACGCCGCGCTCGGTGACGAGCGCGGTGACGAGGGAGGCGGGGGTGACGTCGAAGGCCGGGTTCAGCGCCCTCGTCCGCGCCGGGGCGATCCGCTGCCCGTGGAGCTCGAGCACCTCGGAGGGGTCACGCTCCTCGATCGGGATGTCCGAGCCGGTCTCGCAGGCGGGGTCGACGGTCGTGGTCGGCGCGACCACGTAGAAGGGCAGGCCGTGATGAGCGGTGGCGACCGCGAGCGCGTAGGTCCCGACCTTGTTCGCGACGTCGCCGTTCGCCGCGATCCGGTCGGCGCCCACCAGGACGGCGTCGACCGCGCCGTGGAGCATCAGCGTCGCGGCGAGGGAGTCGACGATGACGAGGTGGGGGATGCCGGCCTCGCCGAGCTCGTAGGCGGTGAGCCGGGACCCCTGGAGCCGGGGCCGGGTCTCGTCGACGAAGACGACGTCGAGGGCGCCGCGCGCGTGCGCCTCGTACACGGGGGCGAGGGCGGTGCCGATCCCCGGGGTGGCGAGCGACCCGGCGTTGCAGTGGACGAGGACGCGGGCGTTCTCGCCGAGCAGCTCGGCTCCGTGACGGCCCATCGCGGCGCAGGCGTCGACCTCGTACAGCTCGACTGCCGCCGCCTCCGTCTCGAGCGCCTCGGCGACGGCCGCTCCGCTGCTCAGCGCGGCATCGCGCATCACCGCCCGGCGCATGCGGTGCACCGCCGCGGCGAGGTTGACCGCGGTCGGCCGTGCGGTCTCGAGCACGGCGCACGCGTCCTCCGCGGCCCCACGCACCGCCGCGGGGTCACCCCCCTCGGCCGCCGCGGCGCGCGCGGCCACCGCGACCGCGTGGGCGGCCGCCACCCCGATCGCCGGGGCGCCGCGGACCGCCATCGACCGGATCGCCTCGGCGGCCTCCGCCGCGGTGGTGCAGCGCAGCTCGCGCCGCTCGCCGGGGAGCAGTCGCTGATCGAGGAGGACCAGGGTGCCGCGCTCGTAGCGGAGGGTCGGCGAGCTCACCCGCCCACGGTACGCCGCCGCCGCGCGGTGGGGCTGCGCACGGCGCGCTTCTCGGACCTGCACCGAGCCTTCATCGATCCTTCACCGCGATCCCGCGATCCTCGGGTGGTGAACCGGCCACTCGTCGCCCTCATGGGCCTGGCGGTCACCGCCTGCGGTGCCTCGCTCCCGACGACCGGGGGGTCGGCGACGCCTCCCCCGTTCGTCTGCGCGGTCGCGACGCCGCCGAGCCTGGCGATCTGCACACTGCCGGCGGACACACCGGTCGGCGATGTGCCCGTGGCCGAGGCCCAGGGAGCGCTCGTCGACGCTCCCCGCGCGGCGACCGTCCGCTACTGCCATGGCGTCGGAAAGGGCCGCCCCGAGGTCGTCCTGGGCGCACCGGCGGACAGCACGGCGGCCGTCGCCCTCTGCGAGCGCGAGTTCCCCAATCTGAGGACGCCCCCGCCCGGCCGGCCCAGCCCGAGCGCGTCGCCGCGCCTCAGGGTGACCCCGTCGGGGAACTCGGGCGACGCCCTGAACTC
>DATKEY010000259.1:0-9466 GCA_035544475.1 Candidatus Dormiibacterota bacterium | reverse complement strand
TGCTCCGCCGGCTCGCGACCCTGGGCAGCGACCCGCAGCCCGTCAGCCCGCGCACCGCGGCGATGCGCCCGAGGATCGAGGGTGCCGAGGTCACTCTCAGCGTCTGTCCGTACTGCGCGGTCGGTTGCTCCCAGCGCGTCTTCCACCGCGACGGCGAGATCCTCTCCATCGAGGGCAACCCGGAGAGCCCGATCAGCGCCGGCCACCTCTGTCCCAAGGGCGCGGCGACGTACCAGCTCCACGTCAACCCGAACCGCATCACCTCGGTCCTCCATCGCGCGCCCTACTCCGACCGGTGGGAGCGCCGGAGCCTCGCCTGGGCGATGGAACGGGTCGCCCAGCTGATCCGCGCCACCCGCGATCGCGGCTTCGTCGAGCGCACCCAGGACGGCCGGCGCGTGAACCACTGCCTGAGCATCGCCTCGCTCGGGGGCGCCACCCTCGACAACGAGGAGAACTACCTCATCAAGAAGCTGCTCACCGGGGGGCTGGGGATCCTCCCGATCGAGAACCAGGCGCGGATATGACACAGCTCCACGGTCCCCGGTCTGGGGGCGAGCTTCGGGCGGGGCGGCGCAACCACCAACCTCATGGATCTGGTCAACGCCGACTGCATCCTCATCATGGGGAGCAACATGGCGGAGAACCACCCGGTGGGGTTCCGCTTCGTCGTCGAGGCGTGCGAGCGCGGTGCGCAGGTGATCCACGTCGATCCCCGCTTCACCCGGACCTCGGCGAGCGCGTCGCGCTACGTCGCGATCCGCTCGGGGAGCGACATCGTCTTCCTCGGGGCGCTCATCAACCACGTCCTCGCGGGTGACCACATCTTCCGCGACTACGTCCGCGACTTCACCAACGGCCCGTCGATCCTTCCCGAGGGCTATGTCGACGCCGAGGACAACGAGGGGCTCTTCTCCGGCTTCGTCGCCACCGACGGCGGCGGGCGCTACGACCCCGATCAGGCCCACTGGAGCTACGGCGAGCGCGCTCCTGCGGGCCCCGACTACGCCATCGAGCGCGACCCCGCCATGGAGCACCCGCGATGCGTGCTCCAGGTGCTGCGCCGTCACTTCGCGCGCTACACCCCGGAGATGGTCGAGCGCGTCTGCGGGACGCCGCGTGCCGACTTCGAGGCGGTGGCACGCGCCCTCGTCGAGAACTCCGGCCCCGAGCGCACGACCGCGATCTGCTACGCGGTCGGGTGGACCCAGCAGGCCGTGGGCCCGCAGATCATCCGCGCCGCCGCCATCCTCCAGCTTCTGCTCGGGAACATCGGACGTCCGGGCGGCGGGATCCTCGCGCTGCGCGGCCACGCGAGCATCCAGGGCTCGACCGACATCCCCACCCTCTCCGACCTCCTCCCCGGCTACCTCCCCCAGCCGCTCGCCGGCGCCGTGCACGAGGACCTCTCCGCCTACTGCGCGGCGGTGCGGCAGCCGCGCGGGGTGTGGTGGAACGCGCCCGCCTACATCACGAGCCTGCTCACGGCCTGGTACGGCGGCGCCGGTGGTGACGACCGCGGCTACCGCTGGCTGCCGCGGCGCACCGGCGACCACACCGCGCAGGCCGCCTTCGCCGACATGCTCGCGGGACGGGTGAAGGGGTATCTGCTCCTCGGCCAGAACCCCGCCGCAGGGAACACCAACTCGGGGCTCGTGCGCGAGGCGCTGTCGCATCTCGACTGGATGGTGGTGCGCGACCTCTTCGAGACCGAGACCGCGAGCTTCTGGTCGAAGGCGCCGGGCGCCGACCCCTCGCGGATCGCCACCGAGGTGATTTTCATGCCCGCGGCGGCGTCGGCGGAGAAGGACGGCACCTTCACGAACACGATGCGGCTCCTGCAGTGGCACGAGAAGGCGGTCGACCCGCCCGGCGACGCCCGCAGCGAGAGCTGGTTCTTCTTCCACCTCGGCCGCCGCCTCAAGGAGATGTACGCGGACTCGACCCTCGAGCGGGACGAGCCGATCCGGGCGCTGACCTGGGACTATGCGGGCGAGGCGCCGCAGCGCTTCCGGATCCGGGACGAGCCCGATGCCGAGCGGGTCCTCGCCGAGATCAACGGCTGGCATGTCGGCACCGACGGCGCTCGGGGGGCGCAGCTGCGCGACTTCGGCGAGCTCCGCGACGACGGCTCGACCGCCTGTGGCGCCTGGATCTATTGCGGGGTGATGCCCGAGGAGGGACGCAACCTCGCGGCCGCCCGCGATCCGTCCGGGCCGACGTACCGCGGGTGGGGATTCGCATGGCCGCGCAACACCCGTCTCCTCTACAACCGCGCCTCCGCCGACGGCGAGGGCCAGCCCTGGAGCGAGCGCAAGCGCTACGTCTGGTGGGACGACGCGGCGGGGAGGTGGACCGGTGTCGACCAGCCCGACTTCCCGCCGGCGACCCGTCCCGACCACCGCCCTCCTCCGGAGGCGACCGGGCTCGCGGCGATCGCCGGGGACTCGCCCTTCACCCTGAAGTCCGACGGCAAGGGCTGGCTCTTCGCACCGTCGGGGTTGCTCGACGGTCCGCTGCCCACCTTCTACGAGCCGACCGAGACGCCGGAGCGCAACCCGCTCTACGGCCAGCAGCACAACCCGCTGCTGCTGCGCCGCGACGAGCTGCCGGGCAACGCCAAGGCGGCGCTCGGCGACCCTCGGTATCCGTATGTGCTGACGACCTTCCGTGTCACCGAGCACCATGTGTCCGGGCAGATGACCCGGTGGAGCAGCTGGCTCGCCGAGCTGCAGCCGGAGCAGTGGCTGGAGCTGAGCCCCGAGCTCGCCGCCGAGCTCGGCATCACCGACGGCGGCTGGGTGACGGTGGAGACGCCGCGAGCCGCGGTCGAGGCACGCGCGCTCGTGACCCGGCGGCTCCGGCCGCTCGTCGTCGGCGGGCGCACCCTCCACCAGGTGGGGATGCCCTTCCACTTCGGATACAGCGGGCTCGTCACCGGCGACGTCGTCAACGACCTGCTCTCGCTCACCGAGGAGCCGAACGTGGCGATCAACGAGACCAAGGCGCTGATGTGCGGCGTGCGCGCCGGGCGCAGGGTGCGGTGAACCCCTGGGCCCGCGCCGTGCCGCGCCCCGCGCAGCCGACCGTCGGCTTCCTCACCGACTCCACGCTCTGCATCGGCTGCAAGGCGTGCGAGGTCGCCTGCAAGCAGTGGAACCGGCTGCCCGCCGACGGGACCGGCTGGCTCGGGATCAGCTACGACAACACCGGGCACCTCGGTGGCGACACCTGGCGGCACGTGAAGTTCCTCGAGCAGTTCGACGCCTCGCGCAGCGAGGGCCGCTGGCTCTTCGTCTCGGACGTCTGCAAGCACTGCGAGGACGCGGGCTGCATGAACGTCTGTCCGACGGGGGCGATCGTGCGCACCGAGTTCGGCACCGTTCTCGTCCAGGACGACATCTGCAACGGCTGCGGCTACTGCGTCGGCGCGTGCCCCTTCGGGGTGATCGCCCGCTCCGACGTCGACCACGGCGCCCACAAGTGCACGCTCTGCTACGACCGGCTCCAGATCGACGAGCAGCCCGCCTGCGCGCGGGCGTGCCCGACCGGATCGATCGCCTTCGGCCCCCTCGACGAGCTCGCCGAGCGCGGCCGCGCGCGGGTCGCCGAGCTGCGCGAGCGCGGCTCGGACGGCGCCCGGCTGTGGGGCGACTCCGACCGGCTCGCGCACGGGCTGCACTCGCTCTTCGTGCTGAGCGACGATCCCCGCCGCCACGGCCTCCCGGAGACCGCACGCACCGGCCGCCACAACCTCCTGCCCGGGTACGCCGGGCACGTCGCCGTCGGGGTCGCCTGGGCGCTGCTCTCGGCGTTCTCCCTGCGACGCGGTGCGAGGCGATGACGTCGACGCCGGCGCGCACCCGCACCGAGCCTGCCGGCTACGCCGGACAGCCGGTCCTCAACCCGCCGCCGTGGCACCACCTGATCATCTGGTACTTCTTCCTCGGCGGCGTCTCCGGGTGCGCGTACCTCATCGCCACCCTCGCGCGCTGGTTCGGCGGTGCGCCGGGGCGGCCGGTGGCGCGGGCCGGTCACCTCGTCTCCGCCGCGGCGATCGCCCCCGCGCCGGCGCTGCTCATCCTCGATCTGGGCCGGCCGGCGCGCTTCCACCACATGCTCCGCCTGGTCAAGCCGCTCTCCCCGATGAATCTCGGCAGCTGGGCGTTCGCGGCCTTCTCCACCGCCTCGGCGCTCGGCGCGCTGCGCACCCTCGCGCACACCGCCGCGGCGCCGCTGCCGGCGCTGGCGCGGCGCGCCGGCCGGCTCGTCCCCGAGCTGCTCACCGTTCCCGGCTCGCTCGTCGCGCTCTTCTTCTCGGGGTACACGGGGACGCTGCTCGCCGCCACCGCGGTGCCGCTGTGGGCCCGCACGCCGCTGCTCGGCCCGCTGTTCATGGCGTCGTCCGCCGCGACCGGCGGCGCGGCGGTGCAGGCGGCGCTCGCCGTCGCCGGCGAGGACGGGAGCGCGCTGGAGCGCCCCGAGCACGCCGCGCTCCTCGCCGAGGTGGCGATCGCCGGCTCGTGGCTGTACCGGCTCGGTCCGGTGGCGCGGCGGCCGCTCACCCGCGGGCGCGAACGCGTCCTGTTCTGGGGCGGCTATGCGGGCGCGGGGCTCGCGCTCCCGCTCGCCCTCTCGCTCCTGCCCCGCACGGTTCGGCACCGCCGCGGAGTCCGCCTCGCCGGCGCCGCCGCGACCCTCGCCGGGGGGCTCTGCCTGCGCGCCGCCGTGGTGCGTGGCGGAGAGGCGTCGGCGCTCGATCCCGAGGCAGCCCTGGGGGAATAGTCAACGGCTGACCTGCAAATGCAGGAGCGGAGAGGGGGATTCGTTGACACCCCTTTCTCTCCTGCGTATGGTCACCGGCACAACAGCGCGCCACGCGATTCGTGCAGTCGTCGGAGGGGGCACCGATGCCGACCGTCAGCCGCCGTGGGTTCCTGAAGCTCGGCGCCGCGAGCACCGGGGCGGTCGCACTCGGAGGGCTGGGCTTTGACCTCGCCCAGGCCCGGGGGGTCGCGCAGCAACTGCGCATCCAGGGAGCGCGCGAGGCGCACTCCGTGTGCCCCTACTGCGCGGTGGGCTGCTCGCTCGTCGCCTACACCCGCACCCAGTCCGACGGCTCGGTGAAGCTGCTCCAGATCGAGGGCGATCCCGACAGCCCGGTCAACGAGGGCAGGCTCTGCCCCAAGGGCGCGACGGCGATGCAGCTCGCGACCTCGGCGCGACGCGTCACGCAGCCGATGCACCGGGCGCCCGGCGCGACCGAGTGGCAGCCGATCTCCTGGGACTCCGCCCTCGATCGCATCGCCGCGAACATCAAGCGCTCGCGCGACGCGACCTTCGTCACCCAGGACGCCAACGGCAACACCGTGAACCGCTGCGAGGGCATCGCCTTCGCCGGCGGCGCCGCGTACAGCAACGAGGAGGGATACATCGCCACCAAGGTGATGCGCGCCCTGGGGGTGGTCCACCTCGAACAGCAGGCACGTGTTTGACACGGCCCCACGGTGGTCAGTTTGGCCGCCACGTTCGGCCGGGGGGCCATGACCAATCACTGGCGCGACATCCGCAACAGTGACCTCATCCTCATCAACGGCGCCAACCCCGCCGAGGCGCACCCGGTCGGTTTCCAGTGGTTCATGCGCGCCAAGCTCGACCGCGGCGCGAAGATGATCCACGCCGACCCGCGCTTCACCCGCACCTCGGCGGTCGCGGACATGCACCTGCCGATCCGCACCGGCACCGACGCCGCCTACTTCGGCGGGCTGATCAACCACGTGCTCCAGAATCAGAAGTACCACGAGGAGTACGTGGTCAACTACACGAACGCCTCGTTCCTCGTGAAGGACGGCTACGGCTTCACCGACGGCCTCTTCTCCGGCTACGACGCGACCAAGCGCAGCTACGACACCAGCACCTGGAGCTACGACGCCGACGCCGACGGCTTCGCCCACCGCGACCTCACCCTCCAGGACCCGCGCAGCGTCTTCCAGCTCATGAAGGCGCACTACGCGCGCTACACCCCGGAGATGGTGTCGCGGATCACCGGCATCCCCGCCGACCGGTTCATGGCGGTGGCGGAGATGGTGGGGGAGATGGGCCGGCCCGACCGGGTGATGACCATCGTCTACGCCGTCGGCCTCACCCATCACACCACCGGCTCGCAGCTCATCCGATCCGGGTCGGCGCTGCAGCTCCTCCTCGGCAACATCGGCCGTCCCGGCGGCGGCATGAACGCCGAGCGCGGCCACGCCAACATCCAGGGAAACACGGACAACGCGATCTCCTGGGAGATCCTGCCCGGCTACCTCAAGGTCCCGGCGCCGGGTCAGACCGGCATCGCCGACTACGTCACCCAGAGTGCCTCGAAGAAGAGCGATCCGCACTCCTGGAACTTCTTCGGCACCAACTACGGCAAGTTCATGGTGAGCCTGCTCAAGACGTGGTTCGGCGACCACGCCACCGCCGACAACCAGTACGCCTTCGCCCACCTCCCCAAGCCCGCGAAGAACTCCTCGTGGATGAGCATCTACGACAACGCGCTCCAGGGGAAGATGAAGGGCGTGATGCTGTCGGGGATGACCGCGACCAGCATCGGCCCGGACTCGAACCAGGTGATGAAGGCGCTCGGCAACCTCGACTGGCTCGTGGTCATGGACCCGTTGCCGACGACGAGCTCCGAGTTCTGGCGGGCTCCGGGTGTCGACTCCTCCTCGGTGAGGACCGAGGTGTTCATGCTCCCCACCACCCACTGGATCGAGAAGGAAGGCTCCTTCGTGAACAGCGGGCGCTGGATGCAGTGGAAGGACGCCGTGCTGCCCCCCGAGGGACAGTCGCGCCACGACCACTGGATCATGGCGGACCTGCTCATGCGGGTGCGCGCGCTCTACCAGCAGCAGGGTGGCCGCTTCCCCGACCCGATCATGCAGCTGACCACCGACTACGCCGATCCCCGCAAGCCGACCCTCGACGAGCTCGCGAAGGAGGTCAACGGCAAGGACCTCGCCACCGGCAAGCGCCTGGCGAGCTTCGCGTTGCTCAAGGACGACGGCACCACGACCGCGGGCAACTGGATCTACACCGGTGGCTACCCGGAGGCCGGGAACCTCGCGAAGCGGCGGATGGGGGTGAGCGATCCGAAGAAGAACGATCCCACCGGCCTCGGCTTCTACCCCAACTGGGCGTGGAGCTGGCCGCTCAACCGCCGGGTGCTCTACAACCGCGCCTCCGCCGATCTCGAGGGCAAGCCGTGGGACCCGGCCCGCGTGGGCATCCAGTGGAACGGGAGCAAATGGGTCGGGGACGTGCCCGACTACCCGCCGACGCTGAGCCCGACCGATCCCAACGCCTACCTGCCCTTCATCATGAACGGCGAGGGTGTGGGGCGGCTGTTCTCGAACTCGATGGCCGACGGCCCGCTCCCCGAGCACTACGAGCCGGTGGAGTCGCCGATCACCAACCCGCTGCATCCGACGGTGTCCGCGTCGCCCGTCGCCTTCCTCTACGACAAGGCGGCGGGGCGTCCGAACCGCTTCGGCACGGTGAAGGACTACCCGTACATCGCCACCAGCTACCGCCTCACCGAGCACGAGCACTACGTCACCCAGCACGTCCCACTGCTCGTCGGCCTCCAGCCCGAGCCCTTCGTCGAGCTCTCGGTGCAGCTCGCGAAGGAGAAGGGCATCCAGACCGGTGATCGGGTTCGGGTCTCGTCGGCGCGCGGCAAGCTCGAGGTGCTGGCACTGGTGACCAAACGCCTCCAGCCCCTGACCGTCGACGGGAAGACCGTCCACCAGGTCGGCATCCCCATCCACTGGGGGTTCGTCGGCATCGCCGCCGACAACGATCCGAACAAGGGGGCCAACTGGCTCGCCAACGCGCTCACCCCGTTCGTCGGCGACGCCAACGCCCGAACTCCGGAGTTCAAGGCCTTCCTCGTCAACGTGGAGAGGATCTGATGGCCGCCGCGCTCGCCGTCGACACCCGCTGGGACGACCGGCGCCGCCGCGGCGCCGAGCTCATCCGTCGCTATCCCTTCGCCGCAGAGGTCCTGCGACTCCACGCCGCCCTCGTCGACGTGCAGGAGCGCGCCTACGCGACGACGCCGGAGCTGGGGGACATGGCCGCGGTGGCCGCGTTCGCCGCCGGCGAGGTGCTCCCCGCGGTGGTCGAGGCGACCGTCGCGGCCGGTCCCGAGACGCTCGCCGAGAAGGCGTGGAGCAGGCTCGGAGAGGGCCGTCTCGACGCCCTGGTGCTCGGATGGCTGGCGGGGGAGGAGCAGTCGCCGCTCGACCGCTACCTGGCGCGCGCCGCCGCGAGCCCGGTGCTCGAGGCGCTCGGCGAGGCGCTCGCCCCGCCGGGGGAGGTCGACGCCCGCCACTGCCCGCGCTGCGGCGGGCTGCCCCAGCTCGCGGTGATCGAGCCCGGTGAGGAGCTGAGCGGCTCGCGGCGCCGGCTGGTGTGCTCGCGCTGCCTCGTCGCCTGGGGCTTCCCACGGATGGTCTGCGCCGGCTGCGGCGAGACCGCCCCCGATCGGCTGCCCATCTACGAGGAGGCCGACTGGATCCCCCACGCGCGGGTGGAGGGTTGCGAGAGCTGCCGCCGCTTCCTGATCAGCGTCGACCTGCGCAAGGATCCCGACGCGGTACCTCCGGTCGACGAGCTGGCGGCGATGCCCCTGGCACTGCATGCCGAGAGCCTCGGGCTGAGAAAGATCATGCCAAACCTCATGGGGTTGTAGACATGAGCGTCACGATCTCTGCAGGGACGGCATACGGGTTCTTCACCGACACGAGCATCTGCATCGGCTGCAAGGCGTGTGAGGTCGCCTGCAAGGAGTGGAACCAGCTCTCCGGCAACCCCGCGCGCTTCCTCGGCGACAGCTTCGACAACACCGGCCAGCTCGACGACATGAACTGGCGTCACGTCCAGTTCCACGAGACGACCTCGCCGTCGGGCGGTCCCGCCTGGCTGATGATGTCCGACGTCTGCAAGCACTGCAACCAGGCGAGCTGCATGGACGTCTGTCCGACCGGGGCGATCATCCGCACCGAGTTCGACACCGTCTTCATCCAGCAGGACGTCTGCAACGGCTGCCGCAACTGCATCAGCGCCTGCCCCTTCGGGGTGATCGGCTTCAGCTCGGACTCGGGAACGGTGCGCAAGTGCACGCTCTGCTACGACCGGCTCCAGGCCGGGAGGCAGCCGGCGTGCGCCCAGGCGTGCCCGACCCAGTCGATCCGCTTCGGGCCGCTCGACGAGCTCCGCACCCAGGCGGACGCCCGGCTCGCCGCGGTCCACAGCGGCGGTCACAGCAACGCCACCCTCTACGGACGGGACAGCTCCGTGTACGGAGGGCTCGGCGCCTTCTTCCTGCTCATGGACACGCCGGAGACCTACGGCCTGCCCAGCGAGGCGAGCGCGGTGCGTCCGGGACGGAACAACGCGCCCGGCTACCTGGGCGCGA
>DATKEY010000258.1:0-3774 GCA_035544475.1 Candidatus Dormiibacterota bacterium | reverse complement strand
GACCGTTCGCGGCCCGCCGACGTTGAGGCTGAGGATCCGGCCGGCGGTGGGATTCATAACGTCTCTACCTATCTGTAACCGTTAGGGATGGCCGCAGCCTACCCGCTTGGATAACGCTTGTCAACCCGTGATACCGTTACGGGCGATGACGCGTTATCCGGGACCTGTGGGCGAGGAGCCGCTCGCCGTCGAGTTCCACAACACCCTCTACGCGCTCCGTGGGAAGGGAATCGACGGGCTCGCCGACGCGGCGGGGGCGGCGTTGTGGGTGGCGGCGATGGCCGGCCGTCTCCCGGAGGCCGCGATCGGCCCGGCCGGCGACATGGGGGCGCTCGACCGGCTTCGCGTCGCGGTCCGGGAGGCGCTGCACGCGAGGGTCGAGCGGCGACCGGTGGATCAGGCTGCGGTCGACGTCATCAATGCGGCGAGCGCGGGCGCTCCGAGCGTCGTGATCGCCGAAGGCGCGCCGGGCGACCGAGTGCGTGCGGTCAGCCACTTTCCCGGCTCACCCCCGGACGCCGTCCTCCGCTCGGCGATCGCGACGTCGGCGATCGAGCTGATGTCGAGTGAGGCCGGGGACCGGCTGCGCACCTGCGGCGCGCCCGGGTGCGTCCTCATGTTCTCCCGCGACCATCCGCGCCGGGAGTGGTGCTCCGCGTCGTGCGGCAACCGGGCACGGCAGGCGCGCCATCAGGCCCGTCGCCGGGGCGACGGGGCTACTCGCGGTGCCCGAGCCGGCGCCTGAGCTCCAGGGCGAGCTCGACGGCGAGCCGCCTCTCGGCGGGGGTGTAGCCGAGCAGGTCGGTGGCGCGGGCGACCCGCTGCAGGACGGTGTTGCGGTGGGTGTGGAGGCGGGCGGCGGCGCGCGGCGCGTTCTCCGCCTCCTCCAGGTAGACGCGCAGGGTCTCGCGCAGCCGCGCGGCCGACGCGGTGTTGTCGGCGAGCCGTCCGAGCGTCGCGCTGATGAAGTCCCTGGCACGCTGCTCGTCCTGGGCGGCGAGCGCGGTGATCTCGAGCTCCGCGTACGTGGCGATGCGTCCGCCCTCGGGGTTGCCCGCGAGCAGGCGATGGACGGTGAGGGCGGCCTCGTGGCTGCGGCGGAAGCCGGTGATGCCGCGGCGCGTGGGGCCGATCGCGACCCGGACGTTCCGATCGGTGTCGGGCAGCCCCCTGGTGAGGTCGGCGATCGGAAGTGGGGTGTCGCTGCCGATCCACGCCCACAGTGCGGCCACCCCCGCAGCCAGCGTGAGCGGCCGGCGCGCACCGGCCGCGTGGGCGAGCGCGAGCGCGGCCGCCTCGAGCGCTCCCTGCCCCGGTTCGGGCGTGTCGGTCCAGAGCACGAGCGCGGTGTGGTGCCGGCTGAGGTCGTGGCCCAGGCGCAGGCTCGCCGCCGCCGTCTCGAGGGGGGCGCCGTCGAGGATGAGACGGATGACCTCGGTGCGGCGGGCGATCGCGCCGCCGAGGACCTGCTCGCGCTCGCGCTGCGCCTCGGCGATGACCCGGCCGAGGACCTCGTCGCCGTAGTGGAAGAGAAGGTCGAGCGAGACGTTGAGGACGGCGGCGAGCTCGGCTGCCGAGGTGGCGACCTGCTCGGCCGCGTTCATCCAGCTGCGCCAGAGGGTCTGCTGTCCGCGGCGGTAGGCGTGGTAGATGGCGTCGGACCCGAGGCCCCTGCGGACGACCGTCCGGGCGACGTCGAGGGCCTCCGGCGGGACGTCCGGCGGCGGCGGGTCGTCGGCCCTGCGGACGACCGCGAGGAAGCGGCGCACGTTGGCGCGGCTGCTCGCGCTCGCCTCCGCCGCCATCGCCGCATCGGTGGCGAGGGCCGGGGTCGTGCCCATGATCGCCGCGTCCATCTCGGCGACGAGGCCGTCGAGGTCGGCCTCGAGCCGGTCGGCGATCTCGGCCATGAGCTCGTAGGTCCGCATCGGCACCAGTGTGCCACCGCACATTATTCAGTGCAAAGAGCAGGCGCTCGCCTATGGACGGCCGCGCTCTCGACGCGTACCTTTTGAGTAACGCTCAAAAAGGGTAGGAGACAGGGCGGTGGCTGTGGACTTCGATGTGCTGATCGTGGGTGCCGGGATCTCCGGGATCGGGATGGGATGTCAGCTGACCTCCCGGCGGCCGGGCACGACCTTCGCGATCCTCGAGGCCCGGGATGCGATCGGTGGGACGTGGGACCTGTTCCGCTTCCCCGGGATCCGCTCGGACTCCGACCTCCACACCTTCGGCTACGAGTTCAAGCCGTGGACGAGCGACAACGCGATCGCCGGAGCCGACGAGATCCTCGCCTACCTGCGCGAGGCCGTCGAGGAGCACCGCCTCGGCGAGCACATCCGGTTCGGGCACAAGGTGCTCGGGGCCGACTGGTCCTCGCGCGACGCCCGCTGGACGGTGCGCGTGCAGCACGGGGACGAGGTCGACGAGCTGACCTGCCGGGTGCTCTTCTCCGCCACCGGCTACTACGACTACGCCGCCGGTCACCGCCCGCACTTCGACGGGGAGGAGGACTTCGCCGGCCGGATCGTCCATCCCCAGCACTGGCCCGAGGACCTCGACTACACGGGCAAGCGCGTCGTCGTGATCGGCAGTGGAGCGACCGCGGTCACCCTCATCCCGGCGATGGCACAGACGACCGAGCACGTCACCATGCTGCAGCGCTCGCCGAGCTACGTGATGCCGCTGCCCCAGAAGGACCCGATCGCGAACGGCCTGCGGCGCGTGCTGCCCGATCGCGTCGCCTATCGACTGACCCGTCGCATCAACGTCGGCCGCATGCGGATCATCTACGACCTGAGCAAGCGCCACCCGGACGTGATGCGCCGTCTCATCCGTGCGCTGACGAAGCACCAGCTGCCCGACGGCTTCCCCGTCGACGTCCACTTCAAGCCGCGGTACAACCCGTGGGACGAGCGCCTGTGCGTCGTGCCCGACGGCGACCTCTTCCGGGAGATCCGGAAGGGGAGGGCGTCGGTCGTCACCGACCGCATCGTGCGGTTCACCGAGCGCGGCATCCTGCTGGAGTCCGGCACCGAGCTCGAGGCCGACATCATCGTCACCGCGACCGGGCTGAACCTTCTCGCGCTCGGCGGGGTCACCCTCTCCGTCGACGGTGCGCCGGTCGCCGTCAACGACACGCTGATCTACAAGAGCATGATGCTCAGCGGGGTCCCGAACTTCGCCTTCGCGTTCGGCTACACGAACGCCTCGTGGACGCTGAAGGTCGACCTCGTCTGCGAGCATCTCTGCCGGTTGCTCGCCCACATGGACGCCCACGGATACGACACCGTCGTCGCCGTCGCCGACGACCCGACCCTCGAGCTGCGTCCGATGCTCGAGTTCCAGGCCGGGTACGTGCAGCGGTCGGTCCACCTCTTCCCGCGCCAGGGGTCGCACGGTCCCTGGACGGTGGCGATGAGCTACGGCGCCGACCATGCCCGGCTGCGCAAGGGACCGGTCGAGGATCCGGCGCTGCGGTTCTCGAGCTCGAAGCCCGGGGCGGTACTCGCCGCCTGAGGACTGGTCGGGGCGGGCGCTAGGACCACAGCAGGCCCGTACAGCACCCCGGAGCCGTGAAGGTCGTAGACTGAAGGGCGCCGGCGGCCTCCGTCGGGGCGTGGCGCAGTGGTAGCGCACCTGCTTTGGGAGCAGGGGGTCCCCAGTTCGAATCTGGGCGCCCCGACTTGAACTTTTCGGGCGACGGGGTGCCACATGTAGCATGAGATGTAGCACGACGGATTCGGCTCCCTTCGTCCGGTTCAGGTAGTCGCA
>DATKEY010000257.1:0-2694 GCA_035544475.1 Candidatus Dormiibacterota bacterium | reverse complement strand
GTTGCGCACCGCGAGATCGCAGTCCTCCATGGTGCAGTAGCCGGCCTCGACGAGCTTGAAGGCCTCCTGCATCGCGATGAACAGGATGCGGTTCGCGATGAAGCCGTACGTCTCCTTGCGCACGAGCACCGGGGTCTTGCCGATCCGGCGCGCGAACTCCATCGACGTGTCGACGGAGTCGTCGGCGGTGTGCGGGCCGCGCACCACCTCGACCAGCTGCATCACCAGCGCGGGATTGAAGAAGTGGATGTTGAGCAGCCGGTCCGGGCTGCTCACGAGGTCGGCGAAGAACGACGACGGCATCGTCGACGAGTTGCTCGCGAGGATCGCGTGGGGCGGCGCCGCCGCGTCGATCTGGGGATAGAGGGCGCGCTTGGCGTCGCGGTCCTCGGCGATGGTCTCGATGACCAGGTCGGCGCCCGCGACCGCCTCGGCGAGGTCGGTGGATGCGGTGACGCGGTCGAGGGCGCGCTGGCAATCGCCGGCGTCGAGCTTGCCGCGCTCGACCCGCTTCTGCAGCAGGGACGCGGTGCCGTTGACGGCGGACTCGATGCGCTCCGCCGAGCGGCTGTAGAGCTGGACCGGATAGCCGCCGAGCGCGATCTGGTGGGCGATCTGGCTGCCCATCGTCCCCGCCCCGACGACGCACACCGTCCGGATCTCGTCGATCGTCATGGCGGCGCAGTATATGCCGTCGGCCGCGCGGCCGAGCCGGGGCCCGCCGGCGACCTGGCTGGGCGCCGGCGGGGGCGAGGTGAATCGCTCGGTCAGCCGGCGGCAGCCGGCGCGGGCATGAGCCCGAGCTGGGTCATCAGCTCCACCTGGTCGAAGTACAGGTGCATCGAGCTCACCCGGCCGTCGCGCAGCCGGTAGACGATGGTGTAGGGGATGTCGACGCGCCTGCCGGTGGGCGGGACGTCGCCCGTCGGCGTGTGCATCGTGCCCGTCTGGGTGCCGGTGAACACGGCTTCCTCCAGGGCCTGGTCCCCGGCTCCGAAGATCACGGCGCCGGTGATCCGGTTGTCGGGGAAGGCCCCCATCCACATGTCGTACAGCTCCGACCAGCCGTCCTTCCCGGAGAGCCTCAGGCCTCCCGGGGCCGAGATCTCGGCGGCGTCGTCGTACAGCGCGACCGTCCCCGCCTTGTCCCGCGCGACCCAGAGCTCGAGGAGCCGCTCGATCACCGTCTTCGCGTCGCCCATGGTCGATCCTCCTTCGCCAGCCAGTCCGGCCAACCATGCTGGGGCGCGATCACGCCGGCGGGCGACGCCCTCCGGCACCTCCCGGGTGTGGACTTCGACCGCAGGGCGGCCGCTCAGCCGGGCTCGGTCATCCGCACCGGGTCGAGGAGCGCGGTGAGCTCGTCCTCGGTCAGCTCGGTCTGCTCCCGGGCGACCTGACGGACGGTGCGTCCGCTGCGGAACGCCTCCTTGGCGATCGCGCCGGCGGCGTCGTAGCCGATCCGCGGCGCCAGCGCGGTGCAGGTCATCAGCCCCTCCTCGACGAGCCGCGGGCCGTTGGCGGTCGCCTCGAGGCCGTCGACCGCCTGCTCGGCGAGGTTGACCGCGCTCGTCGAGAGGATGGCGATCGACTGGAGCAGGTCGTATGCGGCCACCGGCATCATCACGTTGAGCTCGAGCAGCGAGCCCGCCGCGCCGGCGAAGGCGATGGTGGCGTCGTTGCCGACCACCTGGGCGGCGACCATCGTCACCGACTCCAGGATGACCGGGTTCACCTTGCCGGGCATGATCGACGACCCCGGCTGGACCGCCGGGAGCGCGATCTCGGCGATCCCCGCCCGCGGGCCGCAGCCGAGCAGCCGCAGGTCGCTCGCGACCGTGTAGAGCGACACCGCGATCGTCCGCATCAGGGCGCTGGCGGTGACCACGCCGTCGAGTCGCGACTGCGCCTGGAAGTGGTTGCCCGTCTCGCGGAAGGGCACCCCGGTGTCCTCGGAGACGCGCTCGATCACCCGGCGGGCGAAGTCGGGGTGGGTGTTGACCCCGGTGCCGACCGCGGTGCCGCCGAGAGCGAGCTCGTCGAGCTCGTCGAGCGCCGTCGCGGCGCGGCGGCGTCCGCGCTCGACCTGTCCCGCCCAGCCGAGGAACTCCTGGCCGAGCCGGATCGGGGTGGCGTCCTGGAGGTGGGTGCGCCCGGTCTTGATCACGCCCCACTGCCGCTCGCTCTGGCGGCGCAGCGAGGCCTCGAGGCGCTCGAGCGCGGGCATGAGCCGCTCCTGGATCTCGACCGCGGCGGCGACGTGGATCGCGCTGGGGAAGACGTCGTTGCTCGACTGGCCGAGGTTGACGTGGTCGTTGGGATGCACCGGGGTGCGCGACCCCTTCTCGCCGCCGAGGATCTCGATGGCGCGGTTGCTGATCACCTCGTTGGCGTTCATGTTCGTCGAGGTGCCGCTGCCCGTCTGGAAGACGTCGACGACGAAGGCGTCGTCGAGGGCGCCGTCGGCGACGTCCTGGGCGGCGCGCACCACCGCCTCGGCGAGTCGCGGCTCGAGCAGGCCGAGCTCGGCGTTGGTCTGCGCCGCCGCCTTCTTGATGAGCCCGAGCGCACGGATGAAGCCGCGCGGCAGCCGCAGGTCGCTGATGGGGAAGTTCACCACCGCGCGCATCGTGTTCGCGCCGTAGTACGCGTCCTCGGGGACGTCGAACTCTCCCATCGAGTCGCGTTCGGTGC
>DATKEY010000256.1:0-4469 GCA_035544475.1 Candidatus Dormiibacterota bacterium | reverse complement strand
CGACGCGGTGCGCTGCTGCAAGCTCGCCCTCGACACCGGGCTGAGCGGGGCGCTCGAGGGCCCGTCCTCGTACTTCATGAAGTCGCCGCCCCACCAGGTCTCGGACAACGTCGCCCGGCAGATGACCGACGACTTCATCGCCGAGGCGCGGGCCACGCTGCGCGCCCAGGCGATGCGCGGCGACAAGGTCACCCCTGTCGAGGTGGAGGGCAACGGCACCCATACCGCCGATCTCGGCGAGACGGTCGTACCGCCCGCGGGCGCCTGAGCCACCGGTGGCGGGACCGGCGGTGGCAGCGGGCCGGGAGGGGCTCCCGGTCCGCGCGCCCCGGCGACGGATGCTCCCCTACCACACCTACCGCGCCGCCGAGGCGGTGGTGCGCAGGCTGCCGCACCGCGCCGCCTACTCCCTCGGCGCCGCGGTCGCCGGCACGGTGCTGACGCTGCGGCCGCGCCGCTTCGACGCGCTGCGCGCCAACCTCCGCCACGTCCTGCCCGACGCCGACGAGCGCACCCTGCGCCGCGTCCTGCGCGCCAACGTGCGCAACCTCGCCCGCTCCTGGGTCGACGTGATGGAGATGGCCCACCGTCCCGACGAAGCCACCGGGCGGGTCGTTCCCGTCGACACCGAGTACATGCTCGAGCCGCAGCGGCGTGGCCGCGGGGTGGTGTGCGTCTCCCTCCACCTCGGCTCCTGGGAGCTGGGGCTGGCGGGGTGGAACCACCGCTACGGCCAGATGGCGGTGCTCGCCGAGGTGCTGCACCCGCGCGAGCTCTTCGACCACATCGTCGCGGCGCGCACCCGGCTGGGGGTGAAGGTCATCCCGATCGACCTGGCGTCGATGCGCGGCGGCGATCCCGAGACCGCCCGCCGGCTCGGAGCGTCGGCGATCCGCGAGGTCTACCGGGTGCTGCGCGCCAACGGCCTGGTGGCGGTGGCCGTCGACCGCGACCTCGCCGGCACCGGCGAGCCGATGCCCTTCTTCGGCGCGCCGGTACGCATCCCCGTCGGGATCATCGAGATGGCCGTCCGCACCGGGGCGGCGATCGTCCCGATCGTGCTGACCCGCGGATCGGGCGACGAGGTCTTCGGCCGGTGCTACCCGGAGATCACCTACGATGCCGCCGCCGAGCGGGGGCCGGAGGTGCGCCGGGTGACCATGGACGTGCTGGGGCTCATGGAGCACGTGATCCGCGAGCATCCCGACCAGTGGCACGTCCTCGACCCGCTCTGGACGGCCGCCTCGTGAAGATCTGCCTCGTCTCGCCCTACGACTACACCCACCCGGGCGGGGTCAGCGAGCACGTCCGCCACCTCGCCGCCGAGCTGCGCTCCCGCGACCACCTGGTCACGGTGATGGCGCCGAGCAACGAGGTCGACGACGACAACGACATCCCAGGGTACGTGCGCATCGGGCGCAGCGTCCCGATGCCCGGCAACGGCTCGGTGGCGCGGATCGCCCTGAGCTTCCACCTCGTGCGCCGGGTGCGGCAGCTGCTCGACGCCGAGGGCTTCGACGTCGTGCACTATCACGAGCCGCTGGTGCCGGCGCTGCCGATCACCGTCCTGCGCTTCCATCGCGGCGCCAACGTCGGCACCTTCCACGCCTTCCAGCGCCGCAACCTCGGCTACTACTACGGCCGTCCCTTCCTCAAGCGCTACTTCAAGCGGCTGCACTCGTGCATCGCGGTGAGCGCGCCGGCGCGCGACTTCGTCAGCCGGTACTTCGCCGGCGACTACAACATCGTCCCCAACGGCATCGACACCGCGCGCTTCCACGCTGGGCTCGAGCCGCTCGAGGCGCTCCGCACTCCGGGCCAGGCGACGATCCTCTTCGTCGGCCGGCTCGAGCAGCGCAAGGGGCTGCCGACGCTCCTCGACGCCTATGCGGAGGTGCGACGGCGGCGGCACGACGTGCGCCTGGTCGTCGTCGGCGACGGCGCCATGCGCTGGGGATACGAGCGCTACGTCGAGTCCGAGGGGATCCCCGACGTGTCCTTCCTCGGCCACGTCGAGTCCGGGCTGCTGCCCCGCTGCTACACGTCCGCCGACCTCTTCTGCTCGCCGGCGCTCGGCGGCGAGAGCTTCGGCATCGTGCTCCTCGAGGCGATGTCGAGCGGCGTGCCGGTCCTGGCCTCCGACATCCCGGGGTTCCGCCAGGTGATCACCTCGGGACGCGACGGGCTGCTCCTCCCGCGCGACGACTCCGAGGCGTGGACCCGTGCGATCCTCGACCTCCTCGACACGCCACGCACCGGCCGCAGCCTCGCCGAGCAGGGCGTGATCACATCCCGACGATACGACTGGGCGCGCATCGTCGACGCCGTCCTCGAGGTGTACTCGGAGGCGCGCGCCCGGGCGCGCCTGCACATGGTGGCCGCCGGTGTTCACGACTCGGTTCCAGGACTGGGTTAGGGCCGGCGCCCGCCGGTTCGTCCGCGGGCTCGGTCTCGACCGCGTCAGCCCCAACGCCATCACCGTGATGGGGCTGGTGATCAACGCGGTCAGCGGCGTCCTCATCGCGACCGGACAGCTCATCGCCGGTGGCATCGTGCTGCTGCTGGCGAGTGTGTTCGACGTCCTCGACGGCGCTGTCGCCCGGGTGACGGGGAAGGTGTACCGCTACGGGGCCTTCCTCGACTCGACGACCGACCGCTACGCCGAGGGCTTCACCTACATGGGGCTGCTCTGGTACTACCTGTTCAACGGTCACCACACCGTCGAGCCGATGCTCGTCATCGCGGCGCTCACCGGATCGCTGCTCGTGTCGTACGTGCGGGCGCGAGCGCAGTCGCTCGGCTTCGTCTGCGACGGCGGCCTGCTCGCCCGTCCCGAGCGCGTCGTCTTCACCGTCCTCGGCCTGCTGGTCCCGCCGCTGCTGCTGCCCATCCTCTGGATCCTCGCGGTGCTCACCAACATCACCGCGGTGCAGCGCATCTGGTTCGTCTGGCGGCAGTCGCGGCAGACCGCCGCGGTCGACTGATGCGCCGCGCACGCGGCCTCTGGGGCTGGCTGCGCTGGGAGATGGGCCGCCGGATCGAGGTCGACGGCGTCATCAAGCTCATCATCCTCGAGCGCTTCGTCAAGGGCGGGGCGCTCGTGATCGGCGGCATCGTGCTCATCGCCGCCGGGGCGACCACCGACCTCCACCAGCGGGCCAACGACCTCCAGGTGCAGCTCGCGCTCGAGCCGGGCCGCCACCTCCTGGGACGCCTGATCGCCTGGATCCTCGACCGGCTCGGCAGCCACCCCAACCTCATCGGCCTCGCCGCGGTCGCCTACGGGCTGCTCGAGTGCGTCGAGGGGATCGGGTTGGTGCTGCGCCGGCGGTGGGCCGAGTACCTCGTCGTCCTCGCCACCGGGGCGTTCCTCCCCCTCGAGGTCTCCGAGGTGCTCCACCGCCCGTCCCCGCTCAAGGTGACCGCGCTGCTCGTGAACATCGCGATCGTCGTCTACCTCGTCTGGCGCAAGCGGCTGTTCATGGAGCGGCCCGACTCCGCCATCGCACCCGCGGCCTGAGCGCTCGCGCATACTCCGGGCGTGGATCTGGGACTGCGGGGAAGGGCCGCGTTCGTCGCGGCGTCGAGCAAGGGGATGGGGCGCGCGATCGCGGAGTGCTTCGCCGCCGAGGGCGCGGACGTCGGGATGTGCGCCCGCGGCGCCGAGGAGCTCGAGGTGGCCGCGGCGGCGGTGCGGGCCCACGGGGTCCGGGTCGTCTCCCGTCCCGCCGACCTCTCCGACGCCGCCCAGATCGAGCCGGTGATCTCCGAGGTGGCGACCGAGCTCGGCCGCCTCGACGCCCTGGTCGTCAACGCCGGCGGCCCGCCGCCGGGGTTCTTCCGCGACCTCGACGACGCCGCCTGGCAGCGTGCCCACGACCTCACCCTGATGAGCGCGGTGCGGCTGGTCCGGGCCGCCCTGCCGTGGCTCGAGCGCTCGGACGCGCCGAGCGTGCTCTTCGTCTCGTCGTTCTCCATCCGCCAGCCGATCGGCAACCTGCTGCTGAGCAACGCGGTGCGGATGTCCGTCCTCGGCCTCGCCAAATCGCTCGCGACCGAGCTCGCCCCGGTGCGGGTGAACACCCTGATCCCGGGAATGATCCGGACCGGGCGGGCCGTCGCCCTCGCGCAGTCACGCCTGCGCGAGGGCCAGACCGTCGACGACGTCATGGCGGAGCACGCGCGGCAGGTCATTCCGCTCAAGCGCTACGGCGATCCGGAGGAGTTCGCCCGGGTCGCGGTCGCCGTCTCCTCGCCGGCCGCCTCGTATGTCACCGGCGCTGCGATCCCCGTCGACGGGGGGATCATCCAGGCGCCCTGACGTAACGTTTGCAGACCTTGACAGGGGTCCCAGGCGTCACTACCCTCACGGCGCTCGGAGCCGTCGCGCAAATGGGGAGACCGTGATGCACGTCTGGACCCGTCGAGGTGCGCTGCAGAGCGGGATCGCATTCCTCGCCGGCGCCGTC
>DATKEY010000255.1:0-7438 GCA_035544475.1 Candidatus Dormiibacterota bacterium | reverse complement strand
GATCCGGGCCAGACCATCGACGCCCTGTACCACGACGTTCTCGGCCGCCTGCCGGACCCCGACGGCCGCGCCTACTGGATCGCCCACTTCAACGCGACGACGATCGCCAAGCAGATCCTCTACAGCGCCGAGGGCCGCGCGCAGCTCGTCGGCGGGTACTACCAGACGTATCTCGGCCGCGCAGCCGATGCCGCCGGGCTCACGTACTGGACCCAGGCGATCCTCGGCGGTGCAAGCGACGAGCAGATCATCGCCTTCGTCCTGTCATCGAACGAGTTCTTCCTCACCCGCTGACCGACCGGCCGGCCACCCGCACTGCCACCCATGTCAGCAATTCCGTCGACCGCGGAAGCGATGGCGACCATGGACGAGCGTTGACGATGCGGTGCGGTCGCCGTCATCCGGGCTGGTGACGCCCCGGCGCGCTGCATAGTCGCCGGTGCCGGGCCGCGGTCCCCCTCGCCGGCCCCAGGTGTTCGGTGGCGCGCAGGGAGTCCGTCATGACTGCTCAGACCATTGTTCTTGCCGGTGCCTACGGGCGCGGCAACCTCGGGAACGACCTGCTCGCCCGGGTGACCGCATCGGCGCTGCGCCGCGACGGGCGCCGCGTGGTCGTGGCCACCGAAGGTCGCGGCACCGGGGATCCGGAGGAGACGCGCAGTGGCGCCAGCCTGTGGCGGCAGCTCGACCGCGACACCCAGCTCATGGTCGGCGGCGGCGAGCTGCTCAACGACAGCTGGACCCTCGACCACGCCCGCCAGCTCGCCTCGATGTGCGTCCTCGCCCGGGCACGCGGCTCGTCGGTGAGCGCCGCGGGGGTGAGCCTCGAGCCGCCGGCGACCTGGCGTGGCGCCCAGCTCGCCCGCGCCGTCGGCGCCGCGGCGCGCGTCCTCGGCGTCCGCGACGGCGCGTCGCTCGAGGTCGCCCAGCGTCTCGGCGCCCGCCGCACCCTGCTCGGCGTCGACCTCGGCTGGCTCGCCGCCGACGAGCTCGCCGACCTCCTCCCCGAGGCCCCGCCGCCGGGGAGCCGCGACCTCGTCATGGTGACGATCGAGGGCGAGACGGAGGCGATCGCCCGGCGGCGGATCGCCCTGCTCGCCGGGGTGCTCCGGGCGCTGAAGGCGCGCTACCCGGGCGTGGACGTGCGGCTCGTGGCGATGCAGCGCCACCTCCCAGCCCCCCACGACGACCGCGCGCTCCTCGAGCACGTCGCCCGCTTCGCCCACCTCACCGACGCCGAGATCGTCTCCCCGACGACCGTCGAGGAGGCCGCCGCGGCGCTGCGTGGCGTCACGGTGGCGGTCGGCTGCCGGCCCCACGGTCTGCTCCTCGCATCGGTCTGCGGGGCGCGGATCGTCGCCGTCGGCGACCGGGGCAGGATGGGGACGATGTTCGCCGACCTCCCCGGCACCACCGTCTTCGGCGAGCCGTGCGAGGTCGACGAGGTCGCCGCCGCGACCATGGAGGCGGTCACCTCGGGGGACCTCCTCGCCCCGGCGCGGCGCCAGCAGGTGCGCGCGCGATGCAGCGAGGCCCGCACCCACTTGCGCACCGTCGCGATGAACGGCGCCCCGATGCGCTAGGAGGGATCAGCCGGGCTCGGGCCCGTCGACGTTGATCGTCGGCACCCCGCTTCCGGCGCGGACCACGACCAGGGTGGAGACCCGGTCGGTGGGGTTCCCCTCGCGATGGATCGCGCCCCGGGGGACGTGGATGAAGTCCCCGGCCTGGGCGTCGATCACCGATGCCCCGCCGGGGCCGGACTCCATCCGCAGCGCGCCCGACGCGATGTAGATCGACGTCTCGTAGTCGCCGTGGTGGTGCCAGCCGGACACCATCCCGGGCTCGGTGTGGGTGAGCCCGGCCCACATGCGGTCGCTCGAGATCGCCTGCTCGCGGCGCATCCCGGGCGTGGGGTCGGCGTCGACCCGATCCGCCGGGCGGACGTGGCGCAGCCCGCTCATGGGAGCCGAGCCTACCCGACCGCACCCCTTGACAGCTGTGTCACGCCCGTCCATTATCTTAGCTTACTAAGATACTATCTGTGCCAAGCCACTCACGGAGACGGAAAGCACGATGACCGGACCGGACCGACGCGCGGAGCTGCACCGCGAGCTCGCCCAGGAGTGGCGGTCGCTCGGGAGCGAGCTCGTGCTCCTCACCCAGGCGATCTCCGACCGCCTGGGGGTGAACAGCACCGACCTCCAGTGCCTCGGCATCCTCACCTCGGCCGGGGCGATGACCGCCGGCGAGCTCGCCGAGCGCACCGGGTTGACCACCGGCGCGGTCACCGGAGTCGTCGACCGGCTCGAGCAGGCCGCGCTCGTGAGCCGCGACCGCGACCCCGCGGACCGCCGCCGGGTCATCGTCCGTCCCCTCTCCGACGAGGACCTCCGGCGCCGCGCGCCGGAGCTCGACGCCGTCTTCGGCTCGGTTGCGCAGGGCGGAGCGCACGCCGAGGCCGCGTACACCAACGACCAGCTCGAGCTGGTCATCGACTTTCTCAGGAGGAGCCATCCCGTGATCCAGAACCAGATCGCCGGCGTCCGCCAGGGTGGAGGCGCCGCCGGCGACATCTCCGCCCCCCTCGCCGGAGTGACCTCCGGCCGCCTGGTCTTCGCCGTCGGGGTCAGCCACGTCGACATCGACGCCGGCGCCGGCGCCGAAGAGCTCTACCGCGCCCACTTCGAGGGCACCGTGCCCGAGGTCCGCGTCGAGGGCGGCACGGTGACGGTGCGCTACCGCCGCTTCTCGCTCTTCGAGGGGCGCTCGCGCGGCTCGCGCTTCGGCCTCAACGCGTCGATCCCCTGGGAGATCGAGATCCGCGGCGGGGTCGCCTCCGGCGCCGCCGACCTGCGCGGGCTGGTGCTGCGCGGCCTCGAGATCAAGGGCGGGGCGAGCGAGCTCGAGCTCGAGCTCGGCGCGCCGGCCGGGATGGTGCCGCTGCGCCTCATCGGCGGCGCGAGCAGGCTCACCGTCCGCCGGCCGGCGGGCACCGCGCTCACCCTCGCCGTGCGCGGTGGAGTGAGCAGGCTCGCCATGGACGGTCAGGAGTTCGGCGCCATCGGCGGCCAGGTGTCGCTGCGCTCGCGCGAGCACCACGACGGCGCGGACCACTACGCGCTCGAGCTCACCGGTGGCGCGAGCCGGCTCACCGTCGAGACGCGCTGACCTGCGAGACGGCCGCGGCGGGGGGTTCGCCGCGGCCGTGCAGCAGCTCGGTGATCCGGGGCCGGAAGACCGCCTGGGCGATGAAGGTCGGCACCAGAGCGGTGAGCACGACCACGGTGACGAGCACCGAGTACTGCTCGCGATCGATGTAGCCGTGGGTGAGGCCGAAGAGCGCCGAGATCGATCCGAAGGTGAGCCCGGTCGACATCATCATCGTCGTGTACCAGGCCTCCCGACGGGGGACCCGGAAGGCGATGGTCGCGGGATACACCCCGACGACCTTCGCCCCCACCTTGACGCCGAAGAGCACCGCGATCGAGCCGATCCCGGTGATCACCGCCTTGAGGACGATCAGGGTTCCCGCCTTGAGGAAGAAGAACGGGGTCAGGAAGGAGAAGGCGATGCCGCGGATGCGGCCCGCGAGCCGCGGGTCCTCGTGGAAGGTCCCCGCCGCCACCAGGCCGAGCAGGTACGCCGGCAGCACCGCCTCCGACCTCGCCGCGGTCGCGAGCGCGCCGAGCCCGAAGAGGAAGAGGAACACGAACTTCACCTCCGGCTCGCTCATCGCGTGCCCGAGCAGGCGGATCACGAAGCGGAGGCTGCGCGGCAGCACGACGAGCGCGAGCACCGAGGCGATACCAAAGGCGATGAGCAGGGAGTTGTAGTTCGCGAAGACGATGCCGAGCGCCCCGACGGTGCCGATGTCGCAGATGAAGCAGGCGGTGAGGATGAGCTTGCCGAGGTCGGTGCGGTTCAACCCCGTCTCCATCATCACCGCGTAGACGACGGCGACCGACGTCGTCGAGAGCGCGATCCCCGCGATCTCGCTGGCGTGGAACTGCCAGTGGAGGACGTGCAGCGCGAACATCCAGGCGCCGAGGAAGGGGAAGGCGAACCCGATGGCGCCGATGGTCAGGCTCGGGGCGAGGAATCGCCGCAGCGACACCGGGTCGATCTCGGTGCCCGCGAGGAAGGTCAGCAGGACGCTCCCGACGCCGGCGAGGAAGGTGATCCAGTCCGTGGGCGTCATCCCGAGCAGGTTGCCCCCCGCGACGCCGACCAGGATCTCGACGAGCGCGACCGACAGCCCGGCGCGAATCGAGATGACACTCGCGAGGAACGCCAGCCCCACCCACAGCGCGGCGATGCCGTAGGTGGTATTCAGGCTGTCGAGGAAGGTCAGATGGACCGGACAGCAGCTCATGGGCGCACTCCCACCAGATGTCAGCTGGTAGGGCCCATCATGCCGGGCGGCCGCAGGCGGGACCCATCGCCGGCCGGGTGGCGTGGTCACCCGGTCCGGGCAGAGGATAGCATTGCCCCCGCCAACCTCCTGGAGGCTGTGAGATGCACGAGGTCATCGTGGCCTGCGTCGACGGGTCGCCCGGGGGGTATGCCGCGGTCGCCGAGGCGGCCGAGCTCGCCCGACGCTTCAACGCCCGGCTGCTGGCGCTCTCCGTCGAGGAGGGCCTCCCCCGCTACGCCGCGACGATGGGCGAGGTGGACGAGTTCAAGCGCGAGCGCGACACATACTTCGAGACCGTCGGGCAGGAGGCGGCGCGGATCGCCGGCGAGCACGGGGCGAAGCTCGTCCACGACACCCGCATCGGACACGCGGCCGACGCCATCGTCCGCTACGTCGACGAGGTCGGCGCCGACCTCGTCGTGCTCGGGTACAAGGGCCACTCACGGATCACGAGCTTCGTGATCGGCACGACCGCGCAGAAGGTCAACGCCTACTCGCGGGCGTCGGTGCTCATCGTGAAGAACACGCCGCCGCCGCGGATCTCCGACCCGGTCTCCGGGTGAGCGGGGCCCGCCCCCCGCTCTCCGCTCGCGGCTGAGCGCCGCGACGGAATCAGCAGACGAGCCCGAGGAGGCAGGTGACGACGGTCACCTCGCTCGTGGTGATGTTGAGGATGTTGAAGTCGCTCTTGTAGACATTCACCACCTCGGTCTGGATGTCCGACACGGTGAGGAAGTTGTGCGAGTTGAGGTCGTTCGCCAGGATGTTCAGCTGGTTGGCGCTGAGGAGCGAGTTGTTGTTGATCGTGATCGTGTCGTTGCAGCGGCGTCGTCCCTGAAACTCCGCACAGTGCACTCCGGAAGCTTGCGAACCGGTGAATCACAGCCCGGGCGGGAAGGTGAAGCCCTGGGGCGGGACGTCGGCGCCGACGTCGACCTGGACGAGCGCCTGTGCCGTCAGCGGTGTCGTGCGTGGATCGCCGTGGTACCGGTGGCCGTTGACGTACACGGTGACCGGCCCGTGTACCGGCCCGACCTGCTCTGAACCGAGCGGCTGGCGCCAGATGTCGAAGTAGTCGCCGAGCGTGTAGGTGCGCTGAACCGGCGACTCGATGTGGATGACGCCGTCGGCGGTGTGGCTGTGCATCCGGTAGTAGCAGCGGTGGCCGACGACGAACGGGCCCTGGTCCGACGATGTGATCTCGCGCGGTTGCGGGATCCCGATGGCGCGTGGAACGGTGCGCCGCGTGCCGTCGACGAAGACGGCGAGATGGGCGTGGATGTGGAAGAGCAACGGCTCCCGCGCGGTGCACTCCATCCCGTCGACCGGCGGCCCACCCGCCTCACCGCTCGTGCTCGCGAGCAGCGGCGGCGCGGTCACCGCCGAGGACGGCTGGGCGCTGCTCGCGAGCGCGCCCGCGGTGACCGCCGCGGCGAGGAACAGGGACGGAAGCGTCAGCCCCACCTGTGTCTCAGCCGCGCGGGGCGATCCGCAGCGAGCGCACCCCGCGGAAGAACACCGTGTCCCGCCATTCGAGCTCCTGGGCGGCGACCTCGGCGTGCGGGAGGCGCCGGGCGAGCACCTCGAGCAGGACGGTCAGCTCCAGGCGGCCGAGCGCGGCACCGAGGCAGTGATGCGGCCCGGCGCTGAAGGAGAGGTGCCGCTGGTCGGGGGGACGGTCGAGCCGGAAGCGGTCGGGGTCGGGGAAGTGCGCGGGGTCGCGATTCGCCGCGGCGAGCACGATCCAGACGTCGTCGCCGGGGCTCAGGTGGCTCCCGGCGAGGTCGACGTCCTCCTCCGCCTGGTCCATGGAGAGGGTGACGACCGAGCCCCAGCGCAGGCTCTCCTCCGCCGCCGCCGCGGCGAGCGAGGGGTCGCGGACCAGCGCCTCGTACGGATCGCGCGGCTCCAGCATCCCGAGCAGCGCGAGCCCCAGGCTGTCGCGGGTGGTCTGGTGTCCCGCCGAGAAGAGGAAGATGACGTTGGCGATCAGCTCCTCGTGGCTGAGCCGCCGCCCCTCCTCCTCGGCGTCGATCAGCGCCGTCAGCAGATCGTCGCCAGGGCGCGAGCGGCGCTCGTCGATGAGCCGCTCGACGCACGCCCATTCCTCGATCACCGCCCGGGTGCCCGCCTCGAGCTGCTCGGGCGTCACCTTCGGCGCGATGAGGTGCGGGATCGCCATCGTCCATCGGTCGAAGTCGGCGCGAAGCCCCTCGGGCACGCCGAGCATCTGGCAGATCACCAGTGACGGAAGCGGGTGTGCGAGTGACGCGAGGACGTCGAACGACGGCTCGTCCTCGACCCGGGCGAGCAGCTCGCCGGCGAGTTGTGTGATGTACGGCCGCATCATCGCGATCCGCCGCGGCGTGAAGGCCCGGGCCACGGTTCCACGCAGGCGCCGGTGCTCGGCGTCCGAGTAGTAGGAGAGCCGCCGGGTCACGTACTCGTAGGCGATGCCGTCGCCGAGGGTGTGCCGGAAGGTCTCGAGGTAGTGCTCGCGGCTGCGTCCGAACCCGGGGCCGTGGAGCACCCGGTACGCCTCCTCGTAGCCGAGGACCCACCAGCCGAGCTCGTTGCGGTGGATCGGGGACCGCGCGCGCAGCCGGTGCAGCGCCGGGTGGGGGTCGACGCGCATCGACGGCGCGAACCAGTCGAAGACCTCCGCGTCCGCACCCGGGTGAGCGGCCATGGAGAGGGATCCTACGCGTCACGGCTCGACGCGGTAGTCTCCGCTGGTGCGCGGTCTGACGCGATCGTTGGGGACGGTGGCGATCTCCGCCCTCGTCGCCGACCCGCTTCGCGTGTACGCGGCGCTCGTAGGCCGGCCGTTCGACCCGGCCTGAGGATCGGCGGCGCCTCCGGGCCCTACCATGCGAGCCATGCGGCCTTCGCACGGGCAGCCGTGGTTCGTCCGACGCCGCGTGGGGTTCGGGCGGCGGCCGGCGAGCTGGCAGGGGTGGGTGATCACGGCGGTCGCGGTCGCGCTCGCCGTGGCAGCGATCGCCGCATTCGGCCGCAGCC
>DATKEY010000254.1:0-21532 GCA_035544475.1 Candidatus Dormiibacterota bacterium | reverse complement strand
GCCGCCATCGTGATCGGCGCCAGGACGCCGAGGCAGACGAGCAGCAGCCGGGTGCGCGCCCTGCCGTTCACCGCATTCCTCCCTCAGGCCTCCCGGCGAAGCGTACTCCCCCCGGGATCGGGGTAGCCTCCCGCAATCATGGGGATCCTCGACCGCCTCCTCGACCGCCAGCCGCCCCGGGACCGGGAGGAGGCCGCCCGCTTCCTCGCCGAGGCCGAGGCGGCCTTCCGCGAGGGCGACGTCGTCCACGCGGTGCAACTCGCCCAGGATGCGGCGCGGTCGGGTCACCTCGAGCCCGCCGCCGAGCTGCGCGCCCTGCTCATCGAGTCCCGCGGGTTGCGGGTCACGGCCGACCGCTCCCGGCCCCAGCGGCTGCGGGCGCTGCGCAGCGCGGAGCGGGCGAGCGCGCTCGACCCGGGGTCGTTCACGGTGACGCTCGAGCTCGGGATGGCGTGCTACGAGCTCGGCGACATGGAGCGCGCGGAGACGGTCTTCCGGACCGCCACCGGCCTGCAGCCCGGCAGCGCCCGTGCCTGGGCGATGCTCGGTCGCACCCTGCCCTACCTCGACCGGCTCGCCGACGGCGACGCCTGTGCCGCGACCGCGGCGCGGCTCGACCCGTACCACTTCGCGGTCCCGTTCCGGGTCGACGAGGACGGCTTCCACGCCATGGCGGTGGCGGAGTGGCAGGACATCCCGGCGGCGTACCAGGAGGCGCTCGGCGACACCGACGTGGTCGTCCAGGCGCTGCCGAGCATGGACATGATCGAGCACGGGTTCGTGACCCCGACCACGCTGGGGGTCTACAGCGGCAGCGGCCGGCCGCGCAGCCTCACCGGCTACACCGAGGCGCGCTGGCCCGAGCAGATCATCCTGTTCCAGCGGATCATCGAGAGCTACAGCCGCACCCGTGCGGAGCTCCAGGCCCAGGTGCGGCTCACCCTCCGCCACGAGATCGGGCACAACCTCGGCCTCGACCACGCCGCCCTCCACGAGATGGGCCTCGCGTAGTAGAGTGACACGGTCGAACGGATGTGCGAGAGGGGGCGCGATGCGCCGGCGGTGGATGGGCGTCGTGCTCCTCGCCCCGCTGCTCCTGACCGGGTGCACCCCGGCGATCCACACCTGGAGCGTGGCCGCCACCCGGGGGACCGCGACCGCAGCGCCGTCTCCGGCCGCGACGCCGTCTCCGACCGCGACGCCCCGGGCGACGCCGTCGCCGACGGCCCGGGCCGCGGCCACCCCGGCTCCGGACCCGCCTGCGGCCACCGCCGACCCACCCGGCGGGGTCACCGCGGTGGGCGACTCGGTGATGCTCGGCGCGTCGTCGGCGCTGCGCCGGGACATCCCCTCGATCGAGGTGGACGCGGTCGTCAGCCGCCAGTGGGACGCCGGAGTCGCCGCCGTCGGCGCCGACCGCGACTCCGGCCGGCTGCGCCCCACCCTCGTCGTCGACCTGGGGACGAACGGCACCGTCTCCGCCGCCCAGTTCGACGCGATGGTGCGCGCCGCGGCGGGGAGCCGGCGGATCGTCATCGTCACCGTGCGGGTGCCCCGGCCCTGGGAGACGGAGGTGAACGGTGCGCTCCGCGCCGGGGTCTCGCGCACTCGCGGAACCGTCCTCGTCGACTGGTACGCGGCGAGCGCAGGTCACCCGGAGTGGTTCGCCCCCGACGGGTACCACCTCGAGCCGGCCGGCGCCCGCGCCTTCGCCTCGCTCGTCGCCGCGGCCGTCTGACGCCGGGCAGGGATCAGACGGCGGGAGCCGGCCGGGCGGGCGTCACCGTCACCGCGCTCGCCGACATCTCGGCGTGGCGGTCCGGCGTCACCGCTGAGGCGGAGCGGCAGCCACCATCTCTGGTGGGCCGGCCCTGACCCTTCGACGTCTCCGCCTCGTCCCCTCTCCGGCCCCCACCGATCGCTTCATCCTAGTCGGTCGAGCCGGACGGGGAAAGAGGGGATCTCAGGCCGCGAGGTCGCTGCCCTCGGTGAGGTCGCCGAACTCGGCGGCGTACCGGGTGGCCGCCGCGTAGGGCACCAGCGGGACCCCGTAGACCTGGCAGATCCCGCGCAGGGTCTCCTCGCGGCTCTGGACGTTCTCGGCGCTCACCGCGGACGGGTCGTTGCTGCCGCTGCGCGGCGCCCAGAGGTCGGGCTTCTCGGTGAGGCAGAGCACCCGGGAGAACTGGGCGCGGATCACCCGCTTGCCGCGCAGGGTGCCACCCCACATCAGCACCGCTCCCATCGCCATCAGGCCGCTCGTCGGGGCGCTGCGGTACGCCCAGTAGCCGTGAACCGGGTAGTAGGGATACTCCTCGGTGCAGCCGTCGAGCGTCGTGCGCGCGTGCAGGCCGCAGCGGCAGCGCTCGTCCGGCGCCGGGTGCTTCGCGGGCTCGTGCGGCGAGCACATGCAGAGCGCCTCGGCGACCTGGCCGGCGGGCCACTCGTAGCGCATCGCGACGCTCTTCAGCACCGGCCGGCCGAGCTCGAGGACCCAGCAGCGGAAGCCGACGATCGGGGTCGAGATCTCGTCCATCTACTTGGCCGGGACGGGCTCCGCCGGCTGCGGCAGCGGGATGACGATGGGCTCGGGAGCCGACCGCTTCTCCTTGTGGGTGACCTCGTCCGGTGTCATCTGTCGCCTGGCCTCCAACCCTCTTCGGGGACGCGACCACGGCGCCCCCCCACTCTCATGAAGGTAGAACGTCCGAACGGCCGAGAGACTGGCGGCGGGGTGTCAAGTTGGTATCGGGCCGGACGCCCGGGGCCATCTGCAACGGCGCTCACCGGTTATCCATGTCGGATAGCGCGCACCGGGCATCTCTATCCGGGACCTAGATGGACGGCCCCCTCCCGCTTGGCGAACATGCTCGACGTCGAGCGGGCGTCCCCCACCCCGCGTTTCCCCCGGTGACGCCCGTGCCAAACCTGTGGAGCCCGCGGTCGGGACCTGAGCGGGAAAGGCGTTCCCGCAATCGAGGAGGGCAAGCTGGAGGGAGAACGCGGCCGGCCACCGTATACCGCGATCGCGGGTTTCCGTAGGGTTTGTCCACGAGACAGCCGCACAAGACTACGGACTGCCGTGTCGCGACCAGCGAGCTTTGCCGCCTAGCATACAAACGGTTTGAGCAGGAGGAAGGGGCGCTGTCGCCGGCTTTGTGCCCGAGCGCCTCGCCAGGGGCCTGCTCCTGATGGCGGGTCACGCCGCGCGGCCGTTGTCGCGCGGGTGAACGGAGCTCATTGGCAGAAGCGGAGGTCAGCTCACACAGGAGGACGCATCACGTCATGACGCGGATTGATACACACATGTGGGGTAGCTGAAATATGAGGCGGGTAGATAACAGAATGTGGTCGCGGTACGCACGATTCTCGGTGCTGACCGCCGGCTTCGCGCTGGCGGTCGCCGCCTGCGGCGGGGGTTCCGCCTCACTCTCGAGCACGGGCACGAGCGGCAGCGGATACGGCTCGAGCGGCGGATCCGCCCTCGCACCACAGGCCCCGTCGTCGCAGAACAACTCGGGCTCGTCGTCCGGCGGGTCGCAGAGCCAGTCCGCGCCCGCGGCGAACAACGCCGCTCCTGCTCCGGCCGCTCCGGGCAACGCCGCGCCGAGTGGCGCCAAGCCGGCGGCCGGCGTCCCCATTCCGCCTCCCGGCACCGTTCCCGCGCCTCCGCTCCCGGGCCAGAAGCCCGCGGCTCCGCCCGCGAGCGGCGCCAACTTCGCCTCCGACGTGGGGGTGACGGCGAACAGCATCACCTTCGGCGCCATCAACCTGGCGTCGGCGACCCGCAGCCTCGGTCCGGTGGTCTCCGAGCCCACCCAGAAGATCACCGAGGCGGCGCTGACCTACATCAACAACCGCGGCGGGATCAACGGCCGCAAGCTGCAGCTGCTCACCTGCGATGACGGCGGCGACGTGACGCGCGCACGCGCGTGCTACGAGAAGCTGAAGACCCAGGTCTTCGCCTTCCTGCCGGCCGAGACCTTCCTGACCGACGTCATTCATCCTGCGCTGGCTCAGGACCACGTCCCCTTCATGAGCTGGGGCTGGTTCCAGAGCGAATACACCGATCCCTACATGTTCCCCTGCCACGCCAACGGCATCCGTGAGGCCAGCGCCCTGGCCAAGTGGGTGGCGGAGAACAAGCACCCGAAGACCGTCGGGATCATGTACCTCAACGTGTCCGAGGACATCGCGGCCAAGAACACCGCGAAGGCCGTGCTCGACAAGTACGGCATCAAGGACGTCCAGGACATCTCGATGGAGTGGGACTCCCCCGACGAGTCCCAGCACGTGCTCTCGATGCGCGTCGCCAACCCCGACGCGGTCTTCACCTTCACCTGGGCGGCTCCCCTGGCCAAGTTCTTCCGCGACGCGGGTGGCCAGAACTGGTCGCCCCCGCTCGGCTACTGGTCGAACCACGTCACCACCGACCCCGGCTTCGGCCCGGTCTGGGGTGACTACATCCGCGACCACGACGCCGGCATCACCTCGTTCCTGATCCCCGAGCCCTGGCAGGAGCCGGTCTCGCCCGGCAACCTCCTCTGGGAGCAGGTCACCAAGCAGTACAGCGGCTTCGACGTCGCCGGTCTGCACTTCAAGTACGCGATGGGCCACCACATCTCGCAGGCGGCCTTCGTATGCGCCATCGCCCTCCCGCAGATGATCGGACCGATGGGGGCGAACGTCACCAGAGCAGGCCTCATCTCGCAGATGGAAGGCCATCAGTACGACACCGGCATGGGTGTCGTCCTCAAGTGGCCGCACGGCGACCACGGTCAGTATCCGTACTCCTTCAACAAGGAGTACATCTACCAGTGGATCACCGCGCCGGACGGCGGTTGGGAGGAGAAGCATCTCTATCCCGATCCGCTGTACCAGTAGCGGGCTACCTCAGCAGCTGATCACAGCCTAAGAACAGCCTCTGTCAACAGCATCTCCCAAACAGCCCGGGGGACCAACTCGCTTCCGCGCCCAGTCCCCCGGGCTTCGGGAGGTGCTAAACGACAGGGGTCACTGAGAGGGACCTTACGTCCGTGGCACTGTTCGAATCCGCCCTGATCATCGGAGTCTCCCTGGGGACCATCTACGGGCTGATGGCCTTCGGAATGGTGGCGTCCTACCGCATCAGCAAGGTGGTCAACCTGGGCCAGGCGGGCATCGCCGCCTTCGGAGCCTCCGTGTACTGGTGGATGTCCTCGCAGTGGGGAGCACCGCTGGTGGTCTCCCTCTTCGGGGGGGTGCTGGTCGGCGGCGTGCTGGGAGCCATCCTCGGCTTCTGCAACCTGAAGCTCGCGAACCGGCCCAAGGGCCTGATCATGATCTTCACCCTCACGGTGACCCTGTTGCTGTTCGCGTGGGTCGACCTCTTCATCCCCGCGTACAACATCACGCCGCCGTCGCCCTTCGGGCAGGGCGGCTTCAACTTCCAGCTCACCTTCATCACCTACGCGCAGATCGGCACCTTCGCCACCTGCATCGCGGTGGTGCTGGTGACGACATGGGTGATGCGCATGACCCGCTTCGGGATGTTCGTGCGCGCCATCTACGACGACCCCGCGGCGGCGTCGACGGTGGGGATCCCGCTCGGCGTCTACGTCGTCGGTGTCTGGGCGGTGGCCGGGGGGATGGCGGGGCTCGCCGGCATCCTCGCCACCAGCCGCGTCCAGCTCGACAGCGTGCTCCTGCTCTTCGTCATGGTCTGGGGCCTGGCGGGAGCGATCCTCGGCGGCCTCGAGTCCTTCGCCCTCGCCTTCGTGGGAGGGGTGAGCCTGGGCGTCGCCGAGGGCATTCTCGGGGGGATGTTCGGCGGCGATCTCGGGCCCGGCCTGGAGAACCTGAGCGCCATCCTGATCATGGCGGTGGGTGTGCTCTACGCGGGCACGAAGCGGCGCCACCTCGCCCACCTGCAGACCTGAGGAGGCGCAGCAGATGATCCGCACCGACGACGCTGCAGCCACCGGTCGCACCGAGGGTGTGGCCGTGGCGGCCTCCGCCGGCGACGGCACCGCCGCCGTCGCGGCGGCGCCGTCCCCGACCGGCGCGCTCGCCAGAGTTCTGCGGCGCCTGCGCTCCGAGACCAGGCTGGTGCTCCCCGCGGTCGTCCTCATCGGCGGCGCTCTGGGCTTCTTCCTGCTCCCCGGCCACCTCCTCTACGCGGGGTCCTCCGCGCTCGTGGCGGGGATCATCGGCCTCGCCCTCTTCCTCCCCATCGCCGCGCTCCGCGAGATGCCGCTGAACGCCGCCGGCCTGGCGGGTCTCGGCGCCTACCTGTACGCGAACGTCGCCTCGTCGGGCGGCGTCGGCAACGTCCTCCTCGGCGGCCTCGTCGCCGCGGCGGCGGTGACCGGCCTCTCCGTCGTCGGCGGCCTCGCGTCGCTGGTGGTGACCGGGCTGTACTTCGTCGTCGCCTCGCTGGTGCTCCAGATCGGCATCGAGAAGGTCATCTTCTCGATCCCCGGTGTCACCGGCGGTGCCGCGGGTGAGGCGGTCCCCCAGCCGGTGCTCCAGGGCTGGTTCGACAGCCAGCGCGCGATCTATCTCGTGGTCGCCGGCTTCGCGCTCGCCGTGGGCACGGTGGTCTGGTGGGTGCGCCGTTCACGCTTCGGCCTGCACTCGGTGCTCGTCGGCCACGTGCCCGAGGGCGCCTCCGCGGTCGGGGTGCGGAACTGGCTGGTGAAGCTGATGGTCTTCGCCTTCTCGGGCGTGCTCATCGGCATCGCCGGCTGCCTCTTCGCCTTCATCAACGGCACCCCGCCGGGGACGCAGTCCTTCATCCTCATCATCTCGGTGCTCTACGTCGCCATCCCGATCGCGAGCGGGCTGCGCGACCTCTCCTCGGTCTGGCTGGTGGCGGCGGCCTTCACCACCATCCCGATCGTGCTCGAGCCGTGGCGGCTCTCGCCGAGCTTCCTCGCCGGCATGATCCTTCTCGCCGCGCTCATCGTCGGCGACCGCCGGGAGTGGGTCGCCGAGCAGATCCGCCGTCTGCGCCACCGCGGCACGCTCGACGACGCCGGCGAGGCGGCCGCCGAGTTCCACGCGGCGCCGGTGCCGGTCGCCGCCGCCACCAACGGCGCAGCGACCGCCGAGGCGGCGAGCGGCCCCTCGATCGAGATCGTGGGCCGCCGCGACACCACCGCCGTCGGCGGGACCGCCCCCGCCGCCGCGGCGGGCGCGATCGCCGGCACCATGGCGCTCGAGGGGCGGGAGATCACCGTCGACTTCGGCGGCATCCGCGCCGTCGACTCGGTGTCGGTGCGCGTCGCCCCCGGGCAGCGCCTCGGCATCGTCGGCGCCAACGGCGCGGGCAAGACCACGCTCTTCAACGCGCTCACCGGCTTCGTCCCGCTGCACCACGGCAGCGTCCACCTCGGCGATCGGAACATCAGCGGCTGGTCCTCGTTCCTGCGCGCGCGCGCCGGGATCCGCCGCACCTTCCAGATCCCGCGGCTCGTCGACATGCTCACCGTCGAGCAGAACCTCCTCGTCGGCCACGGGCATGGCGACGGCGCCGAGCGCCGTGACCGGATCGCGATGCTCCTCGACCGCTTCGGACTCTCCGCGCTCTGCGGCATGCCGGTCGCGGCGCTGCCCTTCGGGGTGCGCCGCGAGGTCGAGCTGGTGCGAGCCCTGACCAGAACTCCGAAGGTGCTCATGCTCGACGAGCCGGTCAGCGGCCTCGAGGACGAGGAGGCCGAGAAGCTCCTCGCCGTGCTCCTCGACCTGCAGGCGCGAGAGGGCTGGGGGTTGCTCGTCATCGAGCACGACCTCAAGTTCATCACCGAGGTCGCCGAGCGGCTGATGGTGATGGAGGACGGCCGGCTCCTCGTCGAGGGCCCGATCCACGAGGTGATGCGCCAGGACGAGGTGCGGCGCGTCTACCTCGGCGAGCTGGTGACCGCGCAATGACGGGCACCATCGTCACTCCCGACACCTCTCCCGTCGCACCGGTCGAGAACGCGGGCAGCGGGCTCGCGGTGCGCGATCTCAAGGTCTTCTACGGGCCCGTGCCGGCCGTCAGAGGGGTGAGCCTCGAGTGCCGGCCGGGCGAGATCGTCGGCGTCATCGGCGCCAACGGTGCGGGCAAGACCAGCCTGCTCTCCGGCATCGCCGGGCTGGTGAGGACGTCGGGCGGGACCGTCTCGCTCGACGGCCGGAACATCACCGGCTGGCCGGCGCACCGGCGCGGCCAGGCGGGCATCGTCTACGTCGCCGAGCGGCGGCGCGTCTTCCCGTCGCTCTCCGTTCGCGAGAACCTGGCCGTGGGAGGGTTCGGGCTCGACCGCGGCGAGGTCGATCGCCGGGTCCAGCGGATGTTCGAGCTCTTCCCACGGCTCCGCGAGCGCGAGCGAGTGCCGTCGTTCCGGCTCTCGGGCGGCGAGCAGCGGATGGTGTCGATCGGGCGTGCGCTCGTCACCGGTGCCCAGTGCATCCTCTTCGACGAGCTCTCGCTGGGACTGGCGCCGCGCATCGTCGCCGAGCTCACCGGTGTGCTCCGGGCGCTCGCGGACGAGGGCCGGATGATCGTGCTCGTCGAGCAGTACATCGGCGTGCTGCTGCGGCTCGCCGACTCGGTGCACGTGCTCGAGCGGGGACGGATCCGCTTCGGCGGGCCCGCACACGAGGCCGCGCAGTGGCTCGAGCACCACGGATATCTCGCGCACGCCGGGACGGCGGCGGCGGCTCAGGAGGCGGCAGAAGCGAGGACATGAGGACAACCAGCATGGACGGACCCACAGAAGGAGGGGAGCTCATGGGCTCCAGGCGGACATCGACGGTGCGCTTCGCCCGCCGCGCACTCGTCCTCACCGCGGCTGCGGGCGTGATCTTCGGAGGCGGCTCCGCCTGGCGTGCTCACGCCGACGACGTCAGCGGCCCCAGCACCGGCGGCGCCGACTGCGTCACCGGCTGGAACTCGACCGCCAACGTCGCGGCGATCGGCCAGGGGCTGCTGTTCCCCTACGAGAATCTCGTCGGCGAGCCGTATGCCGAGACGGTCTTCGACGACACGCCGCACTCCAAGAGCAAGGCGAGCATGGCGTACGAGGGCTTCGTCGGGGCGGTGGTGCTCGGCACCTCGAACCGCAAGCTCGGCCCCGACAATCCCACCAGCGCGAACGCCTACTACCCGCCGCCCGCCGAGGGCGGCTACGGCGGCGTCCACGACGCCCACGACTTCGGGCCCTTCGGGAAGACCGAGGCCTACGACAGGCCGGACAAGTCCTACGCCGACGCCAGGACCGGGTTCGTGACCGGCGGCGAGCAGCTCTCCGTCGGACCGTCCTTCGCGCACTCGGACGTCGCCGTGGGGCAGGACGGGCTCACCGGCATCGACCGCGCCGCGGCGTACGACATCCATCTCGGCTCGCTGCACATCGCGCTGGCGACGACCGACCTGGTGTGGAAGGACAACGGCTCCACGGCGGGCACCGTCGCCACCTGGAAGACCGAGCTCCACGGCGTCGAGATCGACGGCAAGCCGGTGTTCACCTCGAGCGGCGACGGGTTCTCCTTCAACGGCCAGTCGCCGCAGCCCGGCCCCGCCGCGCACAAGCAGTCGAACGACCAGTTCAAGCAGTTCTCCGACGCGATCAACAAGGGCGGTGGCGGCCGGTACTCGGTGGTGCTGCAGGACGGGAGCTTCTCCGCGAGCGACGGGACGATCGACATCGACGAGGTCGGCCTGAAGATCGAGGCCTTCCCCGATCCCCTCACCAAGGGCGGCTCGCTGCGCGGCGCCAACATCCAGTTCGCGCGCCTCGTCAACCACACCAACGTCAGCCGCGGTCCCTGCGACGCGGTGAAGCAGATGCCGGAGTGGACGGACAAGACCCCGCCGTCGGGGCCGAACCTTCCTCCGTACCCGCCGCCTCCCTCCGGTCAGCATCCGGTGACGAGCGCGACCGTGGCGCATCCCGCCCTGCCCGCGCTCCCCGCACCGGCCGCCCCGGTGGTGACCAGGCCGGTCCCGGTGAGCGGCGGACCGCCGGCGATCCTTCCGGCACTCGGGCCGGTGACCGACATCCTTCGCTCGGCGGGAGGCGTGACGCCTCCCGCCCCGGCGGCGCCCGGCACGGGTACGCCGGCAGGCTGATCCCACGGTGACACGACGAGGAACAGCGGTGCGGCGCGCCCGGATCGGGCGCCTCGCAGCCGGCGTCGCAGTGGCCGTCGTGCTGCTGCTCGCCGTCCCGCTGAGGGCGGAGGCGCACGCTCGCCTGATGGGCGTGCTCCCCGCCCCCTCGTCCACCGTCGCGGCTCCGCTCTCGCAGGTCCTCCTCCAGTTCAACGAGCCGATCGACCGCTCGCTCTTCCGCGCCGAGGTCGACACCGACAACGGCACCGGCCTGAGCGGCGACCCCGTCTTCCAGACCGAGCGGACCGTCGTGCTCCGGCTCAAGCCCGGGATCGCCGGGGTCCTGACCATCAGCTGGCTGGCCATCGGCACCGACGCCCACCCGGTGCAGGGCCAGTTCGTCGTGGGGATCCGGACGGCGGCGGACGCGTCCTCGCTGGCCGGCAACCTCAGCCTCGCGGTCCAGCGCAGCGGAAGCTTCGAGAGCGGCGCCGGATCCGGCTGGCTGACCGGCGCGATCGAGGCCGGTCGCTCCGCCGAGATCGTCCTTCTCTATGCGACCCTCGGCGTGCTCATGGTCGGGGCGCTCGCGCTGTGGCGGCGCGCGCGTCCCCTCCCCGCCGGCCCGGGCGCCTCGCTCGCATTCCCCCGTACCGCGGTCGTGACCCCGCCGGGCGCGCTCGACCGCGCCTCACGGACCCTGCTCGTGACCGGCGGGCTGTCGCTCGTGGTGACGCCGGTCATCTTCTGGTTCGAGGCGTCGCGGATCACCGAGCTCATCCCCGGCGTGGGCATCGACCGCATCCTCTTCTCGACGATCGGCGCGGTGGCGGCCGCCAAGACGGTGCTCTGGGCCGCGGTGGTTGCGGTCACCCTCGTCACCACCCGGCGGCGCGCCGACGCGCGGCCGGTGGGCGGGCTCCTCCTCGGCCTCTCGGTGCTCGGTGGCGGCCTGGTCGTCGCCTTCGTCGCCGGCACCCACGCGGGCACGGGCAGCGCCTCGCCGAGCCTGGTCTACATCCCGATGATGGCGGCGCACGTGGTCCTCGGCGCCCTCTGGGCGGGCGGGCTCATCGCGCTCCTCCTCGTCGTCTTCCCGTCCGGCGACGCGGCCGAGATCTGGCCGGCGGTGACGCGCTTCTCGCGGGTGATGACCTTCAGCCTCCTCCCGCTCGTCGCCGCCGGCGCGCTCCTGCTGCTGCGGCTGCTCAACAACCTCAACGCGCTCTGGTGCACGACCTACGGCCTGGTGGCGGGGTTCAAGGTGACGGCCGTCCTGGTCGCGATGGTCATCGGCCTGGTCAACAACCGCTTCGTCGCCGCCCACCGCCGCGACGAGGAGCTGCCCGACACGGCGCGGCGGATGATGCGTCGCAGCGGTCCGACGATCGCGACCCTGCAGCGCTTCATCACCCTCGAGGCGTTCATCCTGCTCGGCGTGCTCGTGCTCGCCGCGGTGCTCGGCGAGACCCAGCTGCCGCCGCTCTTCAACGGCCGGGTCCTCCCCGGCGACGCGGCTCAGGATCTCAACGGCGTCACCCCGGGGCTCTTCGGCTCCGGGTGCCAGTAGGAGCGGACTGTGGGAGAGCAGGCGGCGCGGAAGCGGGAGCGACGGGCGGCGGCCCAGGCCACGGCCCCACCCGTGCAGGCCCGGCCGGCCCGGGAGCCGGCCCACTCCCACCGGGTGGTGGCGATGCTCCTCGCCACGGTGGTGGTGCTCGGCGCCGCCGCCGCCGGCTTCCTCGTGTGGATCTTCCGGCAGGGCGACAGCGTCAACGCCGGCGTCGCCCCGGCGCCGCCCTCCGTCAGGGCCGTGGGCGCGTACCACGCCGTCTACCGCGTGACCGACACGGCCGGGCCCCAGCAGATCATGCAGACCGACGTGGTCAGCGTTCGCCGTCCCGACACGGTCCGCGTCGAGCACCACGAGGGCGCGCCCCCGGGAGGCAGGATCTTCTCCGGGAGCATCATCACCAGCACCGCGCAGACCTTCCTCCCCGACCGGAGCAAGAGCTTCGCGACCCCGCTCACCGCGGCGCTCGACCCCGACGTCGTCTCCGATCCCGCGCTCTCCGCCGCCGCCGGCGCGGGGGTCGTCGCCCGGTTGGGACTGGGGTCGGTGCTCGGCGAGCAGTGCACCCGCTACCTCTACCGCACCACCGGGAGCGAGGCGCTCTCCCGCGGCGACGACCAGGAGAAGGTCGAGGCATGCGTGACCGGTGACAGCATCCTCCTCCGCCAGGTGGTCACCCTCGCCGGCCGGCAGGTGCGCCTCGCCGAGGCGGTGCAGGTCGAGCGCAACCCGTCGTTCCCCGCCGACGAGTTCACCTCCGCCGCCGGCGCCAACTCCAAGGGGTCGGAGGCGACCGAGAAGGTCATCCAGGGCCGGCCGACCGACGCCGGCACCCTCGTCGGTGGCGAGGCGCCGCAGGGGTTCCGCCTCGCCGGCCAGCTCACCGACTCGCACCAGGAGATCGACACCCCGCTGCTGCCCTTCTACATCGAGGCCTACGTGCGCGGCAGCGAGTTCGCCGACACCCAGCAGCTGATGATCGCCAACAGCGGCGACCGGCCCTGGCAGAGCTCCAACGGCCAGCCCGTCACCCTCACCGGCAGCCTGACCGGGCAGATCCTCTACCACCCCGGATACGTCGAGGTCCAGACCAGCGTCCACGGCTACCCGGTGAGGGTCGTCGCCTCCAGCGCCGAGCTCGCCAGCTTCTTCGCCGGGACGCTGAAAGCCTCCGCCTGAACCCCCCGACGGTCCACAATAGTTCGCGACTACCCGCCACACGGGCCTCCCGGCAGCCGGGGGGCCCGTGTTCGTCTCCTCAGACCCGGGCGGTGCCGTCGTCGAGGTCGATCTCCTCCCTCGCGAGGTGGGCGACCAGCTGGGTGCGCGAGGCGACGCCGAGCTTCCGGTAGATGTTCTTCAGGTGGTACTCGACGGTGTTGAGGCTGACCACGAGCTGCTCGGCGACGGCGTGGTTGGTGAGCCCCTGGGTCACCAGCCGGACCACCGCGATCTCGTGGCGGGTGAGCGCCGGGCGCTGGCCGTGGGCGCCGCCGGTGCCGGCGCCGATGAGCTCGCGGTCGCAGCACTCGACGTAGGGGCGGGCGCCGAGCCGCTCGAAGCGGTCGCGCGCCGACTTCAGCACCGCGAGCCCGGCGCCCCGTTTGCCCGCACGGCGCAGGTAGCGCCCGTAGGCGGCCTCGAGCCGGGCGCGGTCGAAGGGAGCACAGCGCGACTCCGAGCGCTCCATCCCCGCCCGGAAGGCGGCGTCGGCGAGGTCACCGCGCTTGCGCGCCGCCTCGAGGTTGCCGCGCACCCGCGCCGCGCTCACGATGGCGCCGCCGTGCTCGCGGAGGGTGGCGAGCTCCTCGAGGGGGACGAGGACGACCTCCGCCTCCTCGATCCGGTCGAGGCGGATGAGGGCGTCGGCGTGGAGCTCCCGCCAGGGCCAGAGCGCCCCGGGCTCGTCGAGGCCCTCGCCCCGCGGTGTCCGAGCCAGCGGCGTCAGGGCCTCGACCACCGCCTCGTGGCCGTCGCGGGCGGCGGCGAGGCGGGCGGCGGCGAGGGCGGCGTCGGCGACGCTGCCGTCGTCCTGCACGGCGCGGGCGTGCCCCGCTGCGGCCTCGACGTGCAGGCGCGCCTGCTCCCACTCGCCGCGTCCGGCGAGCGGGGCGGCGGCGGCGCCGTGGAGCCAGCAGAGCATCCACACCTGGCCGGCGTCCTCGCCGATCGTCGCGGCGGTCTCGGCGTGGGCGATCGCCTCGTCCCAGGAGCCGAGCCGGTACTCGGTCTCGGCGAGCAGGCACAGCCCGGCGAAGACGAAGGCGAACGGTCCCCAGCGCCGCGCGGCAGGGTCGACGAGGGCGAGGTCGGCCCGTGCCCCGAGCAGGTCGTCGGCGGCGAGCCGGAGAAGGCCCCGGGCGTAGAGCGCCTGGACGTGCTCGGCCGTGGGGTCGAGCACCTCCTCCGGGAGGCCGGCGAGCTCGGCGAGGCCGCGGGGCACCTCTCCGGAGTGGACGAGGGCGTAGGCGAGGTGGGCCCACGGTGCCGGGGTCACGGTGCCCTCGGCGGCGGACATCGCGCGCCGTGCCCAGGGCAGTGCCTCGGCGCCGCGCGCCTGGCGGATCAGCCCGAGCGCGAGCTCGGCCCCGATCCGCCCGGCGAGCTCGCGCTCGCGGATGCGGTCGCAGACGTCCCACGCGCCGAGCAGCAGCTCGCGCGCCTCGGCGGGGCGGCCGCCGCGGAACGCGAGCCGGCCGAGGACATACCGGCGGTACGGCGCGTCGGCACACCGCCGCACCTCCTCGACGAGCGTCGCCGCCCGGTTCACGTCACCCCCGACCAGAAGATGGTCGACGCCTTCGAGCAGACGGCGCTCGCGCTGCGCCCGCGCGGGGCTGAGGTCGCTCGCCCGCAGCATCGCCGAGGCGGCGCCGCGGTAGTCGCCGAGGGCCGCCTGCCGCCGCGCGTGGGCGGCGAGGTCGGAGGCGAGTGGCTCGTCCTCGCCGAGCGCCGCGGCGCTGCGGTGATGGAGGGCGAGGTCGGGCCGGTTGACGAGCTCGGCGGCGCGGAGGTGGAGCGTGGCACGGCGCGCCGGCCCGATGTCGTTGTAGACCGCCGAACGGGTCATCGGGTCGGGGAAGCCGATCCCGTGGTCGCGCTCGGCGTCCTGGGTGCGCAGGAGCCCCGCCGACATCGCCGCCTCGAGCGCGCCCAGGGGGTCGTCGATGCCGGCGAGGCGCTGCGCGAGGATGAGCGGGCACTGCTGTCCGAGGATGGCGGCGGCGACGACGAGCTGCTGCGCCTGGGGCGGGCACGCCGCCACCCGGGAGAGCACCTGGGCGCCGACCGAGCGCGGCGCGGGCAGCGGGGTGTCCCCGTTGGCGCGCCGAAGCTGCTCGAGCGGGTACTCCTCGAGCAGGGCGCGCACGTGGAGCGGGCTCGCGCCGGTGTGCTCGCGCAGCTGCTCGGCGAGCGACACCGGGATCACGTTCTCGGTGATCACGGCGGCGAGCTCGCGCAGCTCGGTGAGCGGGAGACCGCGCAGTCGAAGCGTCGACCCGCGCCCCCCGTCGGCGAGCTTGAGGAGGCCGGGGGGCAGGTCGAAGGCCCGGTCCTCGCGCACCGCGATGACGGTGAGGACGCGGTCGGCCTGGAGCCGGCGCATCGCGAAGAGCAGCGCCACCAGCGACGGACGGTCGGCCCACTGCGCGTCGTCGACGACGACGCACACCGGGCCGTTCTCCTGGAGCGCGCCGAGGAGCTCGATGAGCCCGGCGCCGATGGCGACCGCCCGGCGGCTCGGGATGGTGGTCGCGCCGAGCGCCGCGCGCTGGTCGGTGCGCGGCACCCGGGAGGAGCGGACGAGCTGCTCGACGATCGCGTAGGGGAGCTGGTGCTCCTCCTCCTCGCCGGTCGCGCCGACGACGCGGACGTCGTCGCCCGCGTCGGCGAGGAACCGCTGCAGCAGCGCCGTCTTGCCGATTCCCGCCGCGCCCTCGATCACCACCACCCGCGGCTCGCCGCGACGGACCTCCTCGAGGCGCGTCCGGAGCAGGCGCATCTCCTCGCGACGGCCGACGAACACCGCCCCTCTGGAATGGACGTCCGTGGTCATGCCGGGCACGAGACCTGGAGGATGCGCAGCGCCAGGTCGGCGCGGAAGCGGTCCTCGTGGCGGCGCAGGTCGAGCCGCGTCAGCTCGCCGATGCGGTTGAGCCGGTAGCGCAGCGTCTTGTGGTGGACGGCCAGCCGCTGGGCGGCGGCGTTGAGCGAGCAGTCGGCCTCGAGGTAGGCGCGCAGGGTCGCGACGAGCGGGGTGCTGCGCTCACGGTCGTACTCGAGCACCGGCCCGAGGACCTCCTTCACGTAGTCGGCGAGGTCGGGCTGGTCGCCGGGGGCGAGCAGCAGCCGGGTCACCCCCAGCTCGTCGAACACCGCGACCCGCCCGCCCTGGGGGCGCGCCGCGACGCGCATCGCGATCGTCGCCTCGCGGTACGCGATGCCGTACTCGAGCGGGTTGGTGTGCAGCCGGCTGACCCCCCAGGTCGCGGTGAGCCCGGGGAGCACCGCGGTCATCTGCTCGGTGGCGGCGTCGGCGAGCGCGTGCGCGCTCGCGGGGTCGGTGCAGGGGGCGACCGCGACCATGGCGTTGCCGCGCAGGCTGACCAGGTCGGGACCGCCGTGCTGCGCCGACACCCGCTGCAGGATCCGGCGCAGCTGATGGCGTGCGCGCTCGGTGCGTGCGGGCTCGAGGCCCTCCTGTTGGGCGATGAGCTCGATGTCCTGGAGCTGGCAGCAGAACACCCGGTGAGGCCGGCGCAGGTCGATGTGGAGGCGCTCGGCGCGTCGCGCCGCGGCGCGCTGGTACTCGTCCGATCCGTGGAGGAGGTCCCAGATGATCTCGTCGCGGGCGTCGGCGCGCGCCTCGTCGGCGGCGCGCTGCTCGAGGTGGTGGAGGGCGGCGACGAGCGCCGCCTGGCCGATGACGATCTCCTCGGCGTCGCCGGGGGTGTCGTCGCCGAGCACGCAGACGTATCCGAAGCTGTCGCCCGCCGCCTGGATCGGCTGGACGGAGAGCCAGCCGCCGCGGTCGCGCAGCCGGATCGGGGCGACGGCGCCGCCACCGTTGCGGTCGCGCCGGACCCGGCGCATCTCGGCGCGCATCGCGGAGACGTCGAGGTCGCGCGGATGCGTCGCGAGCGGGTCGAGGGTGGTGGAGAGGATCGCGACGCTGTCGCCGGTCAGCGTCGCGACGCTCCGCGCGATCGCGGGCAGTCCGGCGCCCTCGAGGAGGAGCTGGATGAGCGCGCGCTGCATCACCGCCGACTGGCGGGTCGCCTCGACCCTCCGCTCCAGCGTGTCGTAGGCCGTCTCCAGGTGGCGCATGCTCGTGCCCTGGGCGTCGTTGAGCCGGGCGTTCTCGATGGCGATCGTGACCAGGTCGGCCATCGCGACGAGCCGGCGCACCTCGTGGGCGGCGAACACCGACCGGCGCCGCCGCCACACCTCGAGCACCCCGATGATGTCCCCGCGGACGGTGAGCGGCGCGCCGAGCGCCGACCGCACCGACTCCATCTGCGCGAGCGGGATGAAGTCGTCGCTGATCACCCGGGTGTGCGAGTAGTCGTCGACCTGAACGGGCTGGGTCGTCTGCAGCACCCGGCCGGCGAGCCCCTGGCCGCGGGTCATCCGCAGCCTCGCGGTCTCGGGCTCACGGTGGCCGACGCAGCTGCGCATCACCATCTCGTCTCCCTCACGGAGGAAGACGCCCGCGATGTCGGCGCCGAGCAGCCGCAGCGCGGTCCGGGTGATGGTGAGCAGGACCTCGGTGCTGTCGCGCACCGAGAGGATCTCGGTGGCCGCCTCCTGGAGCGCCGACACCTCCTCGCGCGCGCGCCGCACCCGCGCCTCCTCCTCCTCCACATCCCTGCGGAGCCGGTCGACGATGGTGTCTGCAGCGGTCAACGTCGTGGCCGTCTACGGATCGACGAGGATCTTCACCGAGGTGTGCTCCGCGAGCCGCCGGTAGGCGTCGGGGACGCCCTCGAGGGGCACCCGCTCGGAGACCACGCCGGTGGGATCGATGGCTCCCACGGTGAGCAGCGGGAGGATGCGCGGACCCAGCCGGATCGAATCGCCGATGGCGAAGCACACGCACAGCTCGTCGGCGAAGGCGCGTGCCACCGGCATCGGCCACTCAGGGGCGAAGTGGGCGCCCACCGAGACGACGCAGCCCCGGCGGCGCACGAGCGAGAAGGCGGTCTCGAGCGGGCCGCTGCCGCCGACCGCCTCGACGACGACGTCGGCGCCGCGGCCGTCGGTGAGCTCGTCGATGAGGGCGCGAGCGCTGTCGGGCGCGCTGGGGACGCCGCCGTTGGCGGCGATGAGCTCGAGCCGTGCGGGGATGAGGTCGGTGACCACGACCGCCGCCGCGCCGTGGTTCTGGCACGCGAGGCTGACCATCTGGCCGACCGCACCGCCGCCGACCACCGCGACCACGTCGCCGGGCTTGACCCCGCCGCGCTCCGCCGCGGCCACCCCGCTCGCGAGCGTGTCACCGGCGAAGATCGCGGCCTCCTCCTGGCACCCGGAGGGGAGGCGCATCAGCGTGGTCTGAGCGAAGGGCACGCGCACCATCTCCGCCTGGGCTCCGCCGATCGGGGGGCCGAAGACCGACCCCATGCCGAACATGCTCCGGTGCGGACACTCCCAGTGGTCGCCCTGGCGGCACCACCAGCAGTGACCACAGGCGGCGAAGTCGGAGCCGACGACCCGGTCGCCGGGCGCGAGGTGCTGTACCGCGGAGCCGACCGCGACGACCTCGCCGACGAACTCGTGGCCGAGCGGGGTCCCGGGAGGCACGCCGTCGAGCCCGTGCCAGGCGTGGAGGTCCGTGCCGCAGATGGCGCTGAGGGTGACCCGGACGAGGGCGTCCTCGGGCTCCTCGATGCGAGCGTCGGGCACGCTGCGGAGCTCGACGCGCTCAGGGCCCGCATACACCACCGCTCGCATGGCGACTACACGAGCTGTCGGGCGCGCTCGTCGATCCGCGCCGCGGCCGCACGGAGCTGCTCGAGCTCGGCGGCGGTGAGCGGAAGCTCGACGATCTCCAGGACCCCGGCGCGGCCGATGCGGGCCGGCAGGCCGAGGTAGACGTCGCGGATCCCGTAGGTGCCGTCGGCGCGCACGCACGCGGGCACGACCTCGCGGGTGTCTGCGGCCATCGCGAGCACCATGCGTGCCACCGACGCCGCCGGGGCGAAGAACGCGCTGCCGGTCTTGAGGTGGCGCACCACCTCGGCGCCGGAGTCGCGTGCGCGGACGACGAGCGCCTCGAGCGTGGGAGCGTCGACGACCGAGGTGATCGGTCGCCCGGCGACGGTGGCCTGGCTGAGCGGGATGACCATCTCCTCGCCGTGGCTGCCGAGCGCCATCGCCGCGACCTGGTCGGGCCGCCCCGTCCCGCCGAGCGCGGTGAGCGCGCAGAAGCGGGCGGCGTCGAGCACCCCGGCCATGCCCATCACCCGCTGCGGGGCGAAGCCGGTGGTGCGCCAGGCGAGCTCGGTCATCTCGTCGAGCGGGTTGGTGACCACGACGACGATCGCGTTCGGCGAATGCTGGGCGACGCCGCGCGAGATCTCGCCGACGATGGCCGCATTCATCTGGGTGAGGTCGGTGCGGGTCATCCCCGGCTGGCGCGCCCGCCCCGCTGTGATGACCACGAAGTCCGAGCCTGCGCCCGCTGCGAGGTCGGTGGAGCCGGTCACCCGGGTGTCGAAGCCGCGCAGCGCCGAGCTGTGCCAGAGGTCGAGGGCGATGCCCTCGGCGAGGCCGTCGGCGACGTCGACGATCACCACCTCGGAGAAGCGGTCGGCGTCGGCGAGGCGTGCGGCGACCTGGGCGCCGACGTGGCCGGCGCCGACGACGGTCACCCGCGAGCGCCTGCCGTTGCCGTTGCCGTTCGCGCCCGCCGGCTTCGGCACGGGCCAGCCCAGCGCCGCGGCGGGCGCACCACGTCGGTAGAGCGCCCCGGACACCGGGAGAGCGCCGGGTGGGGGTGGGGCGGGGGAGGGCGACCTGCCGTTGCCCGGTCGCGTCGCCGCCAGGGGCGGGCGGCTCTGCTGCGGACGAGGCCCCGGCTCGGCCGCCGGCTCCCCCGCGTTGAGAACGGAGACGTTGCGTTCCTTTGCGCGATCGCGCGCGAGCGGGGTGACGAGGTCACCCTTCGCGACGGCGAGGACGCCGCCCTCGCCGACCGCGTCGACGTCGTCGACTCCGATGACCCTCATGGTGTGCGGCCCTCCAGCGACTCCAGGGTCGCGATCGCGGCCTTGGCCGCGGTCTGCACCTCGCTCTCGCTGCCCGCGATGAACATGCGGCCGAAGCGGCCCACAGCGCGGATCTCGACGACGTTGATCGTCGCCGCCTTCTCCGCCTCGTTCGTCGCCAGGCTGACGTACGCCGCCGGCTGGGACTCGAGGACGAAGAGGGACTGGCCGGGGAGGAGCAGGGCGCCCTTGCGGAACTTGTTGAGCAGCTGCGCCTGATAGTGATGGACGTTGGTGATCAGCTGCGTCGAGGCGATCACCGGGCGAACCCGGTCGGTCTCGTGCAGCCCGAGATAGTCGAGGATCGCCGAGCCTGCGGCGAGCACCTCCGCCTGGCTCGGTGCGTGGATCTCCAGCAGTCCGAACTCGCGCTCGATGATCTGCAGCGCGGGCCGCACGTCCGCGGCCTTGAGCGCGATGTCGGCGACACGGAAGACCTCGTTGCCCGGTGCCACCTCGACGAAGAGCTCGGACATGCCGGCGATGGGGACGTCGCCCTGACAGGTTGCCGCGATGTGCGCCGCGCACTGCGGCTGCATGCGATCGATCAGCGCGAAGGTCCGTAGCTGGAAGCTGCTCATGCTCTCCGTCCGGCGATCCCCAGAGGGGTGATGAGGAGCGCGTGCTCGTAGGCGAGCACCGGGCGCTCCAGGTAGCTGGCGATGATCTCCGCAGCCCCGGGGATCATCAGCGCGCCACCGGCGAGGTGGAGCGGCGACGCCGAGTGGCCGTCGGTGAGGATGGAGATCGAGGTGGCGATACGCTCGATGCCGGGACGGAGGACCCGCAGGTACTCCTCACCGTTCTCGCGCTTGAGCCGCTCCGCGTCCTCGATGGTCACCTTGAGGGTGCCCGCGAGGATGAGGTCGAGGTGGTGGCCGCCGCCGGGCCGGTCGCCGAGCTTGACGAGCTGGCCGCCGGAGTAGACGCCGACCCCGGTGGAGCCGCCGCCGACGTCGACGATGACTCCGTCGTCGATGCCGAGAAACCGGTTCGCGGCGGTCACCTCGTCGACGAGCTCGGTGCACGACAGGCCGGCCTGCTCGAGGACGAAGCGGGTCGCCCGGCTCTCCGCCGCGCCCACCCCGGGCGGGTAGGCGGTGGCGGCCTCGTCGATGCGCCGTCCCAGCGCCTCCTCCGCGGACGCCTTCAGCCGCGCCACCGTGGCGGCGGCGCCGTGGAAGTCGACGACCACGCCGTCGCGCAGCGCCCGCGACGGCAGCTGGTCGACGTAGATCGGGACGCCGCGGCCGTCGATGACCGCGAGCACGCACGTCGCGGTGCCGAGGTCGATCCCGCAGCTGAGGGGCTCCGTGTACTCGGCCGCGGGTTGGGACAGACACGCGGCCGCGCGTCGCAGTGCCTCGCGCACGGGCATGCTGGGACGCAGTGCGGGAGTCACCGTACGGCGAGCTCCCGTCGTCCGGAGAGGGCGAGGGCGCCGCGCCAGGGACGGACCTCGTGGGCGACGCGCTTGATGTTGATGAGGTGGAGTGCGGTGATGTTGTCGGAGGCGATGGAGCCGGACCAGGTGCCGGTGCCGAGGACGAAGGAGGGGTCGATGCCGGTGGAGTAGCCCATGCCGCCGAAGAGCGCGGGGGTGTTGACGAG
>DATKEY010000253.1:0-11484 GCA_035544475.1 Candidatus Dormiibacterota bacterium | reverse complement strand
CACGACGGTCGTTCCCCCATACGGGTTCGTCCCGAAGTGCAGCTGGGTGTTGGTGACTGGGGGTCGATGTGGTGGGTCGCGGACGGCGACTTGCAGGGCGCGCGCGTGTCGCGGCAGGCGGTCTGGGCGCCCTCGCGGTGCTCGCCGCCGCCCAGCCCTTCGTGGCCCTCGGCGCCGGCGCCGGATCGGTTCCCTCCTTCAGCGTCGACACCGTCTCCAGCGGCGCCGAGGTGACCTGGACGTCCGTCGATCCGCTGACCACTCCCATCGAGGCCGCGGTCGTCGACGACGGGTCTTCGGCATGCTTCGGCAACGGGGAGCACGGCAACGGCTGCTTCGACCGGATCAGCTCGATGGTCGAGCGCCACAACGCGGCGGCGGGTTTCACCGCCAACTACAACAACGGGGTCGACATCCTCGGCCTCGCCGTCGTCGACCATCACGCCTGGTCGCTGCCGAACCCGAACACGACGACGCTCTGCGTCGGCGACGCGATCTCCGGCGCGACCCGCCCGACGATCAGCTTCACCAAGAACGCCGACGCGACCCAGTGCCGCACCGCGGTGTCCGGCGAGCGGATCGTCGCCTCGAGCCAGGTGAGCATCGAGGGCCAGGGCCAGGACGGCGTCCAGGGCGCGTTCTGGTGGAGCGTCGAGGAGAACTCCCCGGTGCAGCGCACCCTCGTCGGGCTCAGGCAGGACGGGACCCTCGTCGTCGCCGTCGTCTCCGCCCGCAAGAGCGGGGTCCGCAACGGGATGACCCTCCCGGGTGCGGCGCGCTGGCTGATCGCTCACGGTGTCGTCGACGCCATCGCCCTCGACGGCGGCCACCAGGCCGAGGCCTACGTCGACGGGCGCGGTTCGATCGTCCCCCTCCAGGCGGGCGAGCCCGGGGTGCAGGTCTCCTTCCTCCTCGGCCACACCGTCCCCGCGGTGGCGCCGCCGAGCGTCACCCCGACCCCCTCGCCGGCGCCCGCCGCCCTCGCCGCCCCCGCCGTCACGGCCACGCCGGCGCCGGCGCACACCCCGGCACCCACCCCCAGGCCGCGGGGCCCGGTGCCCGGGACGGGCGTCCTCGGTGACATCGCGCTCTCCCGTCTCCCGGAGAGCGGCGCGCTCCCGATCGCAGGCGCACCCGGCTCGGGCGCGTTCGGCGGCCCGCCGCCGGTCGCCCCGGCCTCGCCCGCCTTCAGCATGGGCGCCGCCGCATCGGGGGCGGTGACCGGCCAGACCGCCTGGTAGCGGGTCCGCCGCCGGGCGCTCACCCCCCGGAGCTCTCCCAGTCGGCGCGCATCGCGGCGAGCAGGGTCGCCGCCGCGGGCGCGGAGTCGAAGCCGATGTCGAGCTCGTGGTTGCGCGAGAAGCCCCCGGCCGTCCAGTTCGCACTCCCGAAGAGGACCCGGCGTCCGTCGGCGACCGCCGCCTTGGCGTGGAGCTTCTCGCCCGACCCGCGGTAGAGGCGGACCGACACCCCCGCGGCGCGGAGCAGGTCGGCGGAGGCGTCGCTCGGCCGCTGGTCGGGGTCGAGGAGCACGCGCACCCGGACGCCACGCCTGTGGGCCCGTGCCAGGGCGTGGACGACCCCGGCGTCGGTGAGGACGAAGAGCTCGAGGTCCAGGGTCGCCTGCGCACCGTCGACGAGCTCGAGCGCCAGCGGCCGGATGCCCGTGTCGGGGAGGGTGGTGGCCACCACGACGGCGGGGTCGACGGTCGCCGACGGGACCCCGGACTGCAGCCCGCAGGAGACGAGGTCGCGGAGGAAGACCCGCTCGAGATTCGCCGCGGCGGGGCCACGGACGAGGGCGTCGAAGTCGTGGTTGGGGCCGGAGGTGACCCCCCAGTTGATGCCTCCGACGACCGCCGCGGCGCCGCCGTCCACGACCAGCAGCTTGACGTGGTCGATCATCTCCCGGCGCACAGGGTAGGCGGCGACCGCGACCCCGGCGGCGCGGAGGTGCTCGGCGGTCGCCTCGCTGGCCGGCACCGTCGGGTCGGTGATGACCGTCACCGCCACCCCGCGCCGGTGGGCGTCGACGAGGTCGGCGGCGATGTCGGCCCGGCCGAACTCGTAGATCTCCACGTCGACGCGACGCCGCGCGGTCTCGATCAACCGCCGGATCACCGGGAAGGCGACGACCCCCCGGGGGAGGACGCCGAGGGTGTCCGAGCCGATGCCGACGGCGGGAGCGGCCTCGGCCGGGTACGGGGCCGGGGCGACGGGCGCCGCCCGCGAGACCGCGGGCGCGCATCCGCAGAGGAGGGCGAGGCCGAGGATCAGCGGGACGCGGAGGCTGCGGCGGGGGCGGATGGGGGAGGGCATGCCGCGACCCTACTACAAAAAAGTATGCTTGTCAAAGCATGACCACAGAACAGGTGGACGAGCCGCCGGCGGCAGCGCCGCTATACTTCCCCGGCGCGTCCGCGGAGGTCCTTTTGGGTGAAGACAGTTCTCTCGGTGCTCCAGGTACTCCTGGCCATCTTCGTCATGCTTGGCATCTTGCTCCAGACCCCGAAGGCGAGCGGACTCGGCGGGACGATCGGCGGCAGTGGGGACATCGGTGGCGGTTACCGGCGCCGGCGCGGCCTCGAGCGGAGCCTGCTCCGCGTGACGGCGGTGCTGATCGGCCTGTTCGTCGTCGTGTCGGCCATCGACACGTACATCGGGTCTCACTGACCCGGGGGCGGCGCCGGGCCGCCCAGATCGCCATCGCCGCCGGCGTCGTCGTCGTCGCCGCCGGAGGCACGATCGCCGCCTCGACGTCGGCGTTCCGTCCCTCGACGCCGGCGGAGTATCGCGAGGCCGTTGTCGCGATGCACCGGCCGCTGAGCCTCGACCCCCTCTTCGGCCGTGACGACGCCGCGGTCCGGGACGTCGGCCACCTCCTCTATTCCTCGTTGCTGCGCCTCGGCGGCGACGGCCGACCCGTCGCCGACCTGGCGGCGAGCTGGGCGGTCAGCGCCGACGGCCACACCTATGCCTTCACCCTCCCCGCGGGCCGGCGCTGGTCCGACGGCAGCGCACTGACCGCGCGCGACGTCGCCGCCACCGTCTCCCTGGTGCAGTCGTCGGACTTCCCCGACGCGCAGCTCGCCCAGGCGTGGAGGGATGTCGCGGTCGGCGTCGACTCGCCGGTCTCGGTGACCATGCGGCTGCGACGCCCGCGGGGATCGTTCGCCGCGGTCGTCGCCGATCTCCCCATCCTGCCGACCGCAGCGATCGCCCAGCCTGCGGCCCAGCTGACCGGGATCGCGACCCACCCGATGGCGACCTCCGGTCCGTACCGCGTCTCCGGGTCCGACGCGACGGCGGTGCGCCTGGTCGCCAATCCCTACGCGCCGCACGCGCCCCCGCTGGCGTCGGGCGAGCTCCGCCTGCTGCCGAGCTTCGAGGACGCGTTGCGCGCCTTCGCCGCCGGGCAGGTCGACGCCCTGCTCACGACCACGGCGGGCCAGCGCGCCGAGGCGGCGACGGTGCCGGGGGTGCGGATCCACGACATGATCGGCTTCTCCACCGTGCAGCTCCTCTTCAACACCGCGAGCCTGCCCTCGGGGCTCGACCAGCCGGCGGTGCGTCACGCGATCAGCGCCGCGATCGACCGCCGTCAGCTCGTCGCAACCGCCCTCCCCGGTGCGGCCCTGCCGCAGGCGGATCCCGTCCCCCTCGGCATCCGCTGGGTGCCCCACCCAGCGGTTCCGTCGCCGGACGCCGCCCTCGCCGAGAGGACGCTGGACGCGGACGGCTGGACGGCGGACTCCCCCGGCGCGGTGCGCACCCGGGGCAGCGCGCGCCTCGTCGAGCGGCTGGTCGTCTCGGCGGAGGAGCCACTCCCCGCCGTCGCCCACGAGCTCGTCCGCGAGCTCCGCACGCTTGGCATCGAGGTGGATATCGACCAGGTCGCCCCGGCGCAGTTCTACGGGATGCTCACCGCCGCGACCAGGGAGTACGACATGGCCCTCGCCAACGTCGAGAGCGGCCCCGACCCCGACATCAGCGCTCAGTGGCGCTCCGACGAGACGCCTCCGAAGGGCGTCAACGTGACCGGGCTCAAGCCCGACTTCGTCTTCGACCGCGCGCTCGACCGCCTCGCCCAGGAGAGCGATCCCAAGCTGCGCCGCGCCGCCGCCGAGGAGGTCGACCGCGACCTCGCCGCCAGCGCCCCCGCCGTCTTCCTCTACGCGCCCCTGGTCAGCCTGGCCACCACGGACGCCGTCGACATCCCTCTCCCGGGGGCCGGTTCCAGCGCCCAGCGGTACGACCTGGTGACCGGCTGGCGACGCCTCCATCGCTGACCGCCGTCGCCTGTCGCGGAGGGTCGGGGATCGGGTAGCATCGAGGCCCGCGCCGGGATGGTGGAACTGGTAGACACGCAGCGTTCAGGGCGCTGTGCTCGTAAGGGCGTAAGGGTTCGATTCCCTTTCCCGGCACCACAGAATGCATTGTCCAGCAAGGCATCTTCGGCATCGGCGGGTCCCTGACCCCGTCAGAGCGAGACCGTCGTCCTGGTGAGGCGCAGGAGCCGTGCGGCGGCGGTGGCGCCGAGTGGCCGGTACGCGCCGGCGCTCGGAGTCAGGTCGTTGTCCGCGAGGCTCCGCGGGCAGGCGTAGACGGCAACGCCCAGGGTGCGCAACTCCTCGAGTTCGGCGGTGAGGTCCTGCGGAGCCGTCTCCGAGAGCCAGGTGGTACCCCTCACGGCGAGGTAGATCCCGACCGAGTGGCCGAGGGCCGCGGCGGCGGCGGCGAGGTGGATCGCGTGAGCCGCGAAGGCGGGCTCCTCCGTCCCGTGAGTGAGAAGGACCAGCAGATCGTGCTGCTCGCTCACGGCCGGCTTCCGGGCGCGGTCGTGAGCGCGTCGACGGAGGGTTTCTCCGCACCGGGACCGGGCGCACGCACCGCGGGTGGGGCGGCCGCGCGAGCGCTGTGGGTCTCGTACATGCGCACCGCCACCACCACCCCCGACATGGCGGTGACGCCGGCGACGGTCCAGATGGCCGCGGCGAGACCGAGCGCGTCGGCGATCGCACCGGCGAGCAGCGCGCCGACCGCGAATCCGCCGTCGCGCCACAGCCGGTAGACGCCGACCGAGGACGCACGCCACGACGGATGCGCGACATCGCCGATCGCGGCGAGGAGGGTCGGGTACACCATCGCGGTCCCCACCCCGAGGAGCACGGCGCCGAGCGCCCAGGGGGCGAAGCCACTGGTCGCGGCGACGAGGCCGATCGCCGCGCCCTGGAGCCACATCCCGCAGGCGATCAGCCACTTCCGCCCCCAGCGGTCGGAGAGGGCGCCGGTGGCGAGCTGTCCCACCCCCCAGATCGCCGGATAGAGAGCGGCGAGCAGTCCGATCTGGGAGACCGACAGGCCGCCGCGGGCGAAGTAGAGGGGGAAGAGGCCCCAGGCCATGCCGTCGTTGAGGTTGTTCACCATCCCCGCCTGGCTCACCGACGAGAGCGCCCGCTCGCGGAAGCTGGTGAGCAGGAAGATCTCTTTCGTCGACAGGCGGTTCCGCACCTCCGCGGCGGAGGCCGCGTGCTGCGACGCCTCGTGGCGTGCGTGCGCACGCGTCTCTCGCACGAAGAGGGTCGAGAGCCCGAGACCGAGCCCCGCGTAGGCGACGCCGAGGAGGAAGGGCGCCGGCCGCAGGCCGTAGCGCGCGGCGAGGAAACCGGTGGCGAGCGCGGTCGCCGCGACCATGCAATAGCCCGACGCCTCGTTGAGTCCCATGGCGAGACCGCGCCGCGCGGGACCGGCGAGGTCGATCTTCATGATCACCGTCGTCGACCAGGTGAGCCCCTGGTTGACACCGAGGAGGACGTTGGCGACGACGACCCACGCCCAGCTCGGAGCCCAGATGAGCAGCAGCGGGACGGGGACGCCGACGAGCCACCCGGCGACGAGCACCGGCCTGCGTCCGAAGCGGTCCGAGAGGGTGCCCGCGAAAAAGTTGGTGACCGCCTTCACCGCCCCGAAGGCGACGATGAAGGTGAGCGCGGCGGAGAACGCCTCGAGGTGGAAGACGCGCTGGCCGAGCAGGGGGAGGACGGTGCGCTCCTGGCCGATCATCCCGCCGACGAGCGCGTTGACGCCGACGAGCAGCGAGAACTGCGCGAGGTTGGCGCGGATCCCGAGCCGCGGCCCGTCGCTCGTCACCCGCCGGTCTCGAGCCGGTGGCCCGGTACGGCCGCCCAGTCGTCCGGGCCGCCCTCGACGACGGTGAGGCCTGGCCGGCCGTCGCGCTCGAGCAGGCTCGCCGCGGTCATCGCGCGCTCGCCGTGCCCGCACATCAGCGTCAGCGGACCCTCGGGCAGATGCGCCGGCGCGGTGAGCGTCCCCAGCTCGGCGGGGACCGCGCCGGGTACGTGCCCCGACGTGTACTCCGACGCCTGGCGGACGTCGACGACCGTCGGTGCGGAGAGGTCGCGCGATGCCACGACGGCGATCCGCCGCACGTCACCGCCGGCGGTGCGCCACGCCGCCATCCCACCGTCGAGCTCGCCGGCGAGGCCCTCGTACCCGACCTTCAGCGCCTGGCGGACGATGTCGGCCCGATCCTGTCCCTCGCCGGCGACGACGACGAACCGGCGTCCGGCGGGGACGACCCACCCGAGCCAGGTCCCGAAGACCGGTCGCAGCGGGATCGAGACGGCGCCGGGGATGTGCCCGCCGGCGAAGTCCGCGGCGGGTCGCACGTCGACGATCTCCGCACCTTCGGCGACGAGCCGCCGGAACTCGGCGAGGTCGAGCGCGGGCAGCGCGGGAAGCTCTCCGAGCACGCGCGGGCCGCGGCGGTTCACCTCGGCGAGGCGCGAGAAGTACGACGGGTACGTGCCCAGCCCGGCGAGCAGCCGGGCGACGAACGCGTCCTCGTCGGGGGCTGTGAGCAGCGGGTTCGTGCCGCGTTCACGACCGATCGTCGTCGTCCGGTCGCCGACCGCCGGCGCGGAGCAGAAGGACCCGGCTCCGTGGGTCGGGTAGACGGGGAGCTCGTCGGGGAGGCTCAGCAGCCGGTCGCGGATCGAGCGGTACATCGCCCGCGCGAGTTCCTCGGTGCGGTCCGGGCTGATGAGGTCGGTGCGCGCCACCGCGCCGACGAGGAGCGATCCGCCGCTGAAGAGCCCGACAGGATGGTCGCCGTCGAGGAGGAGGTAGGCGACGTGCTCGGGGGTGTGCCCCGGGGACCCGATCGCGCGCAGGGTGAGCCCGCCGAGGTCGACCTCGTCGCCGTCGCCGAGGCCGCGGTGGGGGAACTCCCGGCGCCCGGCCGCCGATCCGAGGATCGCAGCACCGTGCGCCGCGAGCTCCCGGCTGCCGGAGACGAAGTCGGCGTGGAGATGGGTCTCCGCCGTGAACGCGATCGTCAGCCCGTGGCGGCGCGCCTCGGCGAGGTAGGGGTCGGGGTCGCGGCTGGGATCGACGGCGAGCGCCCTGCCGTCGCCGAGGTCGACCAGGTACGAGGAGTTCCCGAGGCCCTCGTCGATGAGGGCGTGGATCTGAGGCATCGTCTCCCCTCGGAGCGTTGCGCCGACTGAGGTCTGCTAGTATTCCAGATAACACTGGAATAGTGAAGGAGGTGGTCGTGCCGTGAACGGCCGGGAGGCGAAGGACGCTCTGTACGAGCAGTTCGCCCGCCTGGGGCGGGCGTTCGCCAACCCGAAGCGGATCGAGCTCCTCGATCTGCTGGCGCAGGGCGAGCGGAGCGTCGAAGCCCTCGCCGAGGGCACCGGAATGGGGGTGACCAACACGTCGAACCACCTCCAGGTGCTCCGGCAGGCCTGCCTCGTCGCGACCCGCAAGGAGGGGACGCGCGTCCTCTACCGACTCGCGGACGACCAGGTGCTGGTCTTCGCGGTCGCGCTGCGCGCCCTCGCACGGACGCGCCTCGCCGAGGTGGATCGCGTCGTCCGCGACTACTTCCTCGCGCGCGACAGCCTCGAGACCGTGAGCCGCGACGAGCTGATGGAGCGCGCCGCCCGCGGTGACGTCATCGTCCTCGATGTCCGGCCACGCGAGGAGTTCGTCCAAGGCCACATTGCAGGGGCGGTGTCGGTGCCGTTGGCCGAGCTGGAAGAGCACCTTCGCGACCTCCGAAGCGATGTCGAGATCGTCGCCTACTGCCGGGGGCCCTACTGCGTGCTCGCGCCGCAGGCGGTCGAGCTGCTTCGTCGCCACGACTTCCGTGCCCGTCGACTGGAGGACGGGATGCCGGAATGGCGGCTCGCCGGGCTACCCGTCGCGGCCGGGGAGGAATGACGCGGTTCGAGGCGCGCCGCGTCGCGGCCGAGGGCGGCCGGGTCTCAGGGTTGCGGATGATCTCGCGGTGAGCATCACCGTGGCCGGCCATGCCCACGTCATGACCGTGCCGGATGTCGGCACCATCGGGGCCGGCGTCGAGTGCCGACGTTCGAGCGCCAGCCGACGCCATGGTCGACGCCGTGGGCGACGACATCCGGGTCCACTTCTTCGGCCTTCGTTTCGAGGATGACCGCGAGCTCCGCCGCCGCGCTCGCGACGCCGCCTTCGCGGACGCGCGTGAGAAAGCAGAGCAGTTTGCGGTGCTCGCTGGGCGTGCCCTCGGTCCGGTGCGGAGCATCGACGAGTCGGGTGGCCAGGCGTATGCGGTGCAGACCATCAATCGCTCGTCCGGCCCGGGGCCGACGCCCACACCACTGGGGGAGCAGGCGGTGTCGGTTGGGTTGGTGGTCGTCTTCGAGTTCGCCTGAAAGAGCCGCCGGCGCTGAGGCTTCGATTCCCTTTCCCAGCACCACGAAATCTCCTGCCTGACGGTGGCCGGGCGGCCCAGTGGCGGTCAGGCGGAGACGTCGGCCTGGCTGACCGACTCGCTGACCTCGCGCCACTCCTCGTCTGAGGTGGCGAGAGCCTGGGCGGCCTCCTGCGCCAGCCGGTAGGCCCGGGCACCGAGCACGATCCGCACCGGGGCGTTCGGGCGCCCGGCGAGGTCGAGCACGACGTGGGCGACCTTGGCAGGGATGCTCTCCTCCGCGCCGGCGTTCGCCCCCAGGTACCTGGCGACCACGCCGACCGTCTGCTCGTACGGCTCGCTGATCGGCGGGATGCTCATCGACGAGCCGGCCCAGTCGGTGGCCATGCCGCCCGGCTCGATCACGGTGACCTTGATCCCGAACGGTGCGACCTCCTGGGCGAGGACGGTGGAGAACCCGGCGACGGCCCACTTCGCGCTCTGGTAGGCGCTCAGTCCCGGGGTGCTGAGCCGGTCGCCCACCGAGGAGACCTGGATGATGTGTCCGGAGCCCTGATCACGCAGTACAGGGAGCGCGGCCTTGGTCACGTGGAGGACACCGTAGAAGTTGGTGTCGACCTGGGCCTTGAACGCCGTCAGGCTCACGTCCTCGACCGAAGCCACGTCGCCGTAGCCGGCGTTGTTGACGACCACGTCGAGTCGTCCGAACCGGTCGAGCGCAGTCTGGATGGCGGCCTGCGCCGCCTGGTCGTCGGTGACGTCGAGCGCGATGGTGGCGATCTGGTCTCCGTAGCGAGTGGCGAGATCGTCGAGCTGCTCGGGCCGCCGTGCGGTGGCGGCGACTCGGTGGCCGGCGGCGAGCGCGGCTTCGGCGATCGCCCGGCCGAGCCCGCGTGAGCTGCCGGTGATGAGAAAGACCTGGGACATGAGGAGGCTCCTCGTCTGGTAGCCAACTAACTGGATGGTTAGTAGTCTATGGCCCTGGGCGGGCGTTGTCAACTATCTGGTTAGTTGCTATCCTGGGAGCATGTTCATGCGCGACGCCGACGCCACCCGACAACGGCTGATCAACGCTGCGCGCGACGAGTTCGCGCAACACGGAATCGCGGGTGCTCGCGTCGATCGGATCGCGGCAACCGCGATGTCGAACAAAGCCCAGATCTACAACTACTTCGGGAGCAAGGACAGGCTCTTCGACGCCGTGTGGGAATCCCTCGTCACGCAGATTGCAGAGGCCGTGCCACTCGACGTCGAGGATCTGCCGGGATTCGCAGCGCAGCTCGCCGACACCTACGCTCGACACCCCGAGCTCGTCCGCCTGGTCAGCTGGCAGCGACTTGAGAGGGGCAACGATCCCCCACACCCCCACGCCGTGCAGGACATCGGGGGTCGGGTCGCCGCGATCGCCGGCGCTCAGGCAGCCGGACGTGTTTCCAAGCGGTTCGCTGCGCCGGTGCTCTTCGCGCTCCTGATCCACATCGCCGCCTTCTGGGGCGCGACCAGCCCGGACGTCCTCGCGGTGGTCCGAGTTTCGGGCTCCAAACAGCGTCGTGACATCGTCATGCGAGCTGTGCAAGCGCTCCTGGCATGAGGAGCCCGGAAGCCGGCAGCGGCGCCCGCCGCTGCCGGCCTCGGCGGGGTGCCGTCACGCGGCTTCCTTGGATCGGCGAGCGTGGCCGCCCTCCGTCGTGGCTCGGCTGAGCAGCTGACCGTACATGACCGTCTGCGCCCGGCGGGGGGCGAGGTGCTTCCCCATGAAGTCACTGACCCTGTTCATGAATCCGGGGATCACCAGTGGCTTGCGGCCGAGACCGCGCAGGGCCTTCCTCACGACCTTGCTCGGAGGTCCCATCGGCAGCGGGAGCTTGCCGAAGTCGATGCCCTCGGCGGTCTCGACCCCTTCGGTCCGAGTGGGTCCGGGCGCGAGGGTGAGGACATCGACTCCGGATCGCTTCAGCTCGTAGTTCAGCGCCTGACCGAGGGAAGCGATGTAGGCCTTGGCTGCGGCGTAGTTGGCCAGATAGGGGGCGGGCGCAAAGGCGACCGTGGAGGCGAGGAGGATCAGGGCTCCACGCCGACGGCTGGCGAAGAGGCCGCCGTACACATGAGCGAGCTGCATGGGCACGACCAGGTTGAGAGCGAGCAGCGCGGTCTCGGCCTCCAGGCTGTTGGCGACGAACTGCCCCGAGGTGAGACCGCCCGCGCTGGCGACGACGAGCCCGATGTCGAGGTGCTGCGTGCGCCGGGCGAGTTCGGAGACGGCTCCTTCGCCGGCCAGGTCCAGTTCGACGACCTCGGAGTTCGTGCCGTGCTCCGCCCGCAGCCGATCGGCCAGCTCGGCGAGTCGCTCCCTGCGCCTCGCCACCAGCACCAGGTTGAAACCTGCGGCCGCGAGCTGGGTGGCGAACTCCGCTCCGATCCCGGACGAGGCCCCGGTGACGACGGCGTACTCGCCGTACTTCGTAGGAAGGTTTCTGGGGTTCATGGTCGATGCGCTCCCGCTGAGTTCTGGCTTGATTGATCCAGACTTTGGCAGGAGAAAAATGGATTGTCAAATCCAAAATTCGAGGAGAGTTCGCGCGCCCGGCGACCCTAGAGGGAGGCCGGGGTCAACGACGCGATGTGGTCGATGATCGTGTCGAGCGCGACCTCCAGGGGGGTGGTGTCTCGCTGCATCTGGGTGAGGAGCAGCGCTCCCTGGAGGGCGGCCAGCGTGGTCGTGGCGAGCCTGTCCGGGTCGGCGTTCTCGGTGAGCCGGCCGCTTG
>DATKEY010000252.1:0-4034 GCA_035544475.1 Candidatus Dormiibacterota bacterium | reverse complement strand
CGGCGAGGCCGAGGCGGAAGCCGGCCCATTCCACCGCGTTGGTGAAGAGCTCGGCGGCGACGACGATGAGCACGAGCCCGCCGACGAAGAGGCCGGCGGTGGTCACGAGGTGAAGCGGAAGCCGCCGAGGTGGAGCCAGGGAACGACGACAGACGAGCCGTCCTCCCCGAGCTGGAGGCGGCGCTCGGCGCTGATCCCGAGGACCCGGTCGAGCGCCTCGACGATCGACTCCGTGAACCGGAGGTCGCGCACGGGTGCCGTCAGCCGTCCGTCCTCGATGAGGAAGGTCCCCTCCCGGGTCATCCCGGTGATCACCGTGCGCAGCGGGTGGACCACGCGGACGTACCAGAAGCGGGTGACGTAGAGACCGCGGCGGACCCCGGCGACGAGCTCGGATGCCGGTGCGGTCCCGGGGTCCATGACCAGGTGGGTCGCCCAGGGCCCGATCGTGTTCGGCTGGGGCAGGGAGTGACCGGTGTTCGCGACCCCGTTGCGCGCCGCGGTGACGCTGTCGTGGACGACGTCGCGGCAGACACCGCGGTCGATGAGGGTGACCGCGCGGGTGCTCACCCCCTCGGCGTCGAAGGGGAACGGCGAGCCGGCGGGGTCGACGCAGTCGTCGCGGATCCCCACCGACGGGCTCATCAGCCGCTCGTCGAAGCGCATGAAGCTGCGGCGCTCCTCGACGGCGAGCGCGCTGAAGCCGATGTAGGAGAGGTAGCCGACCATCTCGTGGACGGCATAGGGGGAGAGCACGACCTCGTACACCCCCGGGTCGATCGGGCGCGCCCGCTGGTTGCGCTCGGCGGTCTCGATCACCTCCGCGGCGACCGCCTCGGGATCGAGGTCGCCGGCGTCGACCGCGTGGCGGTCCGCGTACCCCGCTCCGTCCTCGCCGCGGACGACCGCGGTGAGCGCGGCGGCGGTCCTCCGCCCGTGGCGGCGCATCCCCCGGCTGTTCACCACGGCGAGCTGGGTCGCCCGGGTGCTCAGCGCCCCGAACGCCTTCAGCCCGCGGTCCGCCGCCGCCGCGGTCACGGTCTCCACCCCCCCGGCCCGCTGCTCGGGGGTCGTCTCGGCGGTGGCGTCGCTCCAGCCGCAGGGACCGTCGCGGCCGTCGGGGAGGGGCAGCGCGGCCGGCGCGGCCTCGGCCGGGGCGACCCGGCGTGCCTCCTCGGCGAGCTCCACCAGCCGCGCGATCGACCGCTCGGCGTTCCCCCGCACCTCGGCGACCCCGACCCGGCCGTCCGCGACGAGCCGCAGCCGCAGGCCGAGGCCGGTCTCGGCGACGTTCTGGTGGACGGTGTTCCGGGCGAAGCGGGTGAGCGCGAGGTCGTCCTCGACGACCCGCACCTCCGCCTCGCCCGCGGGCACCGCCGCGAGCACCGCGTCGCCGAGGGCGAGGCACTCCTCGGCGGAGTGGCGGAGCATCAGGCGGGGCCGACCGAGACGTTGCGGAAGCGGCAGGGAGCGGCGCCGTGGCCGACGTGCATGAGCTGCATCGGCTCCCCCTTGCCGCAGTTCACCACCCCCCACATCCGCCACTCGTCCGGCCCCGCGACCGCGTCGCAGGAGCCCCAGAACTCCGGGGTGATCCCCCGGTAGAGCGGGTTGCGCACGAGCCGGACCCGCTTCCCGTCGCGGATCTCCCAGCCGTTCTGGCAGCCGAACTGGAAGTTGAGGCGGCGGTCGTCGATGCTCCAGGAACGGTTGGTCTCGAGGTACACGCCGTGCTCGGTGCCGGCGATCATCTCCTCGAGCGACGAGTCGCCGGGCTCGAGGTTGATGTTCGTCATCCGGATCAGCGGCTGCCGCGACCAGCCCCAGGCGCGCATCGTCCCGCTGCTCTCGCGGCCGAGGACGGCGGCGGTCTCCCGCGAGGAGAGGTATCCGCGGAAGAGGCCCCGGTCGACGAGCACGGTGCGCTCCGCCGGCACCCCCTCGTCGTCCCAGCCGAAGGTGCCGAGCCCGCCGGGGGCGGTGGCGTCGGCGACCAGGGTCACGTTCTCGGAGCCGTAGCGGAAGCTGCCGAGCATGTCGGGCATCAGGAAGGAGGTGCCGGCGAAGGCGGCCTCGTCGCCGAGGACCCTGTCGAGCTCGGTCGGGTGGCCGCAGGACTCGTGGACCTGGAGCGCCGCCTGGGTGCCGTCGAGGATGAGGGTCATCCGCCCCGAGGGGCACGGCGGCGCCGTGAGCAGCGCGGCGGCCTCGCCCGCGATCCGCTCGCCGTGCTCGGGCAGGGCCATCTCCTCGATCGCCTCCCAGCCGGCACAGAGCTGGTGGCGGCCGAAGCTGTTGGGATGGCTGCGGGTCTGGACCTCGTCGTCGCTGGTGGCGGTGGCGTCCATCCCCCCGCCGGACTCGACGATCGTCTGCTCCAGCCGCGCCCCCTCGCTGCTGGCGAAGAGCCGCTGCTCGCGGACGAACTCGAGCGAGCTGTCGCGCACCCTCACCGCGGGCACCCGCCCCATCGCGGCGTCGGCGGCGAGGAGGACCTCGAGCTTGCGCTCGAGCGGGATCGAGAACGGGTCGACGGCGACCGGGGTGTGGTACTCGCCGGTGAGCGCGGCGATCGGAGCGAGCCGAACCGGGGCGCTGCGCAGCCGGGCGCCGGCGCGGGCGATGCGCACCGCCCGGCGCACCGCCTCCTCCGCCTCCCGGGCGTCGATGCGGTCGACCCCGGCGAAGCCCCAGCCGCCGTCGACGACCACGCGCACCCCGACACCCTCGTCGTCGGAGAGGGCGACCCGCGCCACCCGGCCGTTCTTGACCTCGAGGGTCTGGACGGTGCGCACCACCACGCGGCAGTCCGCGTACGACGCCCCCGCCGCGACCGCCTCGTCGAGGGCACGCTCGGCGACATCCCGCATGAGCGGGGAGCTTACACAGCGGTTCTCATCGCCGCCGCCCGCTCGGCGAGGACCCGCTCCTCGATCTCGCGCGCCTCGGTCGGGCGGCCGAGGTAGTAGCCCTGGGCGCTGTCGCAGCCGAGGCGGCGGAGCGCCGCGAGCTGCTCCTCGGTCTCGACGCCCTCGGCGATGACCTCGAGCCCCAGCCCGTGTCCCATCGCGACGATCGCCGCCACCAGCGGGGCGCGGTCCTGGCGGTCGACGATCTCCTGGACGAAGGACTTGTCGACCTTCAGCTTGTCGCCCGGGAACTGGCGCAGGCTGGCGAGCATCGAGTAGCCGGTGCCGAAGTCGTCGATCGAGATCCGCACCCCCATCGCCCGGAGCCGGTCGAGGGTCTCGCGCGCCGAGCGCTCCTGCTGCACCGCGACCCGCTCGGTGATCTCGAGCTCGAGGTCGGAGGGGGCGAGGCGGTGCCGCTCGAGCACGTCGGCGATGCGATCGACGAGGGCGGCGTCCTCGAACTCGGCGCCGCTGAGGTTGACGGCGACGTGGAGCCCGCCGGCGCCGGCCTCCCGCCAGGCCTTGGTCTGGGCGCAGGCGGTCTCGAGCACCCAGGCGTCGAGGGCCCCGATGAGCCCCGCCTCCTCGGCGAGGGGGATGAAGCGATCGGGGGGGACGTTGCCGTGGACCGGGTGCCGCCAGCGCACCAGCGCCTCGACGCCGACCGTCTCGCCGGTCGTGAGGTCGATCTGGGGCTGGTAGACGAGGTGGAGGTCGCCCGCGTTCACCGAGCGGCGCAGATCGTGCTCGAGGGCGACGCGGTCGAGGGCGGCCTCGCGCATCCTCGGGCTGAAGACGACGTGGCGGCTGCGTCCCTGGGCCTTCGCGGCGTACATCGCCAGGTCGGCGTCGCGGAGCATGTCGTCGGCGCTCCGCCGGGTCGAGTCGCTCATCGCCACGCCGATGCTGACCCCGAGGAAGATCTCGCGCTGCTCGACCGTGAAGGGCTGGCGCATCGCGTCGACGAGCCGCTCCGCGACCGAGGCGGCGTGGTCCGCGCCGGTCACCTCCTCGAGGAGGATCGCGAACTCGTCGCCGCCGAGCCGGGCGGCGCTGTCGCTCCCCCGCAGACAGCTCTTCAGCCGGCCGGCGACGGCGACGAGGAGGTGGTCGCCGGCGGCG
>DATKEY010000251.1:0-5144 GCA_035544475.1 Candidatus Dormiibacterota bacterium | reverse complement strand
CACCGCGATATCGGTCGTGCCGCCGCCGACATCGACGAAGATGGCGCCGAGCTCGTGCGACTCCGCCGATGCGCAGCCGCGCGCGAGCGCATATGGCTCGGCGACCGTGGCCACCAGCTCGAGGTCGAGCTCCTGGGCGATGGTCTGCAGCGCGCCGATGTGGGTGAGCGGCGCGAAGGTGTTGAAGATCGTGAGATCGAGCGAGCGCCCCTGGAAGTTGAGCGGGTTGCTCACCGGGTAGCCGTCGACCTTGATCCCGGTGATCGCGCTGTGGACCAGCTTGACGTTCACCTCGGGGACGCCCATCTCCTGCGACATCTGCCGGACCGCCTCGCGGAGCGCGCGCCGCTGCACCATCTGCAGGCTCTGTGCGACCTCCGCCTGGGTGATCCGCGTCTGCGACTGCGCGCGGGGGACGCTCACCGAGGTGCTGAAGCCCTTGATCTGCTCGCCGGCGATGCCGATCACCGCCTGCCCGGGCACGAGCTGGCACATGTCCTCGGCCTCGGTCAGGGCGCGGTCGACGTTGTCGATCACCGCCTGGATGTCGGAGACCGCACCCGCCTGCATGTCGGTGAGGTTCTGCCGCACCTTGCCGACGCCGATGACGATGCCGCGGTCCTCCTCGCGCTTGACGACGAGCGCCTTCACCACCTCGGTGCCGATGTCGATCGCCGTGTAGTGGCTGTGGAACTCCTCGCGACGCCGCAGCAGCGAGAACTTGCGCTTGCTCACGAGCCCCCTCCCACCGCGGCGATCGCCGCACGCACCGCCGCCACGGCGTCGCCGCGACGCGCGGGATCACCGACGCCGCCGTTGGCGAAGTCCGGCTTCCCACCCGCCCTGGCACCGGTCACCTCCGCTGCGGTGCGCGCGAGCGACCCTGCGTTGAGACCCCGCCCCTGGGCCGACTTGCCGACCTTCACCGCGAGCGCGGTCTCTCCGAGCACCAGGGCGACGCCCTCGCCGCCGAGCCGGTCGGCGTAGAGGCTGTCGACCGCCGCCTTCACCTCGTCGACGCCCGCGCCGCCGTCGAGGAGCACGTGGAGCAGCCGGATCCCGGCGACATCCTCGACCTCCGCGCCACCGGCACCGCCGCCGCTGAGCGCGCGGCGCTTCGCCTCCTCGAGCTCGCGTTGCAGCTGCCGCACCCGTGCCTGCAGCGCGGCGACGCGCCCCGGCACCTCGTCGATCGGGACCCTGAGCGCGGTCGCGGTCTCGCGGAGCGCGACGCCGTCGCGCTCCCAGCGGTCCTCGGCCGCCTCGCCCACCACCATGTCGATGCGGCGCAGCCCCTGGCCGACACTCGACTCCGAGACGAGGATGGCGGCGCCGAGATCGCCGCTTCGCTCGACGTGGGTGCCGCCGCAGAGCTCCCGCGACCAGCCGCCGAAGTCCACGACCCGCACCTCCTCGCCGTACTTCTCGTCGAAGAGCATCACCGCGCCCTGGGCGCGGGCGCGGGCGATCGGCATCACCTCGGCGGTGCGCGCGAGGTTGCGGCGGATCGCGTCGTTGACGGCGCGCTCCACCTCGCGCAGCTCGTCGGGGGTGAGCGCCCGCGAGAAGTTGAAGTCGAAGGTCGTGTGGTCGGGGCCCACCCAGGAGCCGCGCTGGACGACCTCGTCGCCGAGGACGAGCTTGAGGGCGCGGTGGAGCAGGTGGGTGGCGCTGTGGTGGCGGGCGATCGCGCCGCGCCGCGCCGCGTCGACCCGGGCGGTGACCCGCTGCCCGGGGGTGAGCGTCCCCTCGTCGACGGTCACGGCGTGGGCCCGCGCGCCGCTCACCGGCACCGGCCGGGTGTCGGTGACCCTCGCGCGCCCAGCGGGCCACTCCAGGGTCCCGGTGTCGCCGATCTGGCCTCCGCCCTCCGCGTAGAACGGGCTGGGGTCGAGGAGGACGGCCGCGCTCTCGCCGGCGGTGAGCGCGTCGAGCGCCTCGCGCTCGCCGATGCGCACGACCTCGGCCCCGGTCTCGATGGTGTCGTAGCCGACGAAGGCGGTCTCGGGGAGCGCCGCCCCGCCCTCGAAGCCATGCTTCACCGCGCTCGCCTTGCTCCGGGCCCTCTGGTCCGCCATCGCCGCCGCGAAGCCCTCGCGGTCGACGGTCGCGCCGTGCTCCGCGGCGACCTCGGCGGTGATCTCCACGGGCAGCCCGAAGGTGTCGTGGAGACGGAAGGCGTCCTCGCCGGAGATGTCGCCACCGCCGTCCGCGAGCAGGGCCTCGAGCCGGTCGAGCCCCTGGCTCAGGGTGCGCGTGAACGCCTCCTCCTCGCGGCGCAGCTCCCGCTCGACGTGCTCACGGCGCTCGACGAGCTCCGGGTACGCCGAGCCCATCAGCTCGCAGAGGTCGCCCACCCCGGCGGCGAGCCCTCCGTCGAGGCCGACGCGCCGCCCGTGGAGGCCGGCCCTGCGAATGATCCGGCGGAGCACGTAGCCCCGCCCCTCGTTCGCCGGGGTCACCCCGTCGGCGACGAGGAACGCGCAGCTGCGGAGGTGGTCGGCGAGGACGCGGAGCGACACGGTGCGCTCCGCCGACGGCGCCGCGGGGGCGCTCCGCGCCTCGAAGCCCGCGATCAGCGGGGCGAAGAGGTCGGTCTCGAAGTTGCTGCGGACGTCCTCGATCACCGCGGTGATGCGCTCGAGGCCCATCCCGGTGTCGATGCCCGGAGCGGGCAGCGGAGTGCGCACCCCGGGCTCGGGCTGGTCGAACTCGATGAAGACGAGGTTCCAGATCTCCAGCCAGCGGTCGCCGTCGCACTCCGGCCCGCAGTCGTCACGGCCGCACGAGCACGGGCCGCCCCAGTCCCAGTAGATCTCGCTGTCGTAGCCGCAGGGACCGGTCGGCCCCGGCTGCCACCAGTTGTCCTCGAGGTGGGCGACCCGCTCGCGGGGGACGCCGGCGATCCGCACCCAGAGGTCCTCGGCGCGGCTGTCGCCGGGGTGGACGCTCGGCCGCAGCCGCGCGGGATCGAGCCCGTAGTCGCTGGTCAGCAGCTCCCAGGCGAGCTCGATCGCGCCCTCCTTGAAGTAGTCGCCGAAGGAGAAGTTGCCGAGCATCTCGAAGAAGGTGTGGTGGCGCGGGGAGCGCCCCACCTCCTCGATGTCCGGGGTGCGGATGCACTTCTGGCAGGAGGTGGCGCGCGGCGCCGGAGGGGTCCGCAGGCCGAGGAAGTAGGGCTTCAGCGGGACCATGCCGGCCACGGTGAAGAGCACCGAGGGATCATCGTGGGTGACGAGCGACGCGCTCGGCAGCCGGCGATGCCCCCGGCTTTCGAAGAAGTGGAGAAAACGTTCCCGGATCTCTGGGCTGCGCACGGGCTCAGTTCGTGAGGGAGCCGTCGCGGACGGCGTGGAGTGGAGGGATCATACCGGCGGCGGCTCAGGGAACTCCCGCCGCATGCGTTCGAGCGCCGCCCGCTGCAGGCGGGAGACGTGCATCTGCGAGATTCCCAGCCGCTTCGCAACCTCGGTCTGGGGGAGCTGGTCGAAGAATCGGAGCAGCATGATCTGCCGCTCGCGCGGGGTGAGGTGGGCCATCGCCTGCTCGATGAGCGCCTTCATCTCGACGCGCTCGAGAGCCTCGTCCTCCTGGCCCAGGCGCTCGCCGAGCTCCGATCCGTCCTCCTCGTCCCGGCCCGGCCGGGTGGCGTCGAGGGAGACGGTGTGCTGGGCGGGCGAGACCTCGAGCGCGGCGAGGACCTCGTCCGGCTCGAGGCCGAGGCGCGCGGCGATCTCCGCGACCGAGGGCTGGCGGCCCAGCTCCTGGGAGAGCTGCTCCTGGGCGCGCATCGCCCGCGTGTAGTTCTCCTGGAGGCGCCGGGGCACCCGGATCGCCCACGAGCGGTCGCGGAAGTGCCGCCGGATCTCGCCCATGATCGTCGGCGTCGCGAACGTGCTGAACTCGTTCTCGAGCGAGGGGTCGAAGCGCTCGATGGCCTGGATGAGGCCGAGGAAGCCGACCTGCTCGATGTCCTCGAGGGGCTCACCCCTGTTCGCGAAGCGCCGGGCGATGAACCGCACCAGATCGCTGTTGAGCTCGACCAGGCGTTCGCGGACCGCCGGGTCGTGGTGGGCCGCGTACTCACGGAGCAGCCGCCGCACCTCCTCACGCTCGGGGGTCGAGGCCGGCTTGGGGAGGGTGCGGGTGCGCGCGGGCGCGGGCTCGACGGCGGGCTCCGCGCCGTCGGAGGGGGTCGCGCCGGCCTCCTGAGAGCTCATGCCGGGCATGGTCGCAGAGAGGGCCGCCGGAGGGCCGCCGGGGTGGTGTCCCCCGACGTGGTCGTGCCGGGCGTGTATCCGGTGACGGGTTTCATCGAGGAGGGAATGAGATGCGCAGCCGCCTGCTGTGGCTGGCCGGCGCCAGCGTCGTGACCATCGCCGCCACCGCGTCCGCGTCGGCTGCAGGCCCGGTGGCCTCGCGGCTCACGGCCGCGGCCGGCCCGGCGGCGCCCGGGATCGCCGCCCCCGGCGCCGTGACCGAGATCGCCGCCAGCCCCGACTTCGGGCGCAGGCGGGGCAACCCCGGCGCGGCCCGGACCCCCACGGCGAAGGTGACGATCACCGAGGCCGACGCCGGCAAGACGATCACGGTCACGCCGGGCACCGAGATCGACGTCGCCCTCAAGCCGGACTCCGGTCAGCGCTGGAGCCCGCCCCGGAGCAACAACCCGCAGTCGGTGAGCCGCGGCGGCGGAAGCGGGATGGGATGGCGGCGGCACGGCGGTGCGTCGACCCAGGAGCCCGACCTCGGCCCCGGCCGGGGGGGCCGCGGTGACGGCAGCACCCACGCGGTGTTCTTCGCCAATCGCAACGGCGACGCCACCCTGAGCTCGGCCGAGCGCAAGGGCGGCTTCCTCCTCCTGCAGCGCGGATCCGGTCCATCCAAGAGCTGGAGCGTGAAGGTCACGGTCTCCGGTCCTGCCCCCGCAGCGCCGAAGCCCCAGCCGAAGCCGCAGCCGAAGCCCGGAACCCCCGGCGCCGGAGTCCCCGGCATCCCGGGCGTCCCCGGCCTCCAGCCGGCGCCTCCCGCCGCCGCCGCGCGCCTCGTCACGCCGGTGAGCGCGGCGGTGCAGAGGCTGCACGTGGCCCTGCCCCTGCTCTGATCCCACCAGGGCGGCCGTCTCCCTGAGAGGCGGCCGCCTC
>DATKEY010000250.1:0-17024 GCA_035544475.1 Candidatus Dormiibacterota bacterium | reverse complement strand
TCCGGCGCCGAGGTCCGGACGCCCCGTCGGCGTAGGGGTCAGCACAGCTTGCCCTTGAGCAGTTCCAGGATCTTCTCCTGACTGTCCAGGATCTGCAGCTGCTGCACGTTCATCTGGTGCAGCGCCGTCAACGTCTCATGGTCCGCCTCGGCCCGAGCGTCCTGTGCCGCGGAGATGACGTTCTGGCCCACGATGATGATGGGGAGCAGCACGAGCTGCAGGAAGTTCGACGACACCCAGTTGACGAGGACCGTCGGCGAGCCCTGCTGGATGGCCGACGGCAGTGCGACCAGGGCGATGACGGTGAAGAGGTAGGCACAGTACATCGTGCCGACGATCCTCGTGATCCTCACCGCCAGCCAGGCGTTGGCACGTCCCATCGCACCGGTGCCGTGGATCCGGGCGGCGATCTGCGCCTTCCCGACATGGCGGGGCATGAGCAGCGCGGGCGTCTTTCGCGCGACGTCGAGGGCGTGGAGATGCGCCTCCCTGCTCGGGAGCGCGGCGTCGCTCTGACCCGTCATCGTCGACCTCCTGGTGAGGGGATGCAGGGTCCCTATCGTGTCGCGCCGGTCCGTGCCTCTGTCGCCACCCTGGAGAGCACCGTGGCGTCGAGGACGCCGCGCACCCCCACGCCATGAGGGTCGAGCAGCACCTCGGCGGGGCGGTCGCCGTCACCGAAGCCGTCGAGCACGAGGTCGGCGCCGTCGAACCGCTGACCGGCGGTGTAGCCGTTGACGACGACCACACAGGGGAGGCCCGCGGCGCCGGCGGCGCTCAGCCCGTTCTCGGAGTCCTCGACAGCGATCGCGAACGCCGGGGTGACCCCGAGCGACTGCAGCGCCTGCAGATAGGCGCTCGGGTCCGGCTTGCGGTTCGGCGCCTCGTCCCCGGTGACGACGACCTCGAACCGATCCGTTCCGAAGACACGGTCGAGCAGGTCGGTCACCCACGCACGCGTCCCCGTGGTCGCCACGGCGAGACGGATCCGGGCGTTCTCGAGATCCCGCAGCAGCTCCTCCGCTCCGGGACGTGGTGCGAACGATCCCGCCGCCGCCATCGCGCAGAAGATCTCCGTCTTGCGCTCGTGGAGCCGTGGCACGACCGCGGCCCGCTCGTCGGCGGGCATGCCGCGCGACGCCAGGTGCGCATCGATGCGGCCCCGGCCGCCGGTGATCGCGAGCAGCCGGCCGTAGTGGTCGACGTCCCATCGGTCGGGAAGCCCCAGCTCCTCGAAGGCGCGGTTGAAGGCCACGCGGTGGCCGTCGCGCTCGCTGTCGACGAGCGTGCCGTCGACGTCGAAGACCACGGCCTCGAGGAAGCTCGCGCCCCGGTCCCCGTGGTGGCGCGGTCGCTGCGCAACCGCGCCAGGAGGAGTTCCACGGAGCGTGTCGACGTCGACGGCGAGGGCCTGAAGGGGCACGGCGCGGAGCGCAGCCATTCACGGCAGCGTACGGGGCCCCTTCGCAGTCCGCCACACCCGCGCGGGGGAGAGGGGGTGCTATTCGCACATCGCCGTCCGGGGCGAAGCCGCCCCTCGTCGACGCGCCCGGCTCAGCAGCGGGTGGCGCCGAGGAGCACGACGAGGGTCGCGACGGTGTTGATCGACGAGTGGACGAGGATGCCGGGCCAGAGCGACCGGCTGTAGTGGTAGAGCGTGGCGAGCACGCATCCGATCCCGAGCACCGGCAGGAGCAGCGACCACTCCCGCCAGCCGAGGTGCGCGAGGGAGAAGATCGCCGCGCTGACGACGACGGCCGCCGGCACCGGAATCCGTCCGCGCAGCCATCCGAAGACGACCCCGCGGAAGAGGATCTCCTCGACGACGGGCGCGACGACGGCGACACCGATCAGCCCCAGCGCGAGCGCCGAGCCGTAGTCGGACTGGATGGTGTGGCACTGGTTGTTCGGCGACGAGGGGAGGAAGGAGGTGCCGAGCTCGCCGAGGACCCCCTCGACGATCCAGGCGACGGCGAGGGCGGGGAGGGCGGCGAGCAGCCAGGGCCAGTGCGGGAGGCGCAGCCCGAGGTCGCGCAGATGCACGTGGCGCCGCACCCCGAGGAAGAGCCAGACGAGGCCGAGCTGGGCGGCGTAGGCGGCGACGTCGAGGAGCAGCGAGACGGGGGCGGGACGTCCGTGGCCGGTGCGCACGACGTGGAGCGCCACCACGACGAGGAGCTGGCTCAGCAGCGCGGCGGGGATGAAGAGGACGAGCAGGGGGACGACGTCCGTCCAGGTCCAGATGGAGCGGGCCGGCGTGGGGCCACCCGGGGTCCGGCGGGGTGTCGGGGCGGGCGCGGACGAGACGGCGGGCGCGATCGACCAGATCCACTGCGCACCGTTCCACACCCAGCCGTAGGCGACCGGGCGCGCGTGGACGACCGCCGTCCCGGAGAGGCGGTCGTTCCAGCCCCGCCGGTCGGACGTGGTCGCCGCGGAGAGGAGGCCGAGGCCGAGGGGGAGGGCGGAGTAGAAGGTCCCGGCCATCCGCAGCAGCACCTGCTCGGTCGAGGGAAGGTCGCCGGTGCGGGCGTCGACCAGGCGCAGGCCCAGCGACCGCATCCCGACGCTCGCCCCGGCTCGCCACGAGGCGACGGTGTAGGCGAGCGGTCCGAGGAAGAGGATCGCGGTCATGACCGCCGCGACGACGAGCTCGCGTCCGGTGGGATGGGCGTGACGGGTCGCGCCGCCGAGGAGGCTGCCGGCCAGGCCGCCGAGGCTGAGCACGGCGAAGCCGGTGCCGGCGAAGTTGATCATCGCCGCGCAGGTGCGCCGGCCGAGGCCGGCAGGCGCCCACTGCATCGGAGGCATCGCCTCCGGGCCCCATGCCGCCCACCCCGGGTGCCCGCCCACGACCGCCGGGGCCGGCGTGACGGCGTCCGGGGCGCGCGGGAGATCCGTCGAGCTCACGCCGTCACTGTGCACGGGGTCTCCTCCTCATCCTTCCAGACGCACCGAGGCGTTGCAGACCTGCGTCCCACCGGGGATCCGCCTATCGGCGCCGCGGCCGGACCGGCTAGGCTGCGGCCATGGGCCCGACCCCGGTGGAGGCGGAGACCGGCGCCCGGCCGTCCTGGCGGCACGGCGTGACCGGCCGGCTGATCGCCCTGATGGCGCTCCTCGTGGTCGCCGGCGGGGTCGGCGACACGGCGTCGCCGGTGCTCGTCACCCACACCCCGCTGCTGCTCGTGGCGCTGAACCCTCGGGCCCGCAACGTGCTGCTCGCGTCCCGGGCGGTCGGGGTCGCGCCCCTTCTCGCCGTCGCGCTCGTCCGCCGGCTGCTCGCCGTACCGGTGGTGTACCGGCTCGGCCGGATCCACGGTGTCGCGACGCTGACCTGGGTCGACCGCCGCCTGCCGCGCACCGGGAGGTGGACGCGGCGCGTCGAGCGCTGGTTCGACCGCGCCGCCGTCCCGGTGGTCGTGCTGCTCCCGGGTGCCGTCACGTCCTACCTCGCGGGGAGCACGGGGATGGGGGAGATCGTCGTCCTCGTACTGTCGGCGATCGGCACGCTCGCCCGTCTCGTCGTGCTGCTCGCGGTCGGTGTCGCGCTCGCGAGTCCGCTCACCTGGCTGCTGCGGTTCATCGCCGACCATCAGGTGTCGCTTCTCGCACTCTCGATCGCGGTCACCACGGTGTATGGCGTGCGCTCATGGCGCCGCCTTCGCCGTGCGGCGGCGCCCGCATCGGTGGAGCTCGTCGGCCGCGCAGCCGACGCGCCGGCGGGCGATGCGCATCCTGCTGCGGAGGACGCCGTTACGAGCACGTGACAGGTGCTTGCAGCGACGCCCGGTGCCTGCTACATTTCCGACCATGATCCGCCGAACCATCTGCTCGCTCGCAGCACCTCTGTCCGTGGAATCGCGGACAGGTATGAGCTGGAACCCTGCTGATACGCATGCGTATTTTCAGGTCCAGCCGCGTACGTGCGGCCAGGCCCGGCAGATGAGAGGAGACAACTCTCCGTAGCGACGAGAGCCGACCCCGACATCAAAGGGCCTGGTCGATGACCAGGCCCTTTTCTTTTGCCCCACAAGGGAATCGCCGCCGATCAGTGGGTCGGTGGAGGATGGCCCACGCCCTTTCACACCACGAATATCCAAGTTGGAAACGGAGATGGAGTCTCCGTGCACGTGCACGCGCACGTGGGCGGAGTGACTCCTGCGTGTGCGCGCACGCGCGCGCGCTCCTCGATACGAGGGTGGCGGCATCGGGCCGCCACCCTCGTATGGCCGCACGCACGTACAGGGATGGTGGAATCGGTACCACGTCGCGCTCTGAACGCGAAGATTCCAGGTTCGAGGCCTGGTCCCTGTACCTGCGTGGCGCGCCGTGCTGGCGTGGCCGAGCAGCGAAGGCACGCGGCTGCAGACCGCGGATCACCGGGGGTGCGAGTCCCCCCGCCAGCTCCATGCCGAGGTAGCTCATCAGTAGAGCGGCAGGTTGAAGCCCTGCGCGGAGGCCGTGCGATTCGGTCCCTCGGCACCATGCCCGAGTAGCTCAGCCAGGCCAGAGTGACTCGTTCACATCGAGAAGGTCGCAGGTTCGACTCCTGCCTCGGGCACCACACCTCAGCTCACAGCCTTGTCGTTCAACGGTAGGACGCCCGGTTGTTACCCGGGACATGGGGGTTCGAGTCCTCCCGAGGCTGCCATCCGCGTCCCGGGCATCGGCGAGCCCAGCGGGCAGTAACACGGGTGCGAGTCCCGTCGAGGCGACCAACTCCGTCAGGGCGTGGCGCAGAGGTAGCGCGCGTGCTTCGGAAGCACGAGGTCGGTGGCTCGAACCCACCCGTCCTGACCAACTCCACGATCCATGCGGCCGCGCTGCGGCAGCGGGGCGGTCTCCAAAACCGCCCGACCGGGGGTTCGACTCCTCCCGGCCGCGCCACACCGCTCACGAGGGAGAGCAGCAATGAAGGTCACCATCACCGCCGACGGGCAGGGGCTCGTCATCACCACCACCGAGGCCGAGGCCCTCGGGATCGTCGAGGCTCTCGCGCACATGGCGAACCGCACCGCGCTGCGCGACCACCAGCGCCGGCGTGCACGCAGCCTGCGCGCGCCGCTCGAGCAGGAGCTCGAGCGCCTGCAGCGGCTGCGCAGCTGGGAGTCCGAGCTCGCTGCGGCCGGTTGATCCCGGCCACACGTACCGAGGTGGCGAAACCGGAAGACGCGCCAGGCCCAGACCCTGGTGAGGCGAAGGCCTCGTGCGGGTTCAAGTCCCGCTCTCGGTACCAGGCCGCGTTGGTGTAATCGGCAGCACTCCTGCCTTCCAAGCAGGGGGTGCGAGATCGTGGCTCGCACGCGGCTCCATCCGGCACCACACCGTTCTGGCGTAGCTCAGCCCGGGCAGAGCGCCGTTCTGATACAGCGGAGGTCCGCAGGTTCGAATCCTGCCGCCAGAACCAATCACGCCGCCGTACTTCAACCGGCAGATCCGCGGCTCTTACCCGACGGGATGGGGGTTCAAGTCCTCCCGGCGGCACCACTCGACCACGACCACCCGGCCGCCTTCCCTCCCGGCATCGCGCGCCCCCGTAGCTCAGCGAACAGAGCGCCCGGCTTCTACCCGGGGACGTCGGGGGTTTGACTCCTCCCGGGGGCGCCATGCCGCGGCCCCATCCATGGTGGCGTCAGCTCAGCGGAAGAGTGCGCGCCTGTGAAGCGCGAGGGGCCGGTTCGACTCCGGCACGCCACACCACCCGGCCGTCCACGTCGCCGTAGCTCAGCGAACAGAGCGCTGGTCTGCGAAGCCAGAGGTCGCACGTTTGACTCGTGCCGGCGACACCATCTCTGGGCCCGTAGCTCAACCAGGAGAGCGCCCGCCCCGCAAGCGGGAGGTTGGAGGAGCGAAGCCTCTCGGGTCCACAGACGGCAGGCCGGCGTAGCTCAACGGAAGAGCAACGCTCTCGTACGGCGGAGGTGGAGGTTCGACTCCTCTCGCCGGCTCCATCTCCACGCCGCCATAGCTCAGCGAACAGAGTGCCTGGCTTCGAACCAGGAGGCCGCAGGTTTGAATCCTGCTGGCGGCGCCAACTTGGATGTTCACAGCAGGCCGGTGTGGCGCGTACGGAAGCGCATCCCGTTGGTATCGGGAAGGCAGTCGGTTCGATTCCGACCATCGGCTCCAGCTCCTTGACACCTTCATAGTCCCATCGGTGAGGCATGGGCCGGATGCCCTGGGTTATCCGACCTCCACATGCAGGAAATTCGGTCCCTGCGCCCATGGCCCAAACTCGTCCGTGCCTCCGCTGCGACCTCCCGGGTCGCGCCCGATGGGATCGATCACTGCACCCTGGTCGACAGCCCGGGCCGGACGTCGTTGGGTTATCTCTTGGTCAGAGGGGACCTCGGTCCCTGCAGGTTCGACCCCTGCGTTCCACGGCACCTCACTCGTCCGGGTCTCGCCAGGGTGCACCCCTCCCACGCGCCGCGATCCTCACGATCGCCGCGTGTGGGACGGGCCGGAGACCGTGGGTTACCTCTTTGACAGGAAACGTCCCATGGTCATGATGTCGTCCGTCACCGACGAGTCCATGGAGGGTTCGGGCCGGAAGGATCGGGTTATCGATTCGGGATCGAGAGGTCGCAGGTTCGAGTCCTGCCGTCCGGGGTGACCCGGCGTAGCTCAGCTGGAGAGAGCGCTGTGCCCGTTCCGCCTCATTCGTCCGAACTCTCCCGTGGCTCACGTGGAGGCACTCCCATGCCGATGAAGGACCTGGTGAAGCACCTCTCGCGCAAGGCGACCCCGCAGACCGCGCCGATCCCGGGCCGCGAGGCCGAGATGGTGCGGAACGAGGCGGGCGGCTACGCGTTCCCGGTCGACGACTGGGTGCGCCTCGACCGCTTCCTCGTCCTCGGCGCCGAGGGCGGCGCGTACTACGCGACCGAGCGCACCCTGACGCTCCAGAACGCGCGCTGCGTCGACCGCTGCGTCGAGGCCGACGGCGCGCGCACCGTCGCGCGCATCGCCGAGGTCTCGGAGGCCGGGCGCGCGCCGCGGAACGATGCGGCGCTGCTCGCGCTCGCCATCGCCGCGAAGCGGGGCGACGATGCGACCCGCAAGGCCGCGCTCACCGCGCTGCCGCGGGTGGCGCGCACCGCGACCCACCTCTTCGCCTTCGCCGAGGCGATCGAGGAGCTCGGCGGCTGGGGCCGCGGCACCCGCCGCGCGATCGCCGACTGGTACCGCGAGCGCGTGCTCGACTCGCTCGCGTACCAGGCGGTGAAGTACCGCCAGCGCAACGGCTGGACCCACGCCGACCTGCTGCGGCTCGCGCACGCGCAGCCGCCGACCCCGGAGCACGACGCCCTCTTCCGCTGGATGGCGCGGGGAGAGATGCCGGAGGACCGGGCGCGATTCCGCCTGCTCGACGGCTTCGCCCGCGTCCAGGCGTCGGAGTCGCCGCGTGCCACCGCGCAGCTCGTCCGCGAGCACGGCCTGCCGTGGGAGGCGGTGCCGACCGCGCACCTCGACGACCGGGAGGTGTGGGAGGCGCTGCTCGTCGACATGCCGATGACCGCGCTCATCCGCAACCTCGCGACGATGACCCGCTGCGGGCTGCTCACCCCGCGCTCGGAGGCGACCCGGACCGTCGCCGGCCGCCTCGGTGACGAGGCGCGCCTGCGCAAGGCCCGTGTCCACCCGATGGCGGTGCTCATCGCGCTGCGCACGTACGCGGCGGGTCGCGGCCTGCGCGGCCGCCACACCTGGGAGCCGGTGCAGCCGGTCGTCGACGCCCTCGACGCCGCGTTCTACGCGGCGTTCGGCAACGTCGAGCCGACCGGCCGTCGACTGCTGCTCGCGGTCGACTGCTCGGGGTCGATGATGCACGGGTCGGTGGCGGGCGTCCACGGCCTCACCCCGCGCGAGGCGGCCGCGGCGATGGCGCTCATCGCCCTGCGCACCGAGCCGAACGCGGAGGTCCTGGGCTTCACGACCAACGCGAAGGACCTGCGGATCAGCCCGCGCCGGCGCCTCGACGACGCCATGAAGTCGATCGAGGCGGTCGCGCGCGGCGAGGGCACCGACTGCTCGGTCCCGATGCGCTGGGCGATCGACCAGCGGGTCGACCTCGACGGCTTCACCCTCTACACCGACGGCCAGACCTGGGCCGGGCCGCAGCACCCGGTGCAGGCGATGGCGGCGTACCGGGGCGCCCGCGTGGCCACCGCGCGGATGGTGTCGGTCGGCCTCGCCGGCTACGGCACCAGCGTCATCGACGGGTCGGACGCCGGGATGCTCGACGTGGTCGGTTTCGACACCGCCGCGCCGGTGCTGATCGGCGACTTCCTCCGCGGCTAGCGGGTTCTGGTCGTGACCGGCGGCAACGCGCCGCCGGTCACCTCCGCCTGGCCCTCGGGCGGCGGGATCTCTCTCCCCGGTTGAACGAGGGCGCCCTGCGTCCGGAGGTGGTCGACCTCCGCCGCGCTGTAGCCGAGCGCGGCGAGGACCTCCTCGTTGTGCTCCCCCTGCAGCGCGGGCACGCGTGGTGGCGGCGGCGCGGCGTCCAGGCTGAAATGCCAGGGCCGTCCAGGCACGGTGATGTCGCCGCCGCTGCGGTCCGGGACACGCCGCGTCGCGGGCCAGCTGCGGGCCCACTCCGTCTCCGCGAACTCCCTGATCCCACGGAGCCGGCCCGTCGCGATCTTCGCCTCGTCGAGCTGGGCATCGAGGGACGCCATGTCGTCGAAGGTGAGGATCCACGTCTGGACCAGCGCATGGAGCTCGGCCAGATGCTCGAGGCGCAGCTCGGGCGTGGCGAAGCGCGGATCGTCCGCCAGGTCCGGCCGGCGCATCGCAGCGAGGTAGAAGGGGAAGGTCAGGCTGCCGACCAGGCTCATCGGGCTGACGAAGACCGTCCCCTCCGGGCTGGTGAAGAAGGGATGGTCGGTGGCCCCGAGGATCGGACGCTCGGCGCCGAGATCCACATTCGAGAGGTCGACGTGGACTCGCTCGTTGATCGCGAGCATCACCGCCGCCATGGCGACATCGACGTACTGGCCCTCGCCGGTCTGCTCGCGGTGATGGAGGGCCGCGAGAATCGCGATGGCGGCCTGAAGGCCGGAGTAGACGTCCGCATGTGAGAGGGAGTCGCCCCGCAGCCGGCCATAGGCGTGACCGTGGTGTGTGGCGGTGGTGGCGGTCAGTCCGCTCTCCGCCTGCACCGTCGGCGCGTACGCCATGCGTCCGCGCCACGGCCCCGTCTGCCCGTAGCCGCTGATCGATGCGTAGACCACCGTCGGGTTGCGCGCGGCCACCGACGCGTAGTCGAGACCGAAGGATGCGAGCGTCCCGGGCCTGAAGTTCTCGACGATGACATCGGCACTGTCGCACAGCCTCAGGGCGACCTCACGGGCGGCCGCGACATTGAGGTCGACGCTGACGTTGCGCTTGCCGGAGTTCTGCTGAGCGTAGTACCCGGACACCTCCCCGGTGCGGGGGAACGCGAAGCGGGAGAGGTCGCCGCGCGGGGGCTCGACCTTGATCACATCGGCGCCGAGCTCGAGAAGTGTCTGAGCGCAGTGGGGACCCGCGAGCACCCGTGAGAAGTCCACCACTCGGAGGCCCTCGAGAGGGAGGCCCATCGCTACCTCCCCACGAACCGGGCCATGCCCGGCCCGTTGGCCTTGTACGACGCGAGCCCGATCCTCAGGTCGTCAGAGCGCCAGATCGGAAGCTGAAGCTGCGCCATGGCCTCGTCCGCCGCGGCGATGCCCTGGTCCACGGCCACCGACACCAACGCCTTCGTCGCCGCGTGGGCGACGCCGGGCCCATGCGCCAGCTCCCGCGCGAGAGTCATCGAGGCTTCCTCGAGCTGCTCATCGGGGACGACCCGGTTGATGACTCCCCAGCGCTCGAGGGTGCGCGCGTCGTAGCGCCGGCCGAGCATGGCCATCTCCTTCGCGCGGGCCGCCCCGGCGCGCTGGGTCACCCGCTGGACCGCGCCCATCAGCGGGTGCAGCCCCACGGTGGATTCGACCGACCCGATCTTCGCCGACTCGGAGGCCACCACGAGATCGCAGGCGAGTGCCAGTTCGAGGCCACCGCCGACACAGACCCCGTGGACACTCGCCAGGATGGGGATCGGCAGCGAGTCGAAGGCGCGGAGGACGTCCACCACCGGCCACTGCGGGACCTCGTCGCGCGCGACGGCGGCACGCATCGCGTCGAGGTCGGCGCCCGCACAGAAGTGACGCAGACCGCTCCGCAGGACCACGGCGCGCGCTCCCTCCTGCCTCGCCCATGCGAGAGCGGCCATGAGCTCGGCGAGGAGCACGTCCCCGAGAAGGTTGTACGGCGCCAGTTGCATGGTCAGGACGGCCACCCCGCCGTCCATCACCCGCTTGACGGGCTGCCCGTCCGCCACGGACCGCGGGGCGGTCGTGCCGGCGACGGAGATCTCTCCTTCATCCCTGCTCACGGTGTCTCTCCTGGGAACCGGACACGGAATGCGAGCATATATGTCTGCTAGCATACTAGTCAACGGCGGGCCAGTCTGAGCGAGCGGCCCAGGCTCACTGGAACGCGGGCACGACCTCGGTCGCGAGCCGTTCCATCTGCTCGTCCTCGTCGAAGAGGGTGGTGAAGAGGATCAGCTCGGCGCCGGCGTCGGCGACGGCGCGGACGCCTTCGACGCACGCGCCCGGCGGTCCGGTGACCGCCACCGTGATGACGTCGCGCATGCCGAACTGCCCGTAGAGACGGTCGAGCGCCTCGGCCATCCGCCGGTGGGCGCGGTCGGCGTCGTCGTCGACGGTGATGTACACCCGCTTCGCGATCGGGAAGGTCGCGGGGTCGCGCCCCTCCTCGACGAGCGCCTTGCGGATGATCGGGACCTGCTCGGCGAACCGTGCGGTCGTCGTCGACCCCGCGCCGAAGAACCCGTCGGCGAGTCGCGCCGTCCGTCGCAGCGCCGCCGGGTGGTTGGCGCCGAACCAGATCGGCGGGTGGGGTCGCTGCACCGGCTTCGGCTCCATCGCGGCGTCCTGCAGCTGCCAGAACCGTCCGTCGAAGGTGACCCGCGGCTCGGTCCACAGCGCCTTCATCAGTCGCAGGCCCTCGGTGAAGCGGCCGACGAAGGTGTGGGGATCGACCCCGAAGGCGGCGAACGGCCGTTGGGCGCCGCCGGTGCCGATCCCGACGTCGAGGCGGCCGCGGCTCAGCTGGTCGAGGGAGCTGAGGCTCTTGGCGAGGTGGACGGGGTTGTGGAGGGGGGTGACGAACACGACGCAGCCGAGGCGCATCCGCTCGGTGCAGGCGGCCGCGTACGTCATCGCCTCCATCGGGCTGAGCGCCGGGACGGCGCCGAGCACCTGCTCCTGGGTCCACGCGCTGTGGAAGCCGAGCTCCTCGGCGCGGGCGAGGTGGGCGCGCATCCAGTCCGGGTCGAACGCGCCACCGTCGACGAGCTGGGGGATCGAGATCGCGAATCGCATGCCGGCGACTCTACGGCGCCTGGTCGTTGCTCCCTGTGCCGGACGGGGTGGGCCAGCCGCCGGTGCGGACGACCGCGCCGTTGCGGTCGACGAGCCGCGCCGGCAGTCGCAGGGTGCCGAGCCACTCGACCGCGGCCGCGCCGCGGACGATGGCGGCGGTGGAGGCGATGTTGGCGTCGACGCAGGTGTCGGCGACCACCGTCACCAGCGTCCACGGCGTCCGGGCCGGGCAGCCGGTGCGGGGATCGATGATGTGGTGCAGCTCGACCTCACCGCGACGCCAGCGCCGCACCCGCGTGCTCGAGCTCGCGACCGCGCCGCCCTGGAGGGTGATGCTCTCCTCCGCGACCTCGACGGGGTCGTTGCTGTCCTCGCTGACGGCGACGGTCCACCCGCCCTCGGGCGGACGGCCGGCGAGGGCGATGTCGCCGCCGAGGCTGACGAGGATTCCACCGCCGCCCATCGCGGCGAGCCCCGACGCGGCGGCGAGGTCGGCGGCGAGCGCCTTCGCGGTCGCGCCGAGGTCGATCTCCACCCCGGCGGGGATGAAGACGCGGCGGGACCCCGGGTCGAAGCGCACCGCCCGCCATCCCGGAACCGGCTGGACCGCCAGGGTCAGCGGCGCCCCCTCGGCGGCGACCGCGGCGAAATCGACGTCGTAGCCGGCGAGGCGGATCGCGGTCCCGACGGTGGGATCGACGTCGCCGTCGGTGAGACGGGCGGCGCGCAGCCCCTCGTCGATGGCACGGCCGAGCAGGTGACCGACGATCACCTCGGTGCCGGCGGCGCGGTTGAGCCGGGCGAGCTCGCTGTCGTCGCGGAAGCGGCTGCAGGCGAGGTCGATGTCCTGCAGCACCTCGTCGACGGCGGCCTTCGCCGCGGCGAGCCGCGAGGGCTCGGTGACCACGACGCGGACCCCGGTCCCCAGCGCGCGGTCGTCGGCGGTGCCGAGGGTGGCCATCCCCCGGATCATCGCCCCGAGCCGCCGCTCACCGCCTGGGCCTGGCTGCTCGAGCCGCTCTGGACCGACTGCGAGGTGCCGAGCTGCGAGGTGGAGGCGCCGGCGGTGGGGGCGGCGGTCGCGGCGGCCGTCGGTGCCGCGGTGGCGGCGGGGGTCGCGGCCGGGGTCGCCGTCGCCGAGGTCGCGCTCGAGGTGGCCGCGGTGCTGCTCGAGCCGGCCTGGACGACATCGGTCGCCGGCGTCGAGGTGCTCGCGGTGGTCGTCGTGCTGTGGGCGGTGGCGGCGAGGCCGACCGTGATGGCGCCGACCGCGCCGGTGCTGGTGACCGCGGCCGCCAGGGTGATCCGGCGCAGCCGGCGCAGGGCCCGGTCGCGGGTGTCGGGGGTGAGGCGGCGGGGGGAGGACATGCGCCCAGCTTCGCCGCCCCGCCTCCGAGGAGCCTCAGTGGTTCCTGGGAGATTCCTGGGAGTCCGGCCGCTCGGACCCCGATGCGACTGGGCAACCCACGCCAACCATAGCCGGTATCCTGCCTGCGCTGGACGCGAGAGGAGGACGGGCCATGGGTCGCATGGACGGCAAGGTCGCGCTCATCACCGGGGCGGCTCGGGGGCAGGGGCGGTCCCACGCGATCCGCCTCGCCGAGGAGGGGGCGGAGATCATCGCCGTCGACCTCTGCGAGCAGATCGGCTCGGTGCCCTATCCGCTGGCGACGCCGGGCGACCTCGACCAGACCGTCCACCTCGTCGAGGAGCTCGACCACCGCTGCGTGGCGGTCCAGGCCGATGTGCGCAACTTCGCCCAGATGCAGGCGGCCGTCGACAGAGGTCTCTCCGAGCTCGGCCACATCGACGTCGTCTGCGCCAACGCGGGGATCGGCAGCTTCGGGCCCGCCTGGGAGCTCTCCGACGAGCAGTGGGAGGACGTGATCGACACCAACCTCACCGGGGTGTGGCGGACGCTGAAGGCGGTGATCCCGACGATGATCCGGCAGGGCACCGGCGGCTCCCTCGTCATCACCAGCTCGGTCGCGGGGCTGGAGGGGTTCGCCAACCTCGCCCACTACACCTCGGCGAAGCACGGGGTCATCGGGCTGATGCGCACGCTCGTCAACGAGCTCTCGGCGCATCGCATCCGGGTGAACTGCGTCAACCCCACGACCGTCGACACCGACATGATCGACAACGACGCGGCGTACGCGGTCTTCGGCGCCACGAGCAAGGAGGGGATGGGGCAGACGATGCTCATGCTCAACGCTCTCCCGGTCCCCTGGGTCGAGGCGGTCGACGTCTCCAACGCCGTCCTCTTCCTCGCCTCGGACGAGTCGCGCTACGTGACCGGGCTCAGCCTCACCGTCGACGCCGGCCTGCATACGAGGCTCGGCTGACGGCCTCGCCGAGCGAGGTCGGGGCGGCCGGATCACGAAGGTCGAGGGCGAGCCGCGGCTCGAGCGACCGGTGCTCACGGGTGCGCCGTCGGACGGCGGTTTCGGTCGCCAGGAATTCGATGAGCCTGCTGCCCCACGCGTACGAGCCCTGGGTGATCCGCACCCCGACGATGCCGTGGGCCTCGAGCCGTGCGGCCTCGCGCTGCATCCGTCCCATCGCGATCTCCCGTGCGGCGTACATCGCCTCGGTGAGCGCGCTGAGCTCGATGGTCGTTCCCCGTCCGACGTACTGGAAGCGGACGTGGTACACGCAGCAGCCCATCACCAGGCCCAGTGGGGAGTAGCCGGCGCGCACGAGCAGGGCGAGGTCCTGGCCGTCGAGGTCCGTTGTGAAGTGGCGGTCGCCGCGTTGCCGGTCGGCGGTCCGCGCCTCGCTCACGGCGGTGCCGATGGCGGTGTACTGCGCGATCTGCTCGGCGGACTCACCGGAGCCGATCATCGCCACCGTCAGCCGGATACCGATCACTCCGGCCCCGCCCGCCTCGCGCGACTCCGCCTCGAGGCGCCGCATCGCGTTGCCGCGGGCAGCGTAGGCGGCCTTCGACAGAGTGTCCATCTCCTTGCTCTTCAGCGGGGTCGTGAACTGCGCGCCGACGTGGTAGATCGAGGTCCCCATGACGGAGGAGATGGGCGAGTACCCCGACTGGTCGACGAGCACCGCCTCGCGCACCGAGAGATTGCTCGTGAATCCCGTCCAGGGCCGTGGCGGGCCGGGCTCTGCGAGGGAGCGCAGGGCGGCGTCGGCGCGCTGCTCGCTCATCGCACCGCGAGGGGCACGAGCGCGGTGGGACGGACGCTGGGTTCGGCATCGGCATAGCGACGCACCGCGGTCCCGATGACGCGAAGGTCGAAGAGCCGCAGCGTCGAGACCGGCTCGATGTCGAAGGTGACGGTGACGCCGATCACCCCGTCTGCGCGTGCTGCGGACGCCTCCGCGGTGACGCAGGCGTTGGCGATGCGGTGGCACTCGTGGGCGGCGTCGCTGTACTGGTCGAGCTCGACGTTCCACCATCCCGTCATTCGCGTCCGAGCGGCGCAGTTCGGGCTGACGAGGACCGTGCCGACGCCCATGACGAGCGAGCAGGGGACGTGGCCGGAGTCGATGAGGATGAGGAACTCCTGGGCGCTCAGGTGGGAGGTGAAGGGGACGGCGAGCGCCGGCCCACCCGGTCGCCGGATCGCGGTGCCGATGGCGACGAACTCCACGGACCGACGGCGGCGGTCGGGGTGCCGAAGGGTCAGTCGGACGCCGACGACACCATGCGCCCCGAGTGCGGCCGCCTCGGCGACGAGCCGGCCCATCGCCAGGTCCTTGGCCTCGCGCATGCCGGTCTCGTAGGCGGTCTGCTCCCACGTGTAGCCGGTGCTCGCTCCGCCGCACGTCCACGGGTGGGGGCACGGATACGTCCTCACCAGGCCGGTCGCACCGGCCGTGGCGTACTGGGCGTAGCCGGTCGAGCCTCCGAGCGCGGCGCGATACCGCCACGGAGCGGACACCTGGTAGATGGACGTCCCCATCACCAGCCCGGCAGGCTCGAAGCCCGCCCGCCGGAGCGCGGCCATCTCCGAGACAGAGAGATCGCTCGTCCAGGCTCCGCCGTGCTCGGTGTCACCCAGGCGGGTGAGCGCGCTCGCCGGCAGGTCAGTCATCGAGCGACAGCACGAGCTGGGGCGGGGGGATCTCGTGCTCGGCGCTGAGCGGCCGCACCGCGGTGCCGAGGGCGAGGAACTCGATGATGTGCTTCTCCCAGGAGTGCGAGCTCTCCTCGAGCCGGACGCCGACGATGCCCCGGCCTGCGACCTTGTTCGCCTCGTCCTGCATCCTTTCCATCGCGAGCTCCCGAGCCTCGTAGAGCCCCTGGGTGAAGTTCGTCATCTCGACGTTGCGGCCGAACTGGCCGAGCGCCTGCGCAAGGGAGCGGTGGGCGACGTGGTAGACGCAGGTCCCCATCACCAGCCCGACGGGCGCGTACCCGGACTGGATGAGGGTCCAGAAGTCCTGGCCGCTGAGATCGCTCGTGAACGGCCGGTTTCCGGGCGCCTTCCAGTCGGCGCCGTCCTCGGCGACCACCGCGGTGCCCAGGGCGATGAACTCCGCGGTGTGCGAACCCCACTCGTGGAGCTTGACGTCGAGCCGGACGCCGACCACGCCGTCGGCCCGCAGTGCCTTCGCCTCGGACTCCATGCGGCTCATGGCGAGCTCGCGTGCGGTGTACATCGCCTGGGTGAGGGTTGTGAGCTCGCAGTTCCGCCCCCATCTCCAGCGCTGCAGGCCGATGTGGTAGATCGAGCTGCCGACGACGAGCCCGCGCGGGTGGAAGCCGGCTTCCTTGACCAGGAGGAACTCGTTCACCGAGAGGTCGCTCGTGAAGAGCGTCTCCTTCCCCTCCTCGGACTCGATCTGTCGGAGGCGTCGGATGGCGTCCGGAGGGAGCCCGGCGTCGCCGCTCATCCCCATGTCGGGTGCACCTCGCTCATGTGAGAAGCGAGTCCAGCGCCTGTCGGACTCGGGCGCTGCGACGAGCCTCCTCGGCCATCGCGGCGACGAGCGCCGTCAGCCAGGCGTCGATGTCGAGCTCCTCGCCCCGCAGCCGGATGCCGCGAACCGTGTGCTCGTGCCTGCAGACCCAGCCGGAGCTGGCCCGAGCGGCCTCGTAGACGTCCTCGCCGAGCGTCACCCGAAGCGTGGCGATCCCTTTCGCCCTGCGGAACATCCCCCCGGCGCGCTCGACCGAGACGTGATCTCCCAGGATGTCGATGAGCTTGCCGGCGAGCACCTCGACGAACGAGGCGATGTCGTGGGTGTCGGCCCGCAGTTGGGCGGCGAGCAGGTCGAGATCGAGGCCGTCGGGGGGCGGCTCGCTCATGACGCGGGAGTATACGGGCGTTCCAGAACGGCATCCGGAGCGCCGAGGCCAGGCCTCACAGGATGCCACGTCTCGCGCAGCTCGCCGTCCGTGATGCTATAGTCACACTAACACGAAAAGATCCAATGGCGATCCAATGAGTGGGGGAGGGGAGGACGTGAGCCGACCGCCTCTGGACGCGAGGACGCTCCTCGCCAGGTGGACCGTCGGGGAGTGGGTGATCGCGGTCGCGTCGACGGTGATGTTCGTCGCCGTCCTCCTCGACTGGACCACGGTGTCCTGCCACGACAGCCCGCTGTGCGGCGTGGAAC
>DATKEY010000249.1:0-15511 GCA_035544475.1 Candidatus Dormiibacterota bacterium | reverse complement strand
CCGGCGGCCGCGGCTCCGGGGCGCCGAACTCCTCGACCCCGGCGCAGCCCACCACCCAGATCGCCGCCGGGGCGAGCCGCGCCCAGCCGTTCACCGGCCTCTACGCGGTCGACGCCTACGGCGACCTGCTCGCCGCATCCTCTCCCCCGCTCCCGCCGACCGCGACCTGGCCGGGCTGGAGCATCGTGCGCGGTCTCGCCATGGCGCCGGGTGGGCAGGGGGGATACGTCCTGGACGGGTATGGCGGGATCCATCCCTTCGGCTCCGCGCCCGTCCTCCCCACGAGCGGCTACTGGTCGGGCTGGGACATCGCCCGCGGCGCGGCGATCGCGCCCGGCGGACAGGGCGGCTACACCGTCGACGGCTGGGGCGGCGTCCACCCGATCGGCAACGCCCCGCTCGTGAACGCCACCTCCTACTGGCCCCGCTGGGACATCGCCCGGGGCATCACCCTCGACGCCTGCGACGCCACCGGCCACAGCGGCTGGGTGCTCGATGGCTGGGGCGGGGTCCATCCCTTCGGCGGGGCGGCGCTGCTCAACGCGACCTCGTACTGGCCGGGATGGGACATCGCGCGGGCGATCGCGAGCGTCTGCACGAACGGCCGGCCGGGCGGCTACGTCCTCGACGGCTGGGGCGGGGTTCACCCCTTCGGCGCCGCTCCGCCGCTGCCCACCACCCTCTACTGGCGCGGCTGGGACATCGCCCGCGGGATCGCGGTGGTTCCCGGCGGCGGCGGCGGGTACGTCGTCGACGGCTGGGGCGGCTTCCACCCGATCGGCAACGCCCCGGCGGTCGACACCTACGTCTACACGCCGGGCCGGGACGTGGTGCGCGGCCTCACCGCGAGCTGATCAGCCCGCGGCGAGGAAGCTCAGGATCCGGCGGTTCACCTCCGCGGGCTTCTCGACGAGCAGGAAGTGGCCGGCGCCGTCCACCCACCCGGCCTCCGACCCGGGGGCGAGCGCGGCGCGCGTCTGCTCCATCGCGGCGTCGTCGATGGGGCAGCAGCCGTCGTTCGGGCCGTGCAGGTAGAGCACGGGCTGCGGCGGGACGGCGCCGTAGGCGGGCGTGTTCTCGTTCGCCCACTCCTCGGTGCCGATCCGCTGCGGGTCGAAGTACGCCCGGTAGTAGCCGAACGCCGCCTCGAGGTTCGCCGGATCGCGCAGGCAGGCCTTGGCGTGCACGAGGTCATCGTGGGCGTCGTAGCCGGGTGACCAGTCGGCCCAGAGACGGTCGATGAAGTTCATGTCGCCCGCCGAGACGATCGCCCCGGCGAGCGGCACGCACTGGAAGAAGAAGGCGTAGAAGAAGTTCCTGATCTGGTCGTAGGTGAGGAAGACGTTGGCCCCCACCGGAGCGATCGGGACGTTGATGAGCACCGCCCGGCGCCACCGTTCGGGCTCCGCGGCCGCCATCCCGTGGGCCATGGGGCTGCCCCAGTCGTGCCCGATCACCACCGCGTCGGCTCCACCGCCGAGTGCCTCGTGGAGGCGGTTGCCGTCGTGGACCCGGTCGATCAGCCGGTACCGCCCGTCTGCGGGGATCGCGGTCGGCGCGTACCCTCGCTGAAAGGGGGCGACCGCGTGATAACCGGCCTGTGCGAGCTCCGGCATCAGGTACCGGTAGGTGTACGGAGAGTCCGGGAAGCCGTGGAGGCAGAGGGCCAGCGGCCCCTCCCCCGCCTCGAGGTACGCGAAGTCGAGGCCGTTGGCGGTCACGCGCCCCTGACGCAGCTCCATGTCGGACACCTCCAGCCGGACCGGCCCCGCGACGGCGCCGGGGAGGAAGATGCTATCCCGACAGTGGAGTCAGGATCCAGGGTGTTTCAGCCGACGACGACGGGCCGAAGCGCAGCCCCGGCGCTGCCAGAATGCGCGCCGTGCCAGGGAGCGACCGCCGGCTGCGCATCGTCACCCCCCGCTTCGGCGAGAGGGTGGTGGGCGGTGCCGAGTGGGTGGCGCGCGAGCTCGCGCTCCGGCTCGCGGGCGACGGCTGGCGGGTCGAGGTGTGGACCACCTGCGCCGTCGACGCCGTGACCTGGAGCAACCACGAGCCGGCCGGGACGGCTGACGACGGGCCGGTCACGGTGCACCGCTTCCCGACCCGGATCCGGCGCCCGCCGCGCCTCTTCCACCAGCTCAGCCGGGTGCTCTTCCGGCTGCCGCCCCGGCTGCGCCCCGAGACGCTCTGGGTCGCCCTCCAGGGCCCCTACGCGCCGGGACTGATCTGGGGGCTCGCGCACGCCCCCGCGGCGCCGACCCTCTTCCTCCCATACCTCTACCACCCCTCCCTGCAGGGCGCGAAGCGGACCCGGGGACCGCGTCTGCTCATGCCGGCCGCCCACGAGGAGCGCCCCCTCGGCCTGCGCTCCGTCGCCCGGCTCGTCGACGAGATCGACGGCTTCCTCTACGCCACCCCCGAGGAGCGTGCCCTGCTCGAGTCCGCGCACCCCGAGGCCGCCCGGCGGGCCTGGCGGGTCGGCAACGTCGGCATCGATCCTCCGCTCGACGTCGACCCCGGCCGTGCCCGCGAGCGGCTCGGGGTCACCGGCCCCTACCTCCTCCACGCGGGACGGGCCGCCACCGGCAAGGGGATCGACGAGCTCCTCGACGCCGTCACCCTGCTCCGCCGTGGTCGTCCCGAGCTGCGACTGGTGCTCGCCGGAGACGCCGGGGCGCCGCCGCCGGCCGGAGCGGCCGCCGATCCCGGGGTGGTCCGCACCGGCCGCCTCGAGCGCGGGGCGCTCTGGGACGCGATCGCAGGGGCGACGGCGGTGGTCGTGCCGAGCTACCTCGAGAGCCAGTCGCTGCTCGCGGTCGAGGCCTGGGCGGTGGGGCGGCCGGCGCTCCTCAACGCCGCGTCCCCGGCGCTCGCCGGCCAGGCGCAGCGCAGCGGAGGGGCGATCGTCTATCGCGGCGCCGCAGAGCTCGTCACCGCCGCCGCCGCGCTGCTCGACGACCCCGACCGCGCCGCCGCCCTCGGGGCCGCCGGGCGTCGCTTCGTCGACGCCCGCTACCGCTGGGACGCGGTGCTCGACGGCGTGCGCGGGCTGATCGAGGACGCGTCGCGCCATGCGGCGCGACGTGAGGGCTGATCCCGTATGATGCGGCGCCGATCCTGGAGGAGCCCGCGCATCGTGGAGGAGTCGAGCTGAGCACCGCGCTGATCACCGGCATCACCGGCCAGGACGGAACCTACCTCGCCCAGCTGCTGCTCGACCGCGGCTACACCGTGTACGGCCTGGTGCGCGGTCAGAACAACCCGCGGCTGGCGATGGTCGAGCGGCTCTGCCCGGGGATCGAGTTCGCCGAGGGCGACCTCCTCGACCAGTCCTCGCTCATCGCCGCGCTCGAGACCTGCCAGCCCCTCGAGGTCTACAACCTCGGCGCCATCAGCTTCGTCGGTCTCTCCTTCAAGCAGGCGGCGCTCACCGGCGAGGTGACCGGGCTCGGCGTGGTGCGCATGCTCGAGGCGATCCGTACCGTGAACCCCGGCATCCGCTTCTACCAGGCCTCGAGCAGCGAGATGTTCGGCAAGGTGCGGCAGACACCGCAGAACGAGGCGACCCCGTTCCACCCGCGCTCGCCGTACGGCGTCGCCAAGGTCTACGGCCACTACATCACGGTGAACTACCGCGAGAGCTACGGCATGTTCGCGTGCAGCGGGATCCTCTTCAACCACGAAGGACCACGCCGGGGCCTCGAGTTCGTGACCCGCAAGATCACCAACTCGGTCGCCAAGATCAAGCTCGGACTCCAGAAGCAGGTCGCGCTCGGCAACCTCAGCGCGCGCCGCGACTGGGGGTTCGCCGGAGACTACGTGCGCGCCATGCACATGATGCTCCTGCAGGACGAGCCCGACGACTACGTCATCGCCACCGGCGAGACGCACAGCGTCGAGGAGTTCTGCGAGCTCGCCTTCGCCCACGTCGGGCTCGACTGGCGCGACCACGTCGTCACCGATGAGCGCTTTCTCCGCCCGGCGGAGGTCGACCTCCTCATCGGCGACGCCACCAAGGCCCGCACCCGGCTGGGGTGGACGACGACCGTGACCTTCCCCGAGCTCGTCGCGATGATGGTCGACAGCGACCTCGCCGCCCACCGCACGGCGCTCGCCCACGGCGTCGCCGGCGGCTGACTCCGGGGCGCTCAGCCGGCCGAGGCGCCGCGGATGATGTCGTGCCCGGCGGCATACGTCGGGGTGTCGACCGCGGGTGCCTTGCCGATGGGGTGGAAGCCACCCCAGCCGTCGACGACATAGCCGCCGCCACCACCGGGGAGCACGGTGATCGCACGCGCGATGTCCCAGCCCCGCCAGTACAGCGAGGTGGCGAGTGGCGGCGCCGCGCCGAAGGGATGGACGCCGCCCCAGCCGTCGAGGACGTAGCCGCCCTGCCTGCCGTTGGTGCAGACGCTCACGATTCCCCGCGCGATGTCCCATCCGGGCCAGTAGGACGACGCGTCGAGGAGCTGGGCACCGCCGAAGGGATGTACCCCACCCCAGCCGTCGAGCACCCAGCCGCTGTGTCCGGTCGGGTCGCAGGCGTTGAGGGTGATCCCGCGGACGATGTCCCAGTTCGGCCAGTAGGAGGTGGCGTGGACCAGCGGCGCGTCGCCGACCGGATGGACGCCACCCCACCCGTCGACGGTGTAGCCGCCCTGGCCGTCGGGGGAGACGGCGAGCCCGCGGGCGATGTCCCAGCCGGACCAGTAGCCGCTGGTCGGGAGCACCGGGGGCATGGCGCCGGTGGCGCCGAACGGATGGATACCGCCATACCCGTCCAGAACATACCCACCCTGACCCCCGGGTGCCATCGCGACGCCGCGGGCGATGCTCCATCCCGGCCAGGAGGCGGTCGTGACCAGCGGCGGGGAGGAGCCGGGGTGGAGGCCGCCGTAGGCGTCCACCGCGTAGAGGCCGGTGAACGGACCGCTCGACGCCGAGCCGGAGATCGTCGTGGTCGCATCGCCGACGCCGTCGGGCGGACCGCTGTCGAAGCGGCCGTTGTGCACCTCGGCGTGGAACGTGTACGCGTGGCCGGGAAAGCCGTGGAAGGTGGCGCTCGTCGCCGTCGTGTCGGTCCACCTCGTCCACGCGCCGCCGTCGTCCTGCACCCAGATCGAGTACGAGCTGACGACCACCCCGTTGCCCGGGGTCCAGGACACCCTGAAGGAGGTGCCGTTGCTGCTCGAGGGCGCGCTCACCAGCGCGGGATCGACCAGGCCGCCGACGAGGCTGCCGTTGCCGGTGGGGCCGTCATAGCCGCTCTCCGCGTTGCAGAGGTACGCGGCGCCGCAGCTGATCCCCGCCGGCTGGGTGTCCTGGGTCACGTCGTGGATCGACGCGGAGTTCTCGTAGAAGGCCATGGCGCCCGGCGGGTAGTAGCCGAGGCCGCCACTCAGCGCCCAGGCGCCGGCGATGAAGGGCGCGGCGGCGCTGGTACCGCCGATCGGCTGCCAGCCGCCCTGCGCGCTGTCGAAGACGGCGACGCCGGTCGAGAGATCGGCCATGGCGGCGACGTCGGCGACGGTGCGGTTCGTGCAGTCGCCGGAGGTGCGGTCGGTCTGCCAGGACGGCTTCGGCTCGAACTGGCTGCAGCCGCTGCCCGCACCGGTGGGCTGGCTGTCGCCGCAGTCGTTCGGGTCGGGGCTCGCCCCCACCCAGGCGGTCTCGGTGTAGCCGCGCAGGTTGCTCGCCGGGAGGAGCGTGGTCCCGCCGACGGCGGTGACGTAGGGGGATGCGGCGGGATAGCTCACACCGAAGCCGCAGTCGCCGGTGGCCGCGGTGAACGCGATGCCGGGACGGTTGAAGAGGTAGTCGTGGTTGAGCTCGTCGGCGGTCTCCGGCATCCCGAAGCTCATGCTCACCTCGCTGGCGCCGCTGGTGACCGCCTGCTGGATGGCCGGATAGATGTCGGTGAATCCGTCGGACCTCGCCTCGACGAGGACGATCCGGCAGTTGGGACACGCCGCCGTTGCCATGTCGAGGTCGAGCGAGGTCTCGATGTCCCAGCCGTACGGGGACGCAGGGCCCCCGCCCATGTCGATCTTGCGGAAGCACCCGTTGGCGGTCGTGCACGCCGGCAGCCCGAACCGGGCGCGATAGGTCGCGAGGTCGCCCTCGGCGTTCGGGGTGTCGTAGGCGTCGACGACCGCGATCACCTGCCCGCCGCCGCTGCTCACCGGCAGCGCGTATGCCGCCTGGAGCTGGGACGGCGTGTAGCCGGCAGAGGGGGCCGCGGTCGTGGCCGCGGGCTTCACGCGCCCGGTCCGATCGTGGCCGACGTGCATCCTCAGGAAGCAGCTCGCGTGCTGCGCGCGATGCTCACCGCAGGCGGGGACTCCGACGTTCGACGCCGAGGCGGCCGCCGCTGCGGCCGCGCCCGCGGCGGCGATCGGCGACGCCGAGGCGGGGGTGACGCCCGTCGCCAGCGCCACGACGAGCGGCACGGCAACGAGCACCGACGCGAGGCGGGACCGGCGGGGGGATGTGGTGACGGCGTCTCGGGGCGTCATCCCCGATGTTGTATCAGCGCCCTTCCGCCACCCTCTTCGCGTCGCGATGACGGTTCTTCACCGGCCTGTCACGTCGTCCGACGCGATCGGAGCACACGCCCGCTCAGCCCTTCTCGGCGACGACGTACTCGATGTAGGCGCCGAACATCAGCCGGGTCTGGGCCTCCAGCGCCGGCAGGACGCTGAGCGCGAGGCCGACCGGCGGGTAGAGGAAGAGCTGCAGGTCGGCGTACCAGCGCCGCCACCATGGCCAGCCCGCGGGCTTGACGCACATCCGCCGGTCGGTGTGGATGAGGACCAGGGTGTTCGCCAGCGTCAGGGTGAGGATCCCGGCGGTGGCGTAGCCGATCCACTGCGCCGCGGTGCTCAGGCTGTAGTCGAGGTCGATGAACGCCGGGAGCAGGCCGCCGAAGAAGAGCAGCACCGGCAGCGTCGTCCAGGTGAGGTGGTTGAACACCAGGTAGGCGAAGCGGCGTGCGCGCAGCCCCCAGGGGATCTCGGTGTGCTGGAGCATCCGCGTGGTCACGTAGGCGATGTCGGTGACCCCCCACGCCCAACGCTTGATCTGGTTGTACTGGGAGACATGGGTGCTCGCGTAGTCGCGCGCCCGCGGGGCGTCGCCACAGACGGTGAGGAAGGCGGGCCGCACGTCGAGCCTCTCCCCGTAGTGGAAGAAGCTCTTCCAGAAGAACCGCGAATCCTCGGGGATGACGTCGCTGTCCCAGTAGCCGACCTCGCCGAGCAGCCGCATCGGCATCGTGTACGAGGAGAACATCACCAGCCGGTGCGGGTTGTCGTGGAGGAACATCTGCCACTGGGTCGCCGCGGTCGCCATCACCCGCACCGCGGCGGGGACCTTCCACAGGTTGTTGGTGAAGAGCGGCACCGGCTGCCAGATCGAGGTGAGGCGGTCGGGCACCGAGCAGAACTGCGCGGTGATGTACGCCCAGTACTGGGGATGCAGCCGGAAGTCGGAGTCGAGGTCGGTCACCAGGGTGCGCGACGGGTCGAGCCCCAGCTCGTCGCAGGCGCGACGCAGCTCGGGACCTCCGTAGGACATCGCCGCCGACTTGCCGACCACGATGCCCGGGAGCAGCGGGTCCTTGATGTGGAGAAACGCGAGGAAGCGGTCGCCGAACTCCTCGCGGAGGCGCGCGACGTTCTCCCAGCCGCCGGTGTCGGTGACCCGGGTGATGATGGCCACGACCCGTTGACGCTCCGGGTAGTTCTGGTCGGCGAGGGCCGCGACGGTCCCGCGGAGCACGTCGTAGCTCTCGGTGTACGTGGGGATCAGCGCGCAGTGCACGATCTCGGAGGGGCCCGGCGCCCCCTCGGGGATCTCCATCTCGCAGCAGCGCGCCCACCAGTCCAGCGACTCGGTCTCCTGGATGCGACGCAGCGAGCGCCGGACCGAGCGCACGGTGAGGGTGGTGCGCGCGAACCAGTAGCAGTCGAGGAGGATGGCGGCGACGCCGAGCACCCACAGCTTGGTGGGGTCGTTGAGCCGGATCGCGAAGGCCGCCACCACCGGCGCGAGGAGCACCAGCCAGGTGAGCGCCCCGGGGAGGATCTCGAGCAGACGCCGCTGCGCCGCCGGGGAGAGCGTCGCGAGGCGGGGGCGGGCGAGCACGGGGGGATTCTAGGGTGAGGCCCCCCGCCCGCCGCCCGCGGCGGCCCTGCTGATGGTCTCATCCCGTATGCTCCCGCACTCGGGCCCCGGCCCCACCGCCTGCCGCATCGGCGCCCACCCTCGCGAGCCCACGACCCCTCATGCCGACACGTCGAAAGACTGCCAAGAGCGCCCCCACCCCGCCCGACGACGACGCCGCCGCCCCTCTCGCCGACGAGGCCGCCGAGGAGGAGGAGGTCGAGGCCGCCGAGCCTGAGATCGACGAGCCCGACCTCGATGCCACCGCCGCCGTCGTCGACCTCGAGGCCGAGGAGGAGGAGGAGGAGGAGGATCTCGAGGACGGGGACGGCCTCGACGACGACATCGACGAGGAGGAGGCCGTCGTCGCCGTCAAGGCGCCGGTCGCCCGGCCGGCCGCCCGGCCGTCCCCCGGCCGCCCGCCGAGCGCCAAGGAGGAGCCCGAGCCGCCGTTCAACATCGGCGAGCGGGTCAAGCTCATCCAGAACACCCGGCCGCGCACCGGGACCCCGATCGGCGACTACCCGGTCGGGTCCGAGGGGCGGGTCGAGACGGTGCTCAGCCAGACGGCGATCGTCCGCTTCGACCGCGCCCCGGACACCAAGGAGGTCGTCGCCTTCGTCTGCCTCGAGAGCACCGACGAGGAGGCCAAGGCGCAGCGCGCCGCCCGCGAGAAGGAGAAGCAGAGGGAGGAGGCGGCCGCGGCCGAGGAGCGCGAGCGCTCCGCGCGCAAGGAGTCCTCCTAGGTGCTGCGACGGATGGACCCCGCTCGCTCCCGCGGCGTGGTCCGGCTGGTGGCGGGGCTCGGGATCCTCGTCGGCGCGGGCAGCGTGGGGATCCCCCGTCTGGGCTTGCGCGCCGTCGGGCTCGAGGCCGAGGGCCGGGGGGTGACCTTCATGGCGCGCCTCTTCGGCTGCCGCGACCTCGTCCTCTGCGCGGGCCTGCTCCGCGTCGCCTCGGAACCGCGGGTCGACCTCCGCTGGATCGACGTCCTCGCCGTCATGCAGGCGGGCGACCTCGCCCTCACCGTCGCCATGTACCGCTCCGGCGGGCTGAGCCGCCGCGGGCTGGCGGTCGTGCTCGCCTCGGCGACCCCCACCCTCGCCGCCCTCGTCGCCGCCCGCAGGGGGCTCGCGGAGGCAGGGTCGTGACGGCGGTCGGCGCCGCCGCGCCGGTCGCCGCGCCGGCGAGCGGCACGCGCCGGCTCGGTGCCGTCCCCTCCCCCCTCGGCGTGCTCCTCGCCGCGGCCGTCGTCGCGCTCCCCCTCGCCTGGGCCGCGGCGGCACTCGGCGCCGCCCACCCCGACGTCGTGGTCGGCGACGATCGTGGGCTCGCCGAGCTCGCGCTGATGCGGGCGACCCACCACGCCCAGCTCGGCCCGGGGTGATGCCACCCGAATCGGGAGTCCCCTACCTCGCGACCGGGACCGCGACCTATGGGATGTACCTCGGCACCCTGCTCCTCCAGGGCGCGGTTGCGCTCTGGATCGTGCTCGCGGTCCGCCGCCACGGCGGCGCCGCCCTCTGCCTGGCGACCGCGCTCGTTCTCCTGCTCTACCTCCGGGCGCTCGACCCCCAGCTCCTCCGCTTCCCCTGGAACCCGCTGGCGACGATGCTCCCGATGACCCTCCTCGTCGTGCTCTGCGCTCGCGCGGCGGCCGGATCGGTCCCTGCCCTGGCCGGAGCCCTGGTCACGGCGTCGTTCCTCGCCCAGACCCACGTCAGCACCGCACCGGTGGCGCTCGCCGTGCTCGCCGCCGCCACCGTCGCCCTGCTCCTGCGGACCGGGCTCCCCTGGCGGCACCTCCCGGCGTCACGGACGGGTCGTGCCCTGACCCTGGCCGCGCTCGCGGCGCTGGTGGCGATGTGGGTGCCGCCGGTCGTCGACGAGCTCACCGGCCACCCCGGCAACCTCACCGAGCTGGTGCGCTTCTTCCGCTGTGGCTGCAATCCGCCCCACCCCCTCCACGAGGCGCTCTCGGTGGCGGCGCAGATGCTCGCCGGGCTGGTCCACGGCAACCTGCCGGTCGGCGCCGGCGTCGACCCCGCGCTCGGCCGGCGGCGGCTCGTCGTGCTCGGCGCCTTCGTCGCCGCCTCCGTGGCGCTCGCAGCCGCCGGGAGGCTCCGCGGCGACCGATTCGCCGAGGCCGTGGGCGGCCTCCTCGTCGTCGCCCTCGTGGTCGCGGTGGCGTCCTTCACCCGGATCGCCGGGCCGATCGAGGGCTACCTCGTGGTCTGGGTGACCGCGTTCGCGGCGGTGCTCGGCATCGGCTGGGCCTCGCTCCTCGCCGGCGCACTCCCCGCCCTCGGCGCACGGCTCGCGCCACGCCCCCGCGTCGGGGCCACCGCCGCCATCGCGGTCCCCGTGGCGGTCGCGCTCTGCGTCCTCTCCGTGGTGCGGACCCACTCGGAGTACCGCTCCACCGGCCACGAGGCGGTGCACCTGGTCCTCGCCGAGGCTCCGGACGCCACCGGCGTCGCCGGGGAGCGCCTCGGCCAGGCCGGCAAGGCACTGCTCTTCCTCCAGCGGTAGACCGCGGAGCGTCAGTCGGGGAGGGAGGGGCGCCGCCCGACGCTGTGGTACGCGAAGCCGAGGCGGGCGAGCTCCGCGCCGTCGAGGCAGTTGCGGCCGTCGACGACGATCCGCCGGGCGACGGTCTGCCCGACCCGCGCCCAGTCGAGGTCGCGGTACTCGGGCCACTCGGTGACGAGCACCACCGCGTCGGTGCCGCGGACGCACTCGTAGGCCTCGGTGACGAGCCGGGTGCCCGCGAGGAGCGGGCGGGCGCCCTCGAGGGCGGCCGGGTCGGTCGCGGTCACCGTCGCCCCCATCTTCTCGAGGTGACGGATGACGTCGAGCGCCGGCGCCTGGCGGAGGTCGTCGGTGCCCGGCTTGAATGCGAGCCCGAGAACGCCGAGCCGGGTGCCGTCGAGGCTGCCTCCCACCGCCTCACGCACCTTGGCGACGAAGCGCCGCCGCTGCATGAGGTTGACCTCGATCGCCGACTTCAGCATCCAGAAGCTGTGCCCGTGCTCGGCGGCCGCCGCCTCGAGGGCGCGCACGTCCTTGGGGAAGCAGGACCCGCCGAACCCGAGGCCGGCGTTGAGGAAGGCGCGGCCGACCCGGGGGTCCATGCCCATCCCGTCGGCGACGGCGCTCACCTCGGCGCCGGTGAGCTCGCAGAGATGGGCGATCTCGTTGATGAAGGAGATCTTCAGCGCGAGGAAGGTGTTGGTGCCGTACTTGACCATTTCCGCGCTCGTCGAGTCGGTGACGATCACCGGCGCGCCGAGATGCTCGAAGAGCGCCGCGACCCGGTCGCAGGCGGTGCGGTCGGCGCCGCCGACGACGATGCGGGTCGGGTTGTTGAAGTCGTGGATCGCCGAGCCCTCTCGGAGGAACTCGGGGCAGGAGACGAGGGGGAAGCCGGCCGCGAGGCGCGACCCCACCATGCTCGCGGTCGTCCCCGGCGGGATCGTCGACTTCACCGCGATCACGGCCCCGCGGGCGGCGTTCGCCCCGGCGCTCGCGACGGCGTCGCGGACCTGGGAGAGGTCGGCCTCGCCGTCCTCGGTGGGCGGCGTGCCGACCGCGATCATCACGATCCCGGCGTCGCGCACGCCGACGGCGAGGTCGCCGGTGACGTGCACCCGTCCGGCCGCCTGCAGCCGCTGGAGCATCTCCTCGAGCCCCGGCTCGTGGATCGGGCAGCGGCCCGAGCGCAGCAGCTCGAGACGGCGCGGCTCGATCTCGACGAGGTGCACGGTGCGACCCGAGTCCGCGAGGCAGATGCCGGTCACCAGTCCCACGTAGCCGGCGCCGACGACGCACACGATCTGGTCGCTGGGAGGACGATCCATCACTGTTCTCCCTGGCCGCGGACGGTGCGCTCAGCATACCCGCGATCCGTACAGACGTGCGGCGTCAGGACACCTCCGCGTCGAGGGCCGCGGCCGCGTCGGTGTAGACCCCACGGTATTCGGGAGGGAGCAGTGCGGCGATGTGCGCGCCCACCTGGTCGGCGACCGCCTGGTGGTCGCGCCGCGCGGCACCGACGTCGGGCGTGAACGCCCTGCCGAAGCGCATCGTCACCGGCGCGCGGCGGGGCAGGAGGTGGCCCTTGACGAGGACCCGCTCGCTCCCCCACACGGCCACGGGCACGACGTCGCACGGCACGCGGCGGAGCAGGAAGCCGACGCCGGGCTGGGCGCGCCGCATCCCCGGGGCCTCGGCCCTGGTCCCCTCGACCCAGAGGATCAGCCGCCCGCCCCGCTCGAGGATGTCGACGGCGGTGCGCAGCGCCCAGCGGTCGGCGGTGTGGCGGTCGACCGGGAAGGTGTTGCAGCCGCCCCACATCCAGGCGATGAGCGGTCTGCGGAAGAGCTCGCGCTTCGCCATCGCGAAGTTGGCTCCCGGGGTGTTGCCGCCGACCAGGATGGTGTCGAGGGAGCTCAGGTGGTTGCCGGCGATGATCACCGGACCCTTCTCGGGGAGGTTCTCCAGCCCCAGGATGCGCAGCCGGCGGCCGAGGAGGAGCCGTGCGCCGATCCGGGCCGCGCCGGCGACGACCTTGTAGCGGAGCGGCCGGCGCCCGTCGTCGCGGACCGGGAAGCGGCGCGGGAAGCCCCGGGGAACCGGCTGCGCGCGCCTTCGCTCGCGCTCCTCGGGCGTCGCCGGGGCCTCGGGGACGGAGCTCATCCGGGCGCGGTGGCCGGCTCGCGACGGAGGGTCGCCTCCAGGTGCCACCGGGCGTCGCCCCCGTCGGTCGCCATCCTGACCGCGTAGCGGAGGGTGTCGCCGTCGACCTCGATGTCCCGCTCCAGCCGGGTGACCGTCTTCGCCGTCGGGGTGCGTTCGACGCTCACCGTCGCGAGCCGGACCCTGCCGCCCTCGACGACGCCGAGCTCGATCTCGGCGAAGCCCGTCGGATGGGCCATGACGACCTCGATCGCGCCCCCGGCCGCCACCCGCCAGTAGCCGGTCTCGGCGTGGAGGGGACGGCCGTCGTCGAGCGCCGCGGTGCGCTGGCCGTAGGCGAGGAAGGGCTTGCCGTTGTGGCGGAAGAAGACCTCCTCGCGATAGGCGAAGGGCGCGCCCTCGCCCCAGCGTCCCCGGCCCTCACCCCTCCACTCCCCGAGCAGCATCGCCAGCGCGGCGATGTCGGGATGGAGGGGCGGCGGGCTCACGCCATCATGGTGCCCCAGCCGTGTCCTGGTCCGCAGTGGAGCGCCGTCGGTCGTAGAGGGCGGCGTCGGCGCGACCGATGAGCGACGCGGCGCTGTCGGACCCCTCGAGGGCGACCATGCCCCAGCTCACGGTGCGTCCGCCGGTGACCTCGACGATCCCCGCCGCCACCGCCTCGAGGCGGCGTCGGGCGTCCTCGGGCTCGGCGCCGTAGAGGGCGCAGACGAACTCGTCCCCGCCCCAGCGCATCACCAGGTCGTAGGAGCGCAGCCGGGCGCGCAGGACGGTCGCGACGTCGACGAGCAGCTGATCGCCGGCGGCGTGCCCGAGCTGGTCGTTGACCTTCTTCAGCCCGTCGACGTCGAGGAAGGCGATCACAAGGGGATCGCCGGAGCGCCGGGCGCGGCCCACCTCCCGCTCGAGAGCGTCGAGCCCGGCCCCGCGGCGCATCACCCCGGTGAGCTCGTCGGTGGACGCCCGCTCCTCGAGGAGGGCCACCCGCTCCTGGAGGGCGCGCAGCCGTTCGAGCCCGGCCGCCGCCTCGCGGCCGCTGAGCAGCGCCAGCGCCGAGGGATCGACCCCGAGGGCGGCGGCGAGGGCCTCGCGAAGCTGGTCGGCCGAGAGCGGCCGATCCGAGAATCCAGGGCTGTCCGGGGTCATCGCGGGCGGCGCCCTCGCCGGGCGGGGGTGAACGGCTGGTCGGTTGTGCGCACGACCAGGGAACGCGTCAATCGCTCGCGTGCTTGCGGTCTATGATCCGCGCCGTGCGATCGAGGTCGCCGGCGATGACGCCCCTCCCCCTCGAGGCTCCGCCGGACGCCCGCCACAACCGGGAGGAGGTCGCGCTCGCCGGACGGTGGTGGGCGCGGGCGCCACTGCTCGCGGTGGCGCTCCCGCTCGGGGTGGCCGCCGCCATCGCGATCGCGCGGCACCCTGCGCTCGTTCTCGGGGGGGACTTCGCCTTCGTCGAGCAGGCGGTGGTGGACGCCGAGCACGCCCGCCAGCTCCTCGGATCGGTCGACCGCTTCGGGGTCGCTCACCTCGGGCCGGCCCACTACTACCTGCTGGCGCCCGTGTACTGGGCCCTCGGCAACCACGCCTACGCGCTGGCGGTCGGCAGCCTCGTTCTCGTCGCTGTGGCCGCCATGGCGATCGTCGCCCTCGCGGCGCGGCACGCCGGGCTCGGATTCGCCCTCGCCGCGGGCGTCGTGGTGATCCTCTACCTCCACGCGATCGGCGACGAGCGGCTCCGGGAGCCGTGGGGACCCTGGGCGATCATGATGCCGGCCGTGCTCTTCGCGGTCCTCACCGCGGCGTGGGCGGCGGGGTCGAGGGCGGCCCTCCTCGGCGCGCTCCTCACCGGGACGTTCATCGTCCAGACCCACGTCAGCACCCCCCCAACCCTCGCCGCGATCCTACTCGCCGCCTGGCTCGCACGCCGCTTCGCCGGCGCTCGAGACGCCTCGCTCGGCGCGCACGCCGGGAGGCGCGAGCTCCTGGTCCTCGGCGCCCTCGGCGCGCTCCTCGCGCTCGCCTGGGTGCCCCCGCTCATCGAGCAGGTCACCGATCATCCCGGCAACCTCACCCTCCTGTACCGCTTCCTCCGCCATCCCCACGGTGGCTTCGACGGCACCGGCTTCCCGCCCACGATCGTCCCCGCGAGCCAGGACCTCTCCCAGGCGGTCTCCGGCCTCGGCCTCGAGCTCAGCGTCTTCCCGACCGGGCGCTCCGCCGCCCTCCTCGGGACCGTCCAGGACCCCGGCGTCCTCCCTCACCGCGCCCGCCTGCTCCTCGTCCTCCTCTACGCCGCCCTCGCGGTGGCGCTCGTGGTGCTCGCCCACCGGCGAGGCGACCGCTTCGCGCTGGCGCTCGGGGCGGCGACGCTGGTCTCGATGGCCACCGCGGCGCTCTCCTTCACCCGCATCGCCGGCCCCTTCTTCGACTACCTCATCAGCTGGGCGACGGCGCTCCCGGTGATCCTGTGGCTCGGGTGGGCCGCGCTCGTGACCGGCCGGCTGCGCTCGGCCCCCGCCGGCCGGAGGCGGAGGGCGGGGCCCCTGCTCGCCGCCGGCACGGGGTGCCTGCTCGTGGCGGCGAGCCTCGGCGAGACCGTCGCCCTGGTGCGGCTGCCTTCGCTCGACGCGATCGCCACGCCCCAGGG